>NZ_JBIAVS010000004.1:110957-520781 GCF_042894545.1 Streptomyces sp. NPDC001530
CGCGCGCCCCGCCGCCCCCCCCCCCCCCCGCCCCCCCCCCCCCCCCCCCCCCCCCCCCCCCCCCCCCCCCCCCCCCCCCCCCCCCGGGACGGGACGGGCAGGGGCGGAGGGGGCGAAAAAACGCCTGGTGACCACGGCGGTCGTGGTTGCCACGGGCTGTCGTGGGGGCCAACGCGACCGGGTTCTGGTCCGGGGCGTCGGCTCAGGTGCGGTCGATGTGGACGTTCGTCGACTTCACGCGGGCCGTGGCTTCCATGCCGACCTCCAGGCCCAGTTCCTCGACGGCCTCACGCGTGAGCAGGGAGACCAGGCGGTGCGGTCCCGCCTGGATTTCCACCTGGGCCGCGACATCGCCGAGCTTGACGGCGGTGACGATGCCGGGGAACGCGTTGCGGACGGAGGTGTAGGAGCCGCCGCCCTCCTCACCCCCCGTCCTCGCCAGCTCGACCGAGAACGCGGCGAGGTCCCGCCCATCGATGAGCCGCCGCCCACCCTCGTCCCGATGCGTGGCCACCCGCCCGGCGTCCGCCCACCGCCGGGCGGTGTCGGGGCTCACGCCGAGGAGCCGCGCGGCCTGGCCGATTGTGTAGGACTGCATAGGCGTGACGATAACGCGACGACTCGACCGGGACGGTTCCTGGTCCGGCCCGCGCCGAGGACGGCTCTCTTGCGGGTCAACCCCGTACATGGCCTGCGCCACAGTCCCGGAAACCCGCGCCGACTATGGTGTCGATGCGTGTAGGAACACCAGGAACGTCGGCGAGGGGCGCGCAGTGTCGGACGAGGGGCGGCTGATCGCCGGGCGTTACCGGTTGATGGACCGGATCGGCCGCGGTGGCATGGGCACCGTGTGGCGCGCCGAGGATGAGGTCCTGAGCCGCCAAGTCGCCCTGAAACGGCTGCACGTCCAGCCGCACCTCACCGACGACGAGCTCGCCACCCTCTACGAACGCACCCGCCGCGAGGCCCGCAGCGCCCACCCCAACGTGGTCGTCGTCCACGACGTCGTCGACGACCAGGGGCTGCCCTGCATCGTCATGGAGTACGTCCCCTCGACGCCCCTCGACGCGCTGCTCAAGGGCGGCGAGGTCCTGCCGCCCGCCGAGGCCGCCCGGGTCGGCCTCGGCATGATCGCCGCTCTGCGCGCCGCGCACGCGGCGGGGGTGATGCACCGCGACGTCAAGCCCGGCAACGTACTGCTGGGCGCCGACGGCCGTGTCGTCCTCACCGACTTCGGTATAGCGATGACGAGCGGGACCTCCACGCTGACGAAGACCGGCGAAATCGTCGGGTCGATCGACTACATCGCGCCCGAGCGGATGAAGGGCCGCAACTCCGGCCCCGCCGCCGACCTCTGGGCGCTGGGCGCGACCCTGTACCAGTCCGTCGAGGGCCGGCCCCCGTTCCGTAAGGACACGGCGGTCGAGACGGCGTACGCCATCGTCGTCGACCCGCTCGCGCCCATGAAGCACGCCGGGTCCCTCGAACCCGTCATCGAAGCGCTGCTGGCCAAGGACCCGGCGGAGCGCCCGTCGATGGACGAGGCGGAGCGAGCGCTGCGGGTCGTGGCGTCGGAGGCTCCGACCCAGCTGCACACCCGGCCGTTGTCGCGGCCGAATCCCAACGCCAGCCCCAGCCCCAAGTCCAACCCCAGTTCCAAGTCCAAGTCCAAGCCGCAGCCCGCGCCGACGCGGTCGCTGCCGACGGAGCCGGGGCGCCGCTCACGTCGTCCGCTCGTCCTCGGCGCGGTCGCCGTGACCGTGGCGGCCGCGGCCGTCGCGGGCGTGCTGTACGTGGCATCGCACCGCGACAACGGCACGCGTACGCACGGCACCGCGGCGGAGTCGACGCCCACACCCACGCCCTCGCCCGTCCCCAAGGGGTTCCACCTGGTCGAGGACAAGACGCTGGGCGCCTCCTATCCCGTCCCGGACGGCTGGAAGCGCGGCAAACCGACCTCCGAGCAGGTCAAATACACCGACCCGTCCGGCCTGGTGGAACTCACCATCGGCACGGTGGACCCCGCGGGCCCGAACCCCGTGTCGCACTTCAAGAACATCGAGGCGAACACCAAGCTCAACTACGCCACGTACCGGAAGATCCGGATGGAGCGGACCACGTTCCAGGGGAAGGCCGCGGCGATCTGGGAGTTCACCTTCAAGGGGCGGGTACGGGCGTTCCGCGCCATCGACCTCGGCTTCGGGCAGGAGGGCGCCAAGGAGTACGACATCTACCTCTCGGCGCCGGAGGCGAAATGGGACGCGTACCGCCCGGTCTTCGACCAGGTGAAGGCCGGCTTCCGCACCGAGTGACACGTGGTCCGGTGGGGCCCACCGACTGACGACACTCTTCAGTCGGCCGACGCCTGTTCCACGTGTTGCACCTTGATGTGCTTCCTGCCGAACTCGCCGTAGGCCTTCTTGATGACGGGTTCGGCCTTCGCGGGGTCGTCGACGCCGACGATCACGAATCCCGTACTGTCCTCGCCGACCTCGCGCAGCTCGAAGGTGCCGTCCCAGCGGTCCATGTCCGCGCTGATGTGGTCGACCACGGCGTCGAGTTCGGGTTTGGCGACGTCCGTGTCGTGCAGCCGTATCGTCACGCCCTTCTCGGCGTGGCCGCAGATGTCCGCGTCGAACGCCTTGGAGGGGATGCGGTACACGTCCGTGGCCTGCTCGGCGTCGTCGACCGACAGGCCGGTGAAGACGGTGGGGTAGTGCGCCTTGGCCGTCCGCTCCACGTAGTCCATCACCCGGTACAGCGAGGGCTCGGGCCCCGGGCCGGGGAGGCTCTTCACCGGCCGCGTCCCGATGCACACCTTCGGGTGAGCGGCCGAGGGCTTCTCGTCTCCCGCGTCGGCGCTGGATCCCTGAAGTGCCACGAGCGCGAGGGCGCCCGCCGTGACGGCGCCCGCGGCGCCCCTGACCTTGCTTCGCCTGCTCATACGCTTCTCCCCACCGAGTCGGTCGATACTGGGACGCGGGAGGCGGCGCGCGCGTTCACATCAATGTCCCGGCGCGGCGCGCGCGTTCACATCAACTTCACGGCGCGGCACGCCCGTTCAAATCACCTTCCCGGCCACGCAACCCCGGAGAGGACTGGCCCCTCCTAGATAACAGTCGAACGAACCGGGTACTCGGAGAGGACAGTCTGTTGGCCCGTCAGTTGTCCCGCCGCAGGTTCATGGTCTACACGCTGGCGGCGTCCACCCTGACCGTCGCCGCCCCGCTCGGCTGCGACGGCTCCTCGGCGGAGGGCGTCGAGCCCACCGCGGCGGACGCCCGCACCCCGTCCGACGTCCTGGTGACCGGCACCGACGAGGAGATGCTGGTCCTGGAGGTCACCGCGGCCAACAAGGTGGTCGTCCGGCTGCCCCGCGTCGAGGTCGGCCAGGGCATCACGACCGCGGTCGCCATGATGATCGCCGAGGAGCTGGACGCCCGGCTCGTCGACGTCCACATCCCGCTCGCCGAGGCCCGGAAAAAGGGGAACCAGTACACCGGCGGCTCGAGTTCGGTCATGTCGCTGTACGGTCCCGCCCGCGAGCTGGCGGCCACCGCGCGCGCCAAACTGGTGACCGCGGCCGCGCGGCGCTGGCATCTGCCGGCGCGGAAGCTGCGTACCCGGGACACGATGGTGATCGCCCCCGACGGGCGTACGGCCACCTTCGGGTCGCTGACCGAGAGCGCCGCCCGGATCCAGCACCCCGCCGTGTCGACCAGGCCCAAGCCGGCATCCGAACACCGGGTGATCGGGCGGCCGACGACCCGGATCGACGCGCGGGACATCGTCACCGGCAGGGCGAAGTACGCCGGGGACGTGAAGGTGGCCGGAGCGAAGCCGACCGTGGTGGCGCGGCCGCCGACGCTCGGCGGGAAGGTCGTCTCGGTCGACGACCGGGCGGCCCGCGCCCTGCCGGGTGTCCACGCGGTGGTCAGGATCGCCGGTGGTGTCGCCGTGGTGGCGGACTCCTTCCACCACGCCTTCAAGGCCAGGGACGCGCTGCGGATCACCTGGGCACCGGGCCCGCTCGCGGCCCTGTCCGACACGGCCATCCGGTCCCGGCTGCGGGCCGCCGTCCCGTCGCTCGGGACCCCGCTGCTCGGAACGCGGCAGGTGACGGGCGAGTTCGAGTTCGCCTTCGTCAGCCACGCCCCGATGGAGGTGCTGACCGCGGTCGCGGACGTTCGCGCCCACAGCGCCGAGATCTGGTTCTCCTCCCAGACGCCGATGGACGCCCGCGACACCATCGCCTCGCTGGTCGGGCTGCCGGCGTCCAAGGTCCGCGTCCATGTCACGCGGGGCGGCGGCTCGTTCGGACGGCGGCTGAACTTCGACGCCGCGATCGAGGCGGCCCAGATCTCCAAGGCGGCACACCGGCCGGTCAAGCTGATGTGGAGCCGCGGCGACGACACCCGGCACGGCAGGATGCGCCCGGCCAGCCACCACCGGATCCGCGCCAGCCACGCGGGCGGCAGGGTGGTGGCCTTCACCCACATGATGGCCTCGGTGAACGAGTCGTACGAGAAGGAGGGCCCGGCCGCCCAGGGCGGTGTGACCGGCCCCGTTTCCCTCCGGGAGCGCGCTGCCGCGGGGGGCCCGCTGCCCAGCGACAGCGGCCCGTACAACTTCGGGCGCGTGTCCGGGGATTCGGGCGGGGTGGACCTGGCGATGCCGCTCGGCGCCTGGCGTTCGGTGGACTCCGGGACGATGCGGACCGCGGAGGAGATCGTCGTCGACGAGGTCGCGGGGAGCCTGGGCAAGGACCCGGTCGCGTTCCGGCGTACGACCCTCAGGAGCAAGCGCACCAAGGCCGTCCTCGACAAGGTCGCGAGCGCCGGGAACTGGGGCCGGACCATGCCGGAGGGCCACGCCCAGGGCGTCGCCGTCCACGAGGAGTACGGCTCCTGCGTGGCCTGTTTGGTCGAGATCGACGCCACCGACGCGAAGAACCCCCGGGTGACCAAGGTGGTGATGGCGGCCGACGTCGGAACGGCCGTCAACCCGCGCGGACTCGAGGCCCAGCTCATGGGGACCGCCGTCGACGGCATCTCCACCGTGCTGCGGGCCGGCCTGCACATCGACCGGGGCGCGGTTCGCGAGGGCAGCTTCGCCGACTTCCACTACGCCCGCCAGCGGCACGCCCCGCTGCACTTCGAGGCGCACATCATGCCCTCCCGACAAGACCCCGGCGGAGCCGGCGAACTCGGCGTCCCGGCCGCGGCGGGTGCCGTCGCCAACGCCTACGCCCGCGCGACCGGCACCAGGCCCCGCCGCTTCCCGCTCAACTTCTGATCAGAGTCCGCGCCCCCGATCCCTGTCCGAGAAGGTACCGATGCCCTCCTACTCCTTCGTCCTCAACGGGAAGCCGGTCACCGTCGAGGCACCGGCCGACATGCCGCTGCTGTGGGTCCTGCGCGACCTGCTGGACGTCACCGGACCCAAGTACGGCTGCGGCGTCGGCGTCTGCCGGGCCTGCACCAGCCACCTCGACGGCGCGGAGGTCCAGCCCTGCGTCGTCCCGGTCGCGGACTGCGCCGACCGCAAGGTCACCACCATCGAGGGCCTGGCCGACGGCGACACGCTCCACCCGGTCCAACAGGCCTGGCTCGACTGCGACGTCGCCCAGTGCGGCTTCTGCCAGCCCGGACAGATCATGGCGGCGGCGGCCCTCCTCAAGAAGACGTCCAGTCCGACGGACGCCGACATCGACCGCATCGAGAACGTCTGCCGCTGCGGCACCTACTCCCGGATCCGCGAGGCGATCAAGAAGGCCGCCGCCCACGACTGACGGCTCGGGCGATCCCGGCTACCTGCCCGAACTCCTCACGGCCTTCGCCGTCCACCGGATCGGACTGCCCGCACCCGACACCCTCGCACCGCACCCGCCCCGCGCCGGAGCCGATGGGCCGCCCGCTGGGACGTCACCCTGCGCATGGCCCACCTGCTCGGCCTGCTGACACGGCGCGGCGCGGCGGGACTCCCGCGCGGGAGCCCCGCCCTCGGCTCACTACGCCGACGCGGCGGCCGGGCCTTCCATGGTGGGCAGGGACGGAACCGCCGACTGGGCGCCGCCGAGCAGCCCCGTGACCACGTCGAGCACCGGCGACAGCAGGCCCGTCACCGAGCCCAGTGCTCCCGTCAGGGCCTTCACGAGATCGTCGACCGTCGACTGGAGCTGGTCCCCCAGATCCGAGACCGGATCGGCGAGCGGGACGCCGGCCCTGTTCGTGCCTCCGGACACGGCGGGCGCCCGGTCCTTCAGCTGCCGCTGGGCGGAGGCGTTCGCCGTCTCCAAGGCCGTCGCGTACGCGACCGCCCCGGCCGCGTCGAGGTGATCGAGGTCCTCCCCGGCGAGGTCGGACAGGACGTCCAGCAGCGGGGCGAGCGCGTCTTCCAGGTCCGCGCCGTCCAGTATGCCGAGCTGGTCCAGAAGCCCGTCCGACTCGGTGAAGGGCCATTCCGTGTCGGCGCCGACCGACGTCTCCCGGGGTACGTCGACGGCCGCGGCGGCCGTCCCGACCGGACCGCAGATCAGCGCGGCGCAGACCATGGGCGGCAGGAGGAGTCCGCGGGGTCGGGATACAAGGGCACGCATGCGAAGTCCTTTCGGTGGTAGCTCTCTGGGGCCCACCGTGAGAACCACCGCACCCCGCCGCAACCGGTCAGCCTGCCCGGTCTCCGTCCCCGCCCTTCCCCGATACGGCGCTGACCTGTGCCTTTCGTCGCGGATCGGCGCTGTCGTCGGCGCGAGGGCATTCGGCTGTCAGGGGAGGCGCGGCCCGGATTCCGCACCCTGACCAGTTCCTCACATGTCTCCTCCAGGCTGACGATCATGGGTTCATCCACCAGTCGCCCGGTCCCTGTGGGGATATGGGCCGCAGCCCTGGTCGTGTCGGTGACGCTCGTCGGATGCGGTGGGGGTACGAGGGCCGCGGAATCGGCCCCCGGTGCCCCCGGTGCCTCCGGCGCTCCCGGGACGACGCAGGCCGCCATGCCCCGCCTGCGCTCCGCGGACACGGAGGCGTCCGCCACGTCCGCTGCCTCCGTCCCCGCGCGGCTGCCGGGCCTGGGGCCCGCGACGCTCGCCGAGATCCCGGAGAACGCACGGCAGGTCGTCCTGGTCACCGGCCGGGGCAAGGACTCCCCGACCGCGCGGGTGGTGCTGTACCGGCGGACGAGCGCGGGCTGGCTGCCGGGTGCCACCTGGTCGGCCCACAATGCCCTCAGGGGCTGGACGGACGACCACCACGCCGGCGATCTCCGCTCGCCCATCGGTGTGTTCGGCCTCACCGATGCCGGCGGGCTGCTGGCCGACCCCGGCACCGAGCTGCCGTACGACCGGTCGCGGGGCTTCGCCGTCGGCGGCACGGGCTTCGAGGGCGAGCCGCTTGCGGGCTCCTTCGACTACGTCGTCGCGATCAACTACAACCACGAGCCCGGTACCTCCCCCCTCGACTGGACCCGTCCCCTCGGCGCGGGAAAGGGGGGCGGCATCTGGTTGCACGTCGACCACGGCGGGCCCACACACGGCTGCGTGAGCCTGGCGCAGGGGCACATGAAGGAACTGCTGCGCACGCTCGATCCCGACCAGCATCCGGTGATCGTCATGGGGGACGCCGAGTCCCTCAAGCGCTGACGCCGCCGCGACCGGACGGGATGGGTTTTTTCGCCCCCTCCGCCCCTACCCGTCCCGTACCAGCCTGTCGGCTGCGGGTGGGTGGGGGCTTGTCGCGCAGTTCCCCGCGCCCCTTCAGGGGCGCGGGGAACTGCGCAATCTTTTAGGGGGGTCTGGGGGCGCAGCCCCCAGATACGGGACGGGTAGGGGCGGAGGGGGCGAAGACCCTGGTCACCAGCCGGTGAACAGCAGATGGTTGATGACCAGCGCGAGGCCGGCCTGCGCGGCGAGCCAGACGCGCGGCCGGGGCAGGAACGCCCCCGCCGCGAGCAGCCACATCGCGAACGGCAGCCAGATCCGCTCCGTCTCCGCCTTGCTCATGCCGGAGAGATCGGCGACGAGGAGGGCGAGCAGCGCGGCGAACACCAGCAGGGCCAGGCGGGGTTCGGCCGCGAGGGTACGGAGCCGGTCGCCCACGCCCTGGCCCGCCGGGGTCCGGAGGCGGTCGGGCGCGCTCTCGCTCGCCGGGGTGCGGAGACGGTCGCCCACGCAGCCGTGGACGCTCTTGCGTACGGGGGCCGCGCCCGCGCGCCGCAGGCCTGCCACCGTCGCCGGGCCCACGATCAGTGCCGTACACGCGAGGTTCGCCCACACCCAGTAGCCGTACGGCCGGATGCCGCCCGCCCCTTCGTAGTAGCGGGTGACCAGCAGGCGGTACGCCTCCCACCAGTTGAAGCCGAGCGCCGTGAACACCAGCGGCACGACGGCGAGTCCGGCGACGACGTACGGGAGGGGGCGCAGCCGTCGGGAGCCGAGCAGCAGCACCGCGCAGGCGATCACCGCGAACAGCGTCAGCCCGTACGAGAGATACGCGGTGAGGCCGAAGAGAAGCCCGGAGGCCAGGCCGCTCGCCCGCGGCCGGTGTCCGGTGACCGCGAGGGCGAGGAACGCGACGGCCCAGGCGGCGACCGCCGTGAAGTACCCGTCCGCGGAGGCGCCCATCCACACGGCGGCCGGGGCGAGGACGAGGAACGGGGCGGCGCGGCGGGCGAGCGCCTCCCCGGCCAGCACCCGCACGGTGACGAGGACCGCGGCCGCCGCCGTCGCCCCGACGGTGATGCACCAGACGCCCGCCCAGGCCCCGCCGCCCAGCCCGATCCGGTCGAGGAGGACGAAGGTGAGGGTGGCCGCGGGGGGATGCCCGGCGACATGCGCGGGCCAGTGGCCGGGGGAGTGGATCAGGATGTGGTGGGTGAAGTCCCGCAGGGCGGCGGGGATGTCGTGGAAGCGGTTGACGGGGTCGATGACCTGCAGATACTCGTACGCGGTCGTCAGCCGCCGGGCGATCCCGCGCTGCCAGCCGTCGACCAGCGCGAGGGAGTACGTCCAGGCCATCGCGGTGCCCCAGGAGGCGAGCAGCAGCGCGCGCCAGGGCAGCCGGGCGGCGAGCGACGGCCCGTAGGCGACGACGGCGACGGCCACCACGACCGCGGCCCAGGTGCCGGGACCGACATGCGGTTCCCAGTGCGCGTACAGCGGTGGCCAGCTGACGTGCAGCGTGCCGTCGCGGTGCTCGATGGAGGTGCCGATCACGACGGCCGCCGTGACGAGCAGCGCCGCGGCGAGGACGGCGGACAGGTCGCGGAGGAGATCGCCGGGACGTTCGCGGGGGAGATCACGGGGACGGTCGCGGAGGAGATCGCGGGGACGGTCGCGGGGAAGATCGCGGTTCACACCGGCACGCTAGGCCGGTGGCCGCCCGGCGGGGCCGCCGCAGGGGTGGACGTCAGAGTTTCGTCATGGTTTGCGGACCCGTTCGGGGGGTGTTCCCGGCCTACGGTCGGAGCATGCCCCGGTCTCCCTCCTCCCCCGCGTTCTGGCGCAGCCCGCTGCGCGGCACTTGGTTCACCTCCGTGCTGGGCGTCGTCCTGCTCGGCGGGATCACGGTGCTGTTCGTGACGGGTCTCGTGTCGTACGCCGCCTACAACCCGAACCTGTCCCGGGTGAACGACATGACCCCGGACAAGGGTCTGCTCGGCTTCTATCTCTTCTCCTGGCCGACCGACCCACCCTGGCTGTACCGGCTGACGCAGGGCGTCCACGTCACGCTCGGCATCGTGCTGATCCCCGTCCTGCTGGCGAAGCTGTGGTCGGTCGTGCCGAAGCTGTTCGCGCTGCCGCCCGCGCGGTCCCTCGCTCACGCGCTGGAGCGGATCTCGCTGCTCCTGCTGGTCGGCGGTGCCCTCTTCGAGTTCACCACGGGCGTGCTCAACGTCCAGCTCGACTACATCTTCCCCGGCTCCTTCTATCCGCTGCACTTCTACGGTGCCTGGGTGTTCTTCGCCGCGTTCGTGGCGCACGCGGTGCTGAAGATGCCGACGGCGGTACGCAATCTGCGCCATCTGAGGGACGAGCGTCATCTGCAGGACGAGCGCCATCTGCACGACGAGGAAGGGGAGTTGGCGGCGCCGGACCCCGCCCCGCCCACCGTCTCGCGGCGCGGCGCCCTGGCCTTCGTCGGCGGCGGCTCCCTGCTCCTGCTCGTCACCACGGCGGGCCGCAGCTTCGACGGCCCCCTGCGGGAGACGGCCGTGCTCACCCCGCACGGCGGCCCCGAACCGGGCTCCGGACCCGCCGGCTTCCAGATCAACAAGACCGCCGCCTCGCGCGGGATCAGCGCGAGCGAGACGAGCGAGGAGGCGTGGCGGCTGGTCGTCGAGGGACCCGGCCGTACGGTCCGTCTGAGTCGGGCCGATCTCCTCCAACTCCCCCTGTACAGCTCGGCGTTGCCCATCGCCTGCGTGGAGGGCTGGTCGACCTCCGACCAGTGGTGGCGGGGCGTACGGCTGCGGGACCTGGCGGCGCTCGTCGGGTACGAGGCGGGCGCGGCGCCCGACGTGCTGGTGGAGTCGCTCCAGCGGCGCGGCGCGTTCCGGCGGGCCGCCCTGCGCGACAACCAGGTGCGCGATCCGCGCTCCCTGCTCGCCCTGTTCGTCAACGGCGAGGAACTGACCCCCGACCACGGCTACCCGGCGCGCATCATCGTCCCCGCGGCGCCCGGCGTGCTCAACACCAAGTGGGTGGCCCGGATGACGTTCGGAGACCTGTGATGCGACGACCGTTCGGACCATTCGGGAAGCCCGCCCTCGGCAGCCCCCTCCACATCCTGCTGCTCGCCTGCTCGTTCGCGCTCGCCGCGTACGCGGGCGTACAGCTCCTCGCGGACGACTGGTTCGCGGTGGCGCTGTGGTTCGTGGGCGCGGCCGTGCTGCACGACCTGGTGCTGGTGCCGTTGTACGCGGGCGCGGACCGGGCCGTCACGGGGGCGCTGGGCGCGGTGGGCCGCCGGGAGTGGACGCTCTACGTCCGGGTCCCGGCGGCGCTCTCCGCTCTTCTGTTGCTGGTGTGGTTTCCGCTGATCAGCGGGCAGGTGGCAGACCACTACCGGTCCGCCACCGGCCTCTCCGGCGACGACTTCCTGGCCCGCTGGCTGCTGATCACGGCGGTGCTGTTCGGGGGCTCGGCGCTGCTGCTCGTGCTGCGGTTGTGGCGGTCGCGACGGCCCGGTCGGTCGCCGCGGTTGCGCAGGGCGACGAAGGAGCGGCCGCCGGCCGTCCACTGACCGTCCGGGCGCCAGCCCGCGCGCGCGGCGTGCCGGAGCAGGGCCGGGGTGCCGACGCGGGCCCAGGGGAAGGCCGGGCCGGCGTCCCCGGCGCCACCGTGGGCGCCGGTGACGTCCGTGACGCGGACGACACGCACGTTGACACGTTCGTCGACGTCCACGTCCGGGACGGTCTCGACGATCAACAGCCCGCCGGGCGCGATGACTTGGGACAGCCGTCGCAGCAGGGCGGCCGGATCGCCCCCGATGCCGACGTTCCCGTCGATGAGCAGCGCGGTGTCCCAGCGGCCCTCCCCGGGGAGCGGTTCGAAGACCGACCGGTGCAGCGCCTGCCCACCGAGCCGCACGGTGTGCGCGACGGCCACCTCACTGACGTCGATCCCGAGCGCGGGCCGCCCCAGAGCTACGAGCTCGGCAACCAGCCGCCCCGGCCCACACCCCACATCGAGCACCGCCCCCTCACAACGCCGCAGCGCCTCCAGATCGGCCGCGTCGGCCCGCGCACACCACCGCTCGACATCGAGCGGAAGCAGCCATCCGTCGGGCCGTCGAAGATAGAGGGGACCTTGCCCGGTACGGATCGCATCGGAGTACGGATCGGCGGACCAGGGTGCTGGGACACGTGTTGCCATCCCAGCTGCGGGCAGGCGTGCCGCTAGGGGCGATGGGGGTCCCCCCTGTTCGAGCGAAGTCGAGAACTTGGGGGAGGGTGGGCGCTGGGGGTACCCCCTGCTCGAAGAGCTTGGGGGAGGCACCCTGAGCGCGCCGGCAAGCTCACCCTCCCCGAGCTCAGCCCCGACGCCGGGTGCCGTACTCATCGCCCGCTCACCGCCCGCACCCGCACCAGCTCCGCCGCGAACCGCCCCCCGGGCGCCCCCGCGGCGACGACCTCCGCGTCGGCCGCGGTGTCGACGTCCCGCAACCGCGGCAGATCCCGCACCCGCAACCCCGCCCCGACCAACCGCTCCCGCTGCACGACCCCCGTCGTGGGCGTCGACATCGGCACCCCCCGCAGCAGCTCAGGGTCGGGCACGGCCAGCCCCAGCGCCCAGAATCCGCCGTCCTCGGCCGGACCGAAGTACGCGTCGCAGTCGGCGAAGTCCACGGTGAGCAGTTCGGGCGTCACCTGGGGCGTGTCCATGCCGATGAGCAGCGCGGGTCCGTCGCAGCCCGCGAAGGCCGCGGCCAGCCGCTCGTCGAGACCTCCCGGGCACTGTCGTACGACGTCGAAGCCGGGCGGCAGCCAGGGGCCGGGCTCTCCGTCGAGCACCAGCACCCGGCGCCGCGCGGGCGTCGCCGCCACCGTACGGAGGGTGTCCACGAGGGCCGCCTCGGCGAGCAGCGCCGCTTCCCGGGGCGTGAACGGCGGCGTGAGCCGGGTCTTGACCCGGCCGGGTCGCGGTTCCTTGGCGATGACGAGGAGCGTCGTCACTGGGTGGTTCCTCCCTGAGAGGGGGCGGGCGCCTTCACGCGCGCCGGCGGTTCCGCGAGAACGCGGCGCATGTCCCGTACCGCCTGCCAGGTCCCGCGCCAGGTGCCGGTGACCTTGGAGGCGCCGGTGCGCGGCAGGTACGGGACGTCGTGCTCGGTGACGCGCCAGCCGGCGTCGGCCGCGCGGACGACCATCTGGAGCGGGTAGCCGCTGCGGCGGTCGGTGAGGCCGAGCTCCAGCAGCGGCTCGCGGCGGGCGGCCCGCAGCGGGCCGAGGTCGTGCAGGCGCAGCCCGGTACGCCGCCGGAGCATCCGCGTCAGGGCGAGATTTCCCGCCCGGGCGTGCGCGGGCCAGGCGCTGCGGCCCTGCGGTCGGCGCCGCCCGAGCACGAGGTCGGCCTCGCCGTCGCGCACCTCGCGGACGAAGGGCACGAGCAGGGCCGGGTCGAGCGAGGCGTCGCAGTCGCAGAAGCACACGATGTCCGCGGTGGCGGCGGTCAGTCCTGCGTGGCAGGCGGCACCGAACCCGCGGCGCGCCTCGCGCACGACGGTCGCGCCGAGACCGCGGGCCAGCTCCGCCGAGCCGTCCGTGGAACCGTTGTCCACGACGAGCGCGCGCCAGCCGGGCGGGATGCGGGCGAGCACCCAGGGGAGGGCCTCGGCCTCGTTCAGACAGGGGAGGACCACGTCGACTTCCGGGTCCGTTGCGGGATGGGCGCGATGGGCAGTCACGGCTTTCACCCTACGAACGCGAAAGGTAAATATCGGACTTCAGGTCCTTACGAAACACGGACGTCGAAACGCCCTGCGCATGACGGACGCCGGGACGCGCTGCGCATGACGGACGCCGGGACTCCTTACGCGTCACGGACGCCGGGACTCCCTGCGCGTCACGGACGTCGAGACTCCTCGCACATCACGGTCGTGGGGACTCCTTACGAATCACGGACGTCGAGGCGGGCGCGCGGCACGGGCGTGCGGCCGGTGGGAGGCTGGACGCATGCAGCAGCCGTACGAATCCCCAGGTGCCGGCCCCGCCCCGAGCGGGTACGGGGACACGACGCGCGTCCTCGTCGTGGACGACGACCCCACCGTCGCCGAGGTCGTCTCCGGCTACCTCGACCGCGCGGGATACGTCGTGGACCGCGCCGCGGACGGACCCGCCGCGCTCGCCCGTGCCGCCGCGCACTGGCCCGACCTGGTGGTCCTGGACCTGATGCTGCCCGGGATGGACGGTCTGGAGGTGTGCCGGCGGATGCGCGGGCGCGGTTCCGTGCCAGTCATCATGCTCACCGCCCGCGGTGACGAGGACGACCGGATCCTGGGCTTGGAGGTGGGGGCGGACGACTACGTCACGAAGCCGTTCAGCCCGAGGGAACTGGTCCTGCGCGTGGAGTCCGTCCTGCGCCGGACCCGGCCCGCCGCCTCCGCGCACCCCCTGCACACGGCCGGTCTCACCGTCGACCCGGTCGCCCGCCGCGCCACCAAGGGCGCCGCCGAACTCGCCCTCACCATCCGCGAGTTCGACCTCCTCGCCTTCTTCCTCCGCCACCCCGGCCGCGCCTACAGCCGCGAGGACCTGATGCGCGAGGTCTGGGGCTGGGACTTCGGGGACCTGTCGACGGTGACGGTCCACGTACGCCGGCTACGGGGCAAGATCGAGGACGACCCGGCCAGGCCACGCCTGATCCAGACGGTGTGGGGCGTCGGCTACCGCTTCGACGCCACGCCCGGCGAGGAGGCGGTCTGACCGTGCACGACATGCTGCTCATCGCCCTGTTCGCCTTCCTCGGCGCCGCCGCGGCCGGGCTGCTCGGCGCGGGTGCGCTGTGGCTGATCCGGCGGCGCTCGCTGACCGCGTCGCTCGCCGTCGTCGCCGCCGTGGCCGTCACCGCGATGCTCGCCGGGACGCTGGCCGTGGCGTGGGCGATGTTCCTGTCCTCGCACGACCTGACCGTCGTCACCACGGTCGTCGCGATGGCGGCCGTCGTCTCGCTGGCCACCGCGCTGCTGCTCGGCCGTTGGGTCGTCGCCCGCAGCCGCGCCCTCACCCTGGCCGCCCGCTCCTTCGGCGACGGCGGCGACTTCGCGGCCCCCGACGGTCCGGCGACCGCCGAACTCACCGCGCTGAGCCGGGAGTTGGAGGCCACCAGCGCGAAGCTCGCCGAGTCCCGCGACCGCGAACGTGCCCTGGAGACCTCGCGCCGCGAACTCGTCGCGTGGATCTCGCACGACCTGCGCACCCCGCTCGCCGGGCTGCGCGCGATGTCCGAAGCCCTGGAGGACGGCGTCGCCGCGGACCCCGACCGCTACCTCCGCCAGATCCGCACGGAGGTCGAGCGCCTCAACGACATGGTCGGCGACCTCTTCGAGCTCTCCCGCATACACGCCGGGACGCTCGCCCTCTCGCCCTCCCGGATCTCCGTGTACGACCTGGTGGGCGACGCCCTCGCGGGGGCGGATCCGCTGGCCCGCGAGTACGGGGTACGGCTGGTCGGGGACCGGATCGAGCCGGTCCCCGTGGAGGTCGACGGGAAGGAGATGAGCCGTGTGCTGGGCAATCTGCTCGTCAACGCGATCCGTCGTACGCCTCCCGACGGTACGGTCGCGGTGGCGGCGGAACGCTCGTCCGAGGGGGTCGTTCTGTCCGTCACCGACAGCTGCGGCGGCATCCCCGAGGAGGATCTCCCGCGTGTCTTCGACACTGGATGGCGCGGCACGCATGCGCGTACGCCTCCCGCCGGGGCGGGGCTGGGGCTCGCGATCGTCCGGGGCATCGTGGAGGCCCACCAGGGGCAGGCCGCCGTCCACAACGTCCCCGGCGGCTGCCGCTTCGAGGTCACCCTCCCGATGGCCAAGGCCTAGCGCCACGCCCCTGCCGCGGCCGAGTTTCTTCGCCCCCTCCGCCCCTGCCCGTCCCGTATCTGGGGCTCCGCCCCAGACCCCGTGGGTGGTTCTTCTGCTGCGGGTGGGTGGGGGCTTGTCGCGCAGTTCCCCGCGCCCCTAAATGCCCCCGGTCGCTATTGCCCCCGCAGCCGCGCCCCCGCGAACTCCCGCATTCCCTCTGTGAAGTCGACCTCGGGCTTCCAGTCCAGCTCGGCCCGCAGGCGGGAGGAGTCGGCCGTGATGTGGCGTACGTCCCCGAGTCGGTACTCGCCGGTCACCACGGGCGCGGGCCCGCCGTACGCGGAGGCCAGGGCCCGGGCCATCTCGCCCACGGTGTGCGGCTCCCCGCTGCCGGTGTTGTAGGCCGTGAGCGTACCGCCCGGTGAACCCGCCTCCAGGGCCGCCACGTTGGCCGCCGCCACATCCCGTACGTGCACGAAGTCCCGTCGCTGCCCGCCGTCCTCGTAGACACGTGGGGCCTCGCCCCGGGCGAGCGCGGACCGGAAGAAGGAGGCGACGCCGGCGTACGGGGTGTCGCGGGGCATCCCGGGCCCGTACACGTTGTGATAGCGCAGCGACACGGCGCTGCCGCCCGTCGACCGGGCCCAAGCGGCCGCCAGATGCTCCTGGGCCAGTTTGGTCGTCGCGTACACGTTCCGGGGATCGACCGGGGCGTCCTCGCCCACCAGCCCGGGTGTCAGTTCCTCACCGCACTGCGGGCACCGGGGTTCGAAGCGCCCCGCGTCCAGGTCGGCGACGGCCCGGGGCCCCGGCCGCACCACCCCGTGCCGCCGGCACGCGTACCGCCCCTCCCCGTACACCACCATCGACCCGGCGAGCACGAGCCGCCGTACCCCCGCGTCGGCCATGGCGGTGAGCAGCACGGCCGTACCGAGGTCGTTGCGTGACACGTACTCGACCGCGTCGCCGAACCCGGTCCCCAGCCCCACCATCGCCGCCTGATGACACACGGCGTCCACCCCCGGCAGGGCGGCCGCGACCGCCCAGGCATCCCGTACGTCCTGGCCGTCGCGCAGGTCGAACACGACCGGCTCGTGACCCCGCGCGGTCAGCGCCTCGACGACATGGGACCCGATGAACCCGGCTCCGCCGGTGACCAGTACTCGCATGCGCCCCACGCTAGGACCGCGGACACGCCGCACAGCGGCACGGCGCCGGTCACGTCACCGGTCCGTAAGACCTCTTCAGCCCCGCCAGGAGCGTCCCGCTTAGGGCAACAGGCGTATATGGCGACCGTATTGACCCTATTCGTCCAAGATTCTCGATAAGCTTCCGCGGTTTCGTCCCGATCTCCCCGCCCCGCCGCAGCTTCGAGGGAGCCCACCATGGCGGCCACACCACCACCCACCAGCGCCGGCACGGCCTCTGCCTCCGCCCCCGCCTCCGACGACACGTACCGCTTCGACGACCTGCGCGCCCTGTTCATCAACTGCACGCTCAAGCCGTCGCCGGAGCAGAGTCACACCCAGGGCCTGGTCGACAAGAGCCGGGCGATCATGGACTCGCGGGGGGTCGTCACGGACGTGGTCCGCGCCGTCGACCACGACCTCGCGCCCGGCGTCTACCCGGACATGACCGAGCACGGCTTCGCCACGGACGCCTGGCCCCCGCTGTACGAGCAGGTGATGGCCGCCGACATCCTGGTGCTGGCCGGACCGATCTGGCTCGGCGACAACAGCTCGGTCACCAAGAAGGTCATCGAGCGGCTCTACGGCTGCTCGGGGCTCCTCAACTCCGCGGGCCAGTACGCCTATTACGGGCGCGTCGGCGGCTGTCTGATCACCGGCAACGAGGACGGTGTGAAGCACTGCGCGATGAACATCCTCTACAGCCTCCAGCACCTCGGATACACCATCCCGCCGCAGGCCGACGCGGGCTGGATCGGCCCGGCGGGACCGGGCCCGTCGTATCTGGACCCCGGTTCGGGCGGCCCGGAGAACGACTTCACCAACCGCAACACCAGCTTCATGACCTGGAACCTGATGCACCTGGCGGCCCTGCTGAAGCGCGCGAAGGGCTTCCCCGCCTACGGCAACCAGCGCTCCGAATGGGACGCCGGCTGCCGCCTCGACGCACCGAACCCCGACTACCGCTGAAACGGGACCCGGCCGCCTCCTCCGACAGCCTGCGCGGCAGCGAGGCTCGTACGTGACCCGGATCACAGGTGAAGAGTGCATCGCGGAGCGGGCTCCAGTGTCTTTCCCCTTGTGTAGGGAGCCGGTGCAGGAAGCCGGCGAGAACGGGGACGGTGCGGATGGAGCAGGCTCGAGCCGATGGGTTCGACGGGTTCGTGGCAGCCCGTTGGTCGGCGTTGTTCCACCTTGCGCGGCTGCTCGCCGGAGGTGATCGGCACCGGGCCGAGGACCTGCTCCAGGAGGCCCTGGTCAAACTCTGGTTCGTCTGGCCCAAGATCGCCGAGGAGGCCCCGGAGGCGTACGTACGCAAGGTCCTGGCGCGCGCGGCGGCACGCTCGGCCCGCCGCCGCTGGTGGGGCGAGCGCCCGGTCGAGGAGCTGCCCGATCTGCCGCAGGTGGGCGACGTGTCCGCGGCCGTGGTGGAGCGCTCGCGGCTGGAGGCCGCGCTGGCCCAGTTGCCGGCGCGGCAGCGGGCCGCGGTGGTGCTGCGCTACTACCAGGACCTGCCCGAGAAGCAGGTCGCGGAGGCGCTGGGATGCCCGGTGGGCACCGCTCGATCCCATGCGTCACGTGGCGTGGCGCGGCTGCGTCAGATCCTGGCCGATGTCATCGAGCCGGTGGGGTGAAGGGGAGTCATGGATCACTTCGAGCGGGAGTTGGCGCGGATGATGCGCGACGCCCAGGAACACACCCCCTTCGAGCCGAAGCACCAGAATCGTCTCCGGTCCGGCGTACGGGCCCGCCGCCGGGCCCGCGCGGCACAGAAGGCCGTCGGCTCCGTCCTGGCGGTCGCCGGACTCGGCGTCGGCTTCTTCCTGCTGCCCCACCACCCCGCCGAGGACCGGCCGCAGGCTCCCCTTCCGCGGCCGGCGACGAGCCCGTCGTACCCGAAGACGAGGCCGACGCCGACGTCGACGCCGGACGCGCCCCCGAGCGAGACCTCCACCGCGACCCCCTCGATCACCGTCGGGAACACCGAAGGGACCACCACCGCTCCGCCCACGACACCGACCACGACCGGGAGTTCGGCCACGGTCTCCTCCGACCCGCGCGACACCGTGACCACCTCGCCGCCGCCCTCGGAAGACTCGGGGACGACGCCGAGCGCACCGCCCACACCGTCGATCACGCCCTCGACCGTCGAGTCGTCGTCGCTCGCCGACCCGTAAACCCCGACTCCTGATCGCACCATTGCCGCGGGTGACGTCGGCATGCCCTGCGACAGCACACAAACATGGACGCAACGTGACAAATGACGGCCTGACTGCCGTGACGGACCCCCTCTCCTCGGTGGACGACTCGATGGACTACGGGATGGACCAACTGCCGCTCCGTACGCCGGTGTCGGCGCACCACCGGGAGCCCGTCCTGGACGTGGTCGTCCCGGTGTTCAACGAGGAGGCGGATCTGGAGCCGAGCGTGCGGCGGCTCCACGCGCATCTGCGCGAGACCTTCCCGTACCCGTTCCGGATCACCGTCGCGGACAACGCCAGCACCGACGCGACCCCGCGGATCGCGGCCCGGCTGGCCGCCGAGCTGCCCGAGGCGCAGTGGCTGCGGCTGGCCGAGAAGGGGCGGGGGCGGGCGCTGCACGCCGCGTGGTCGCGTTCGCCGGCCCCGGTGCTCGCGTATCTGGACGTGGACCTGTCCACCGATCTGACGGCGCTGCTGCCGCTGGTCGCCCCGCTGATCTCCGGGCACTCCGACATCGCCATCGGTACGCGGCTGGCCCGCGGTTCCCGGGTGGTGCGCGGCCCCAAGCGAGAAGTCATCTCCCGCTGCTACAACGCCCTGTTGCGCTCCACCCTCGCCGTGGGCTTCTCCGACGCGCAGTGCGGTTTCAAGGCGGTGCGGCGCGATGTCGCCGAGCGGCTGCTGCCCCTGGTGAAGGACTCGGGCTGGTTCTTCGACACCGAACTGCTGGTGATAGCCGAGCGGGCGGGCTTGCGCATCCACGAGGTGCCGGTCGACTGGGTGGACGACCCGGACAGCCGGGTCGACATCCTGTCCACGGCGCTGGCCGACCTGCGCGGCATCGCCAGGATCGGCCGGGCACTGGCCCGCGGCACGCTCCCGATGACGGGGTTGCGCCGGAGCGCCGCCGACAGCGCGTCGCGGGGCGGCCTGGCCGGACAACTGCTGCGCTTCGGCGCCGTAGGAGCGGTGAGCACCGTCGGATACGTGCTGCTGTACGCGGCATTGCGCCCGGCGGCGGGACCGCAGGCCGCCAACGCGCTGGCGCTGCTGGCCTGCGCCATAGCCAACACGGCCGCGAACCGGCGGCTCACCTTCGGGCTGCGCGGCCGCGGCGGCGCGATACGCCACCAGGCCAAGGGTCTGCTGGTCTTCGCGGTGGGCCTGGCACTCACCAGCGGGTCGCTGGCCGTCCTGCACCACATGACACCCGGGGCCGCGCGCACCACCGAGGTCGTGGTGCTCGTCGCCGCCAACCTGGCCGCGACACTCCTGCGCTTCCTGCTCTTGAGGGCCTGGGTGTTCCCCGCGCGCCGCGCCCGTCGTGGCGGGACGGGAGCCACGGCCTCATGAACGACGTGTCGCTGCAGGCCCGCCCCAGTACCGGCTTCCCCCCGTCCCTCGCACCCGCTGTCGCTCGCGAGCGGCGGCTGCGCGACGCGGCCCGGCGCTACGGGCCCGTACTGGCGCTGTACGGGGGCGTGAAGCTCATCGGCTTCTCCGTCTTCATGTACCTGCTGCACTCCGCCGGGGACTACCGCAGAAAGCACCCGCGCTTCGGCGGCGGCGCCCACGCCTGGGACGTACTGGCCAGCTGGGACGGCTGGTGGTACCAGCAGATCGCCGCACACGGCTACCACCCCGCGCTCGTCCCGGTCCCCGGGGCCAAGGGGCTGATCACCCTCGAGGGCAACTCGGCGGCGTTCTTCCCGCTCTACCCGGCGGCGATGCGGCTGGTCTCCGAATGCACGGGCCTCGGCCTGTACGGCTCCGGCATGCTGGTCTCGGTCGTCGCGTCGTTCGTGGCAGCCCTCGGCATCTACGCCGTCACCGCCCGGTTCGGCGGCCGGCGGGCCGGGCTGGCCGCGGCCGGACTGTGGGCGGTCTGGCCCGGCTCCGGCATGGAATGGTCGGCCTACTCGGAGTCCCTCTACGTCGCCCTCGCCGTCTGGGCCTGCCACGCCGTGATGAGCCATCGCTGGCTCACCGCGGGGATCCTCACTTTCATGGCGGGCCTCAACCGCCCCACCGCCGTGGCGCTGATCGCCGCCCTCACGCTCGCCGCACTGCTCGCACTCCACCGCCGCCAGGACGGCGTGGCACGCCCGTTGACCGCGATACTGATCGCCCCGCTGGGCCTGGTCGGCTACTTGCTCTGGGTCGGCAACCGGATGGGCGACCTCGGCGGCTACTTCACCCTCCAGAACGGCGCCTGGGCCCACAGCTTCGACTACGGCGACCACACCCTCGACGTCTTCACCTCCGTCGCGGTCGGCCACTTCACCTACCTCTTCGCGTTCCCCTTCGAAGACGTCATCGCCATAGCCGTGGTCCTGCTGGCCCTGCTCCTGATCCCCCTCCTGCTCCGTCTGCGCCCGCCGGTCGTCCTGACCGTCTACACCCTTCTCACCCTCGCCCTGGTCCTGGGCAGCCAACAGATATTCGGCAACGTCTCCCGCTACCTGCTCCCCGCCTTCCCCCTCTTCATCCCGCTCGCCGTCCGCATGCGGAGCCTCCGCCTGCCCACCCTGCTCACGCTGCTGACCATCACGGCGGTGGCATCGGGCTCGTACGCGGGGTACGTCCTCTTCGAACTCGGCGTTCCGTAGCGACCGGAGGGTCCGGGGCCGGGCTGCCCCGCGGCGTGAGTCCGTGGGGCGAACTCTCTCCGATCCGCATGATCTTGGGTGATATACGCTGCGGCTACTTTCATGGCATCAAGCCCGGGGGGGCCTTCCACATGACCATGCAGCCACGCGCGCTCTTGGGGAGCGCGCTTCTCGCCGTGCTCGCGCTGACCGGCGCCGCGCCGAACGCTCAGGCGGTCCCGGCGCAGGCCACGGCCGCCGACGCCGTCCCGGTGGGGCTCGGCCCGTGGGCCGTGCCGAAGGAGCTGCCCGGGGTCACCGGGGTGATCGACCTCAAGTCGGCCCGGAACGGCACCCTGGTGGGACTGTTCACGCAGGGCGGCGAGACCGTGCTCTCGGTCAGGCCGGCGGGCAGCACCACCTGGCAGTCGAGCAGGCCCGCGCCGGGCGCCACGCTGCACCGGACGGACGACGGTGCGCTCACGCTCCTGTGGTGGGTGACGGCCACGGACGGAACGCACAGCACGCTGCGGATGTCCCGGCTGGCCCCCGACGCCACCGCCTTCGGCCCGGCCGAGGACGTCGCGACGGGCACGTTCGCGACCGCCGGGATCGACCGGGCGGCGCGCGTCACCACGATCGCGGCCAACGCCACGGGCCGCCAGGCCGTCGCCTGGATGGACCAGGACCGCCGGCTGACCGTCGTCGAGCGGTCCGGCCCGCAGGGTGCCTGGTCCGCGCCGGTGACCCTCGACCAGCTCCCGGACCCGATCGTCCGGGACGACAACGTCTACGACTACACGCTCCGGGACCTGCACCTCGCCGTCGCCGCCGACGGCGCCCTGGCGCTGATCTGGGGCGGGGACAGCTACTACACGGGCGACGGGGTCGACCCGGACCCGACCGCGTACAAGTGGCACTACAAGTTCCTGGAGAAGCCCGCCGGGGCGAGCTCCTGGAGCGCGCCGGGCGATCTGCCGCAGCTGGGCGAGAAGCCCCGTCAGGTCACGCTGGCCGCCCACCCGCAGGGCGGCTTCCACCTGTTCTCCAACGGCACCTACGCCCGTAAACCGGCCGGGGCGGCGGGCTGGGGTCCGGCCCAGAGCACGGGGGTCGGTGGGAGCTCGTCCGCGCCCGCCGGGCTGCTGACGGCACCGAACGGCGACGTCACGGTGGTCGGCTGGCAGCCGGGCGGCCCGGCCGTCGTCACGTGGTCGGCATCCCGGGGCAGTTGGGGCACCCCGCAGGGCTTGACCCGCTACGCCGAGACCGGCTCGGTCAGCAGCACACAGACCGCGAGCGGCTCGGTCGTCGTCACGTACACGCAGAAGCGTTTCGAATCGAGCCGCACGATCCGCCGCGACTTCGTCGCCCAGACCGTGGCGGTCGGCAGCGTGTCGAAGCCGCGCACCCTCAACTCCCTGACGAACGGGACCAGTAGCGCGGGCCGGGTGGCCACCGATGACAAGGGCCGCCCGGTGGCGGTCTGGACGCAGTCGGCCGACGACGGCTCCGCGCGCGCGTCGTTCACCGCGACCACGGCCACCCGGGCGCTGCCCAAGTGGCACGACTACGCCGACCACAGCCGCTCGGACATTCTGGGCACCGGCCTCGGCGACACGATGAACCTGCTCACGCAGGACGCCGCCAACCCGCTCCGCACCTTCCAGATACGTCCCTGGGCGGACGAGACCCGGATCGTGCCCTTCGGCGACTTCGACGGTGACCGCTGCAACGACATCGTCGTGCGACTGCCCGGCGGCGAGACCCGCCTCTACACCCCTGTCTGCGGCGGCCTGCCGACACCCGATTCCCCCTACCGGCGCCTGTCCCGGGACTGGAGCGCCTACGACACCCTGCTCGCCGCCGGCGACCAGACCGGCGACGGCCGCCCCGACCTGCTGGCCCGCGACGCGGCCTCCGGCAACCTCTACCTCTACGCCCACAACGGCACCGACGGCTTCCTGCCCCGCGTGAAGATCCGCTCGGCCTGGACCGGCTACAAGCGCGTCATCGGCGCCGGCGACCTCAACGGCGACGGCCTCGGCGACGTCCTCGCCCTCGACGGCTCCGGCGAACTCTGGCGCTACAACGGCACCCGCACCGGAACCCTCAAGGACCGCGTCCTGGTCTTCAAGGACTGGGGCCGCTCCTACAAGGACGTCATCGGCGCCGGTGACCTCAACGGCGACGGCAAGAACGACCTCCTCTCCCGCGACACCTCCAACAACCTCTGGCTCAACGCGGGCACCGGCACCGGCACCTTCGCGAACCGCGCCCGGTTGTCCGCAGACGCGACCTATTGGAGCGGCTGGGCATCCCTCGCCTGACCCCGCGGGTCCCGCGCCGTGCCCGCCACCTCGCACGTCGGATGACAGGAGCAACTCCCTTGCTGTCCAATGGTGTTCAGGTTCCGGATGTCCTCACCTTCGGTTCCGGGTGCGCGGCGCTCGACACGGTCACGGGCGCGCCCGTGCGGTTCGTGGACGAGCGGGCCCCCGCGCGCGGGTTCCTGCTCGATCCCGCCGTCACCGCGTGGCATTCGGTCGAGCACCAGTGGGGTTCGGGGCACATGGTCACGGACCGGGGCGGCGCCCGCTGGCACACGCCCGCCGAACTGCGCGTGGCGGACGGGGCGATCGAGGCGGTGCACACACCGCTTCCGGGGGTCCGCATAGAGGTGCGGCGCTCCGTGCACGGAGATCTGCTCCGCGAGCGGTACACGGTCGTGAACAGCGGACCGGAGCCGCTCACGATCACCGGGCTGGGCATCCAGACGCCCTTCGCCGACCTGTACGACGGTGCCGAGCACTCCCTTGAGCGGGCGGTGCACGCACACCTGTTCACCGGGGGGACGTGGGCGTGGGCGCTGGCGCAGCCGATGTCCGGGGAAGGCCGGTGCCTGGGCCTCATCGTGGGGGAGGGCGCCCTACGGGCGTACTCGGTGGAGTCACGCAACCAGAACTCGCAGTCGAATGTCCGCGGTCACCTGGTCCTGCTGGTCACCGACCGGGCCCGCAACCCGGAGGCGTTCGGCGGCCAGCCGGTGCTCCACCTGGGCCCCGGGGAGTCGACGACCGTGGCGTGGGAGCTGGGCTGGTACGCCTCGGTCGAGGACTTCACCGCCGCGACCAGGCCGCCGGCCGTGTTCTCCGCGTACGCCGCCGAGCTGGGGGAGCCCATCGTCGTCGAGGCGTCCTCGGTGAGCAGCCCGGACGGCGACGTGCGGGTGGAACGGGAAGCCGACGGCCGGTACCTGGTGCGGGCCGCCCGCCACGGCAGCTACACGCTGGACATCGCGGACGGCGCCCGGACCGAGGTCCTCTTCCATCTCCCCCTGGAGGAGGTCGTACGGCGCCGGGTCGCGTACATCACGCGGTACCAGCGGGCCCGCGAGCGGCCCGGTCTGCTCGCCCACGCCTTCGTGCCGGTGGACACCCGGACCGGCCTGACCCAGGCGACCAACGGCTGGGCCGACTGGACGGACGGCTCCGAGCGCGTCGCCATGCCGCTGCTGCTCCAGGCCGCCGCCGCCCGCGGCTGGGCGGACCCGGAGGAGATCGTCCCCCTGCTGGACGGTTGGTCGCAGTTCGCCCGCCGCCACCTGCTCGACGAGACTGCCGCCCCGCGCCGCGGCTCCCAGAACTGGCACACCGGTCCGCGCCTGTACGACACCCCGTGGCTGGCCCGGTTCTTCCACGACCGGTACCGGGCCTATGGCTGGGATGGCGACGGCAGGGATGGCGCCGACCGGGATGGCGCTGGCCGGGATGGCGGCGGCCGGGATGGCGCCGGCTGGGAAGGTATTGGACGGGAGCGCGAGGGCCGGGGTGGCAGCGGACGGGAGCGCGAGGGCTGGGGCGGTATTGGACGGCAGCGCGAGGGCCGGGGTGGCAGCCGACGGGAGGGCGACGGCTGGGGCGGCAGCCGACGGGAGGGCGACGGCCGGGGCGGCAGCGGACGGGAGAGCGACGGCCGGGGTGGCGACCTCGACCTTGCCGCCCGCATCCTCGAGCGCAGCTTCGAACTCGGCGGCGCCGCCCACCTGTCCATCGGCCTCTCCCCGACGACCCTGGCCGTGTGCGACAGCCTGGACGCCACCGGCCAGATGGACCGCGCCGAGAAACTGCGGAGCCAACTCCTCGACAGCGCCCGGCATTTCGTACGACTAGGCAGGCAACTGCCCGTCCACGAGGTCACCTACGAGCAGTCCATCGTGGCCCCCCTCCTCGACCTCCTCATCGACGCGCACACCCTGACCGGCGACCCGCTCTTCCACGACGCCGTCGCGGAACGGCTGCCCTGGCTGCTGGCGTTCGGCGGCCCGCAGCCCCACGCCCGGCTGCACGGCATCGCCATACGGCACTGGGACGGCTACTGGTTCGGCGCCCACCGCCTGTGGGGCGACGTCTTCCCCCACTACTGGAGCACCCTGACCGCCACCACCCTCCTACGCCTCCCGCCCACACTCCGCACGCCCCACACCGACCACCTCGCCGACGCGATCCTCCGCGCCAACATGGCCAACTACCGCGAGGACGGCTCCGCCACCTGCGCCTTCGTCATGCCCTCGACCGTCGACGGCAGGTCCGCGCACATCGCCGACCCCCTCGCCAACGACCAGGACTGGCACCTGGTCCTGTGGACGCAGACGCAGGAGCGGACCGAATAGACAGGAAGGGTTTTCGCCCCCTCCGCCCCCCAGACCCCCGTATCGCGCTAACGCGCTCGTCCTCAAACGCCGGACGGGCTGGAAGACCGCGCCCCGTCAGGGGCGCGGGGAACTGCGCGCCCAGCCCCCACCCACCCGCAGCCGAAGAACCCCCCACGGGGTCTGGGGCGGAGCCCCAGGTACGGGACGGGTAGGGGCGGAGGGGGCGAAAAGACCATCCCGGGCGTGGCAGCGCCCGTCAGGTGATGCGCCACAGCGGCGCGGTGTACTGCCCTGGGTAGCTGCTGATCAGTAGCGCCCTGAGGTCCTGGCGCTGTGTGCCGTTGAGGCCGAGCGCCTCGGCGATGCGGCGGAACGTCGTGTGGGTGATGCCGCGGCTGCGGGCCTCCGCCTGGAACTGCTCGAGTTGGCGGAGTGCGCGCTCCGGGTCGAGCGTCGGCTCCGGGCGGCCGCCGACCCGACTCGCTTTGTCCCGCTCGTGGTCGATCTCCGAGTAGCCGCAGATGGCGCGGCTGTGCTGTTCGACCTCCTCAAGGGTCTCCGTTTCGAGAATGGCGCGGGCGAGTTCGTTGCGGTCGAGGGCGTCGTCCAGGTCGGCTTCGTGGACGGTGGGGCCCTCGTCGGTGAGCGGGACCGGCGGGCCGTCGTCTCCGACTGCGCAGAGGCCGCGGACTCCCCTTGCGGTCGCCGCCAACATGGCCGCGGCCTCGGAGGGGTGCCACTCCAGTACCGCGCCGACCGGTTCGACGTGCTCGGCGGTGAGTGTCAGGACCGCTGGGCCCATACGGTCGCGCAGGTCCTCGGCCGGGAGCTCCCCGTCCAGTCCGGGACCGGCGACCAAGAGCCGTACGGGAGCGTTGACTTGGCAGCAGGCGGCCAGTGTGAGGGCGTCGGCGAGCGGGCTGCGGAGGGTGGGTTCGTCGCCCTTGGCGAGGATGTCGCCGCCGACGTCCAGGAGGTCGATGGACTCGGGGGCCAGAAGCTCGACGAGCTCCTCGAGCTGGCGTGTGATGCCCTCGGCTCCGTGCAGCGGGTCGGTCAGGGCGAAGGTGTGCGGCAGTTCGCCTGCCAGCCGGGGGAGCGTCGAGCCTGCCGGCGCGATGGGCTTCGCCTCGGCGGGGACGGTCCAGACGCTTCGGGTGAGGGGGCGCAGGCCCGTGAAGTGGGCCGGCCCTCGTGGCCCGGGCACCGGATCGATCAGCTGGCGGTCCCACGCGTAGGTGAGGACCACCGCCGGGCTGCCGCCGTCTCCGTGGAGGGCCGCGTCGAGGACGGCGGCGGCGACGGCGTCGCCCCCTCCTCCTGCTGCCACGATCAGGCGTGTCACCCATATCAGCCTACGGCTCTGCCGCTGTCGTGTCGTTCCAGGTCGTGGTCGTCGGCGGACTCCGCCGGGAGGGTTTTCCGCCTGGGATAGGGTGCCGGGGCACCAAGTGAGTGAAGGGATTCCGCCCTTGACGACGATCCAGCACAGCAGGGCGGGGAGACGGCAGGCCAGAAGGCGGATCCGTCCCCGCCGTTCCCCCGCGATACCCCTTCTCGCGCTGGCCTGGACCGGTGCGGCCGCCGTTCTGTGGCTGTGGTGGCAGAACACCCCAGCCGTGTCCGGAACCGCCGACTGGCTGGTGAACGCCGCCCGGATGACGGGACTGCTCGCCGGTTACGTGATCGCCGATCGCCCAGATGGCCCGCGTGCCCGCGCTGGAGCGCCGGGTGGGTTCCGACCGGGTGACACGCTGGCACGCGGCGACGGGCCGCTACGCGCTGTACCTGACCACGGCCCATGTCGTACTGATCCTGTACGGCTACGCGAAGCAGGCGGACACCGGAATCGTCGAGCAGACCACGACGGTCGTCACCGAGTACCCGGACATGATCAAGGCGACCGTCGGAACGCTGACGCTGCTGTTCATCGGCCTCGTGTCCGCCGGTGCGGTACGGCGCCGTATCCGCTACGAGGTCTGGTACTACCTGCACCTGCTCACCTACGTCTCCGTCTACCTCGCCTTCTGGCATCAGCTCGCCACGGGCAACGAGTTCGTCGGCAGCGCGGTCGCCCGGACGGCCTGGTACGCGCTCTACGCCACGGTCGCGGGGCTCGTGCTGTGGTACCGCGTGTTCACCCCGGTGCGGCTGAACCTGCGGCACCGCATGCGCGTCGAGTCCGTCGTGGACGAGGCCCCGGGCGTGGTCTCGGTCCTGATCCGCGGCCGGCGGCTGCACCGGCTGGGCGCCGAGGCGGGACAGTTCTTCCGCTGGCGGTTCCTGGCCAGGGGCCTGTGGTGGACCGCGAACCCGTACTCCCTGTCCGCCCCGCCCCGCCCCGACCTGCTGCGCATCACCGTCAAGGCGGTCGGCGGGCACAGCGCCGCGCTGGCCGGGCTGCGGCCGGGCACCCGGGTGTGGGCGGAGGGCCCGTACGGGGCGCTGACCGCGGCCCGCCGCACCCGCGGCAAGGTGCTGCTGCTCGCGGGCGGCGCCGGTATCACCCCGCTGCGGGCCCTGTTCGAGACGCTGCCGGGCGCGCCCGGGGATCTGACCCTGCTCTACCGGGCCCGTACGGCGGAGGAGCTGGCGCTGCGGGACGAACTTGAGGCGATCGCGGACGAGCGGGGCGCGCAGCTGCTGTACGCGGTGAACAGTCCGGACGGCAGGCGCCCGGCGATCACCGCGAAGATGCTGCGCAGGATCCTGCCGGACATCGCCCGGCACGACGTCTACGTGTGCGGCCCGACCGGCCTGGCGGAGGAGTCCTACGCCGCACTGCGCGAGGCCGGGGTGCCCGACCGGCGCATCCACCACGAGTCCTTCGAGCTCTGACGCCGTTCCGGGACCGTTCCGAGGACCGGCCGCAGGCGGATGTGGACCCGTGACAATTCTGGAGGTGTGTGCGCTGTGAGACGCGTGAGGAAGAAGCACCCCCTGCGCCGCACGGTGCTGCTCGGCGCCGCCACCGTCTCCACCATCGTGCTGCTGCTCGCGCTCAAGCCCGACACCGACCCGGCGACCGTCGTACAGGCCGGCGGCACACCCGCCGTCCGCGCCACGGCGACGGCGTCCCCGTCCCCATCTCCGTCCGCCTCCTCGGCGTCCCCGTCGAAGAGCGCCACACCGAAGCGCTCCTCGGCCGCCCCGAGCAGATCGGCGTCACGCTCCTCCTCCGCGGCCCCCGTCCGCACCACCAGCGCCCCCGCCGCCCCGAAGGCCACCTCCGCCGCGCCGAAACCGGCCACCCGCACCGTCACGGGGGCCACCGCGTCGACCAAGTACGGCCCGGTCCAGGTACGGATCACCCTCTCCGGCAGCAGGATCACCGGAGCGACCGCCGTGCAGTCCCCCGACGACACGGCACGCAGCCGGGACATCTCCTCCACCGCCGTCCCCAAGCTCAACCAGGAGACGCTGACCGCACAGAGCGCGGACATCGACACGGTGTCCGGCGCCACCTACACCAGCACGGGCTACCGCCAGTCCCTGCAGAGCGCCCTGGACCAGGCGGGCATCTGACCTGCCTCTGGCGGTGTGGAGGCCGTTTTCGGGGGGGTCAGTAGTCGAGGCTCGGGTACCAGTCGCCGCGGCCCTGCGGGGTGAGGTCGAGGAGGTGCCAGACGGGGGCCAGGAGGTCGACGCCGCGCTGGTCGATGTCGTCGGCCATGCGGGGGTGGGCGGAGTAGAAATGGCGGACCGTACCGTCGCCGTCGCGGGTGAAGACGGAGAGGGTGGAGTCCTGCTCACCGTCCTTGTCCTCGCTGCCCAGGTCGTACCTGAACGTGCTGTCGCCGCAGCTCAGCAGCCGTAGCCGGTGCCATCCGCGGTTGCGGGCGTGCTGCCGCAGGGTGGGGGTCGGCGGCCGCGACCGGATTCCGAGCTCCCAGCCCCCGCGTCCCCGAACCGGTCCTTCAAGGCTAGGGCGGCCCAGGCTCGCCGACAGCCGAGTCGAAGTCAGGCTGCTCCGGTATAACCGGGCCATGATCTATCACGTCGTGCCGCTCGGTGAGTGGAACGCCCGTCCCGACCAGCCCTACGCACCCGCCTCTCTCGCGGAGGACGGTTTCGTCCACTGCTCCCCCGACGAGGCGACCACGCTGACCATCGTCAACACGTTCTACCGCACCGCTCCCAGGCCGTTGCTGGCGCTGCTCCTCGACGAGGACCGGCTCACGGCGACGTGTGAATGGGAAGCGGCCGTGCCCGCTCCGCCGCCCGGGGTCCCTGAGAGCACCTTGTTCCCGCACGTGTTCGGGCCCATCAACCGCGACGCCGTCGAGCGCATCCTGGAGGTTCGGTGGGACGAGGAGGGCCGGGCGACAGGACTGGCGGACGCCGCCTGACGCATCGTCCCCTGACGCATCGTCGCCTCGAGGCCGACCTTGAACTTCGGCGGCAACCCGACTCCCGGGGCACGGGCGGTTGCCGCGACATCATGGACCTCGCGTCTTCGCCGACCGGGGCGTAGCCGCCCGCAAGATGCGGTGCGGTTGGCGCGGTCATCGGGCGACCTGCCCGGCCTCGGCCTGGACGTGGGCGACGTAGCGGACGGTGAAGACCATCGGGAGGACGAAGCCGGCGCCCTGGATGAGCGTGGCGGGGGTCGAGTGACCGTTTCCGGCGTGCGCCACGAAGGCGAGCGCGACGGCGGTCAGGGCGAAGGCCGCGGTCCATACGGCGGTGATGACGACGTTGGTCCGGATGAACGGCTTGAGTCCCCAGACCTCGCGCGGGGTGGTGCGCTTGGCGATGCCCAGCGTGAACGGCTTGCCGATCGCCAGCGAGACCCCGGCGATGACCGCCAGCGTGCCCGAGGAGAGGGCCGCGGAGTAGTCGTGCACGCCTGAGTGCGGGTCGGCGAAGGCGACGACGGCCAGCACGGCGAAGAAGACCGCCGAGCCCGGCTCGATGATCAGTGCGTCGAATCCGGTGCCGGCCCGTACCTGCTGGCCGATCACCGCCACCGCGACCACCAGAGCCGCCAGCGCGCCCCACTGCCAGCTGCCCGAGGGCAGTACGGCGAAGACGATCCACGGGAGGAAGGTGCGCAGGTAGGACATGGGTCTCCGTTTCGGCGATCTCTCCTGGTCTCGCTTCTGACATGTCAAAACTAGAATGTCCTCTAGTGACATGTCAATACTGGAATGTAGAGTGGAGGAATGAGCCTTCGACACGCGCTGCTCGGACTCCTCTCGGAGCGCCCCGCCAGCGGCTATGACCTGCTGAAACTCTTCGAGACGTCGCTGGCCAACGTCTGGCCGGCGACGCAGAGCCAGATCTACACCGAGCTGACCAAGCTCGCCGGCGCCGGACTGATCACGGTGACGGCCGAGGGGCCGCGGGGCCGCAAGGAGTACGCCCTCACCGACGAGGGGCTGGCCGAGCTGCGGCACTGGCTGACCGAGACCAAGCCGCAGCGCAACGTCCGCAGCGACATCCTGCTGCGGGTGTTCTTCCTCGGCGTGCTGACCCCGGAGCAGGCCCGGGGCTATCTGACCGAGCTGATCGACCTGTCCGACCACGTGCACGAGGACCTGCGCCAACTGACGGAGTCCATCGACTGGGACGACGACGATCTCTCGGTCTACGGCCGGATCGTCCTGGAGTACGGCCTGCGGTTCAACGCCATGCGCCGTGAGTGGGCGGAGTGGGCGGCCGGCCTGATCAAATAGGTTGACCTGCGCATACGTGCTCCGAGGCGGTGGCGCGAGCGTGCGGCCCTGCTCCGGGGCGGAGGCCCGCATCGGGAACCGGGGTGGCGACGGGTGCGGCAGACTCATCGGCACGTCGGCGAACACCTTGGCACACAAGGGGAATCGTATGTCCCGCACACTCATCTCTGTTGTCGCAGCGGCGACTTGAGCGGATCACCGCAACGTTCGACGTGGTCACGCGATCCGGGCCGCGTCGTTTCGGAGCGTGCCGGAGTACGGTGGCGGCAGCGAGGGCTCTTCGTATGCCGGTACTCGGACCGGCCTCGTCCTCGAGGTTCCACCACACCGGGTGTTCGCGCTCGAGGCAGGTTCCGCCTTATGGCCCCCGAAGCGTTCCGTTGTCCCGTATCCGAGCGAGTTCCACCCGACCGTTCCTCCACAGCACGCCCCCGGTCTTTACAGGGGCAGCCCGTGACCCCGGCCGCGCCTCCCGCGGGTGACCGCGGGGATCGTCGTCCTGCCGTTCCTGGCGCCCGGCATCGCCGGCTGGTTGCGACGTCATCGGCTGGGTCGCCGCCCGTCGTATCTGACGTCAACCACTCATTCGCGTACGGCAGTTGACAGGAGCCTTCATGACCACGGCACTGGTACCCCCGCTTCCCTCCCACCCCCTCCTCCGGCTGCGCCTGGCACCCCACGGCGGCATGCCCCGGCCCCTCGACGGAGCGTGGTGGCCCCGTTCGTACGACCTGCTCGCCGAACTGCCCCGGCTGCTCGCCGGGTTGCCGCGCGCGTGGGGACACATCAGCAGTGTCACGGTCAATGGGGCGATGTGGTCCGCGACGCCCGGCCGGATGCTCGTCTTCAACCAGGTCGTACGACTGCGCAGGACCCTTGCGGCATCCGCCCCGCACACCGTCGTCCTGCTCGCGCCCGGCCGGGGGCGCTGGGACCTGCTGGTCGTGCCTCCGGATACGACCGCGGAGGCCGCGGAACCGCTCATGGCAGCCGCTGCGGGCGGTCACGTCTGATTCGACCCCTCACGGACAGCCCGGCCGCGCCGGGCGGCACCCCGCGCGGAGGCGGCTGTCCGGCGGCGTGCCGGGGAAGGCCGTGCCCGGTCGGCCGGCTGCCGTTTCCGCGGAGGGCCATGCGTTCCGCGTGCCGCGCGTTGAACCAGTGGATCAGACGTGTCGCGGCAACGGTCAGAATCAGCAGGGCACTGACGGCCAGGGCGGTGACGATGGCGGTCACATCCCCATGGCCAGGCGGCTGGGCCGGCCAGTGGTGGCCTCGCACGACGAGAAAGCGTCGCCCTCGTCCTCCCGAACCTCCGCGGGACCCTGTGGCCGGTCGGCCGCCGGGCCGCCGTGGAGGGTCCGTTCCGCCGTCATGAGCGCGGTCGCGGTCATCGCCGGGTCAGTGCTCGCGCTCGCGGCGGCCATCAGCCGGGCGGCCGAGGGGGCGCTGGTCTCAGGGGGTATCACCAGGAGGTCCCAGCGGCCCGCGGTGAGGGACAGCACCAGGATCTTGTACGGATCCAGCTCCGACGTGAACCAACCGACCTTCACCACATGGCCGTTGACGAAGATCTTGCGCGGGATGATCGGCCAGTAGCGGGGATTGACGGCGATACGAGTGATCCGTCCCCACAGCGGATCCAGCACGTCCGCCAGAGCGGAGAGCTCGCATGTCAGGTCGCGTGAACGAGGCCACCAGGCGCCGTCCAGCTCGACAGACCCCCGGGAGGGGTTCACGGACTTCAGTGCCAGGCGAGCGGTCGGAGCCCTGAAGGGCACGGCCCGTAGCGGGGGATGGTGGGTGGTCGCGGACATCGCGCGAACCTGTCTCCGGACCCCTGCGCGTGGGCAGTTGCCCGGTGTCGTCGCTCACCGGGAACGACACCGGCATCGGGGCCGGTGCGCGACATGCTCCCGATGAGTTCACGCTACTCCCCGGAGAGGCCGAACGGACCGTGCCTGGACGTCGGCTCGGCCCGGTGCCTCAGCCCTGGTCCTGCTGCCGGCGATCGCCCTCCGAGGAGCGGCTGGTCTCCAGCCAGGACCGTGCCGGTTCTGCCGCCTGGGTGGTGTCCACGGTGAGCTGGAGGCGGGTTCCTCCCTCGGCGCCCGCGGGATAGCTGCGCTGCTCGGTGGCGGCGAAGCAACGACGGAGAACTTCCGCGACGCGACGGGCCACCTCGGGGGAGGCGGCAACGATGCGTACCTCGGCGTGCCCGTCCGAGGGTGTTTCCGTTGGCTGCATGGCGACCTCGTTATTCGACAGGACGACCCGCCGACGGGACCCCCGCGACGACGGCCTCCACGTCCTCATGCCCTTTGGGCAGAGATCAGCGGGCGGATCTTTCACTCTACTCCGGCGTGCCCCGCAGCCCCCGCGTGTGACCAGCGAGCCTCCCGGCCGCCGTGGGCCGCGGAGTACCGTGAAACAAGGAAGCAGCTCTCTTTTCCGCGCAGGCAGGCGAGTGCGATGTCCGACGCCGACTCCCCGCGTGTGACCAGGCTTCTGCCGGACGCCGTGCACCAGGCCGTGAAGCCCGGGACGGCTGTCGTACGGCTGGAGACGACACACGAGCGGCAGGGATTTCTCGACGGGGCGTGGTGGCCGCGGTCCCATGACATCGCCGCCGAGCTTCCGGCCCTGATCGCCGCACTGACCGAGCACCTCGGGCCGATCACGCGCGTCGGCCTGGACGCCGACGCCTGGGAAGAACTGCCGACGCGACTGGTCATCGGCGAACGCGTCGTCCACATCGACTCCTTTCCGGTCGGCGACGACACCGTTCTCATCACCCGAGGCGAGCAGGACCTCTTCTGTCTCCTCGTGGTCCCGCCGCACGCGACGCCCGACGCGGCACGCGCCGCGATGGCCGAGGCCGTCCGCGCCGACAACGTCACCCAGGCCGAACAGATCCTCATCGACACCGGCACCGACCGACCACACCCGACCGCCGAGGAAGACCGTCGGACCGACCGCGAATAGCCCAGGAAGCGACGGTGGTCAGCCGCGGGGGCCCTCGGGCCGGGCCGGTGCCGCTCGCCCAGGCGCAGCGACCGCAGGACGCCGGCCATGCCGTCGCTGATCAGCGGGTTCCGTCCCGCCGTGGCCGGGGCTCTTCGGGGTGAGGCGTCGCCCGGCTTCCGCCGGACATTACATGGCTCGGTCCGCCGCCGCGCGGTCGGCGGGTATGCCCTGCCAGGCGTCCTGGGCACTCGCGTACCGGGGGAACCGCTCCAGCGGATCGCCGGCGCGGAACACGAGACCTGCGCCCGGCCGGGTGTGGACGACGCGTACCCATCCGTGCCGCTCGCGACAGTCCTCCCACGCCGCGCACAGCGGGGCCAGGACGCTGCCGTCCATGAACGTCACGCCGAGCAGATCGACGATGAGGAACAGGCGGCCCGTGCCATGGCGGGCGTCCTCCAGGTCACGGGCGAAGGCCGACGCGGTCGTCAGGTCCAGCTCGCCGTCGGCCCGGACCACGCGGCACTCGTCGAACAGATCGGGATGCGGGCTCATGTGCCCCATCTCCTCTGTCGGTGGGGTGGCTTTCGCCTTGCGCAGAGCCTCTGTTGCGCGGAACGGGACTGCACGGAGAGGGCCGGGTTCACGGGCGGCCGTACGGCCAGCGTACTGCCGTGGAGGGATCGGCTGGTCGCTCTCCTTGAGGTATTCCATGGGTGGCCGAAGGCGTCGTTCCTTGTCCGGTTCCCGACGATTCGGGGGCGAAAGGCGCAAGGGAGGGAGCGGACGACGGCACCGCAAGCCATACGGTCGTCGAACCCCGCTTGACCGGTGACGGCCTGACGGTAGGTGTGGTGGACGGCGCCGCCCGCGCCGAAGTCGCCGGGGATGTTCTTCGTGCGCGACGAGGGGGCTGCATCTTGAGGTGACCGGCGTCGTCCAACTCCAGCTCGTCCTTGAGGAGTTCGGTGTGTGGGTGCGGCCGATCGCGAGCCGCCTTCGCGTCGTCGAGTGTCAAGGGTCTGTCAGGGGGTAGCCGTCCGGGAGGCCGATGGCGCCCGTCCCGAACGGGCCTGCCGCGCCCGGGGCGCTGTCAGCTCTTGCCAGGGGGTGCCCACTGATACCCACGCCCAGGTGTCCCTGACGAAGGCGGCCCCGGCTGCGCCCGGGAGAGCCAGGCGCAGCCGGGGCTGTCGCTGCCCGGTCGGGCGGCAACCGCCAGGTCCGGACCCCGCCCAAGGCAGAGTTCTTCGCCCGGAGCGGGTGACGCGAGTCGAACTCGCGCCGAAGGGCCGCTGTCGACCTTGGTTACCCACTCTGACGGGCACGTCGCCGACGGCTCGGCCGCCTGCCGAGGGCCCCGCCGCATGGCGCGACCGGGCCCGAGCCGTCGCTACTTGCCGTCGAACGGCGCAGAGTTCCTTGTCGATCAGGGCGTTCTGTGCCAGCTCCGTGGACAGGTCGGGCGCCCCGTCGCCCGTCGCCTCCAGGACGACGGTCCGGCGGCCGTCCGCGCTCACCCCGTCCCGGGTGGTGTAGCCGGCCAGGTCGCCGGCGGGGCTGTAGCAGACGCCGCCGCACGTACCGCCTGCCGCGCGGGCCCGTCGACTGGGTCACGACGCCGACGGTGCCGGTCTTCTGGATCGCGTTCACGCTGTTCTGGAGCGTGTTGTGCGTGTTGTGCGTGGTCTCCGTGGCGCTTGCGGCGGGCGTCGCGAGGCCGAGGCCGAGTGCGGCGAGTGCGGCCACCAACGTGATCTGACGCTTCTTCATGGTCGGCTGTCTCCCCGGGAGTTGGTGAGCACATCGCGCTTGCGGTGCGCTCACCAACGTAGGAAGAAGACACGTGGCCCACGATCAAGCCAGCTGGCCAGTCCGCCGTACAGCCTGCTGTACTCACGCCAGGCGCCGCAGATCCTCCAGATACCGCAGGACGGCGGCGACCCGCCGGTCCACCTGGTCCGTCGGGGACAGGTCGAGCTTGGCGAAGATGCTGCGGATGTGCTTGTGGACGGCGCCCTCGGTGACGACGAGCCGTTCGGCGATAGCCGTGTTGCCGAGTCCCTCGGCCATCAGGGCGAGTACGTCCCGCTCGCGGGGGCTGAGCCGTTCCAGACGGCTGTCCTGGCGGGAGCGGGTGAAGAGCTGCGCGACGACCTCGGGGTCGATGGCGGTACCCCCGGCCGCCACCCGCCGCAGCGCGTCAAGGAACTCCTCCACCCGCCCCACCCGCTCCTTGAGCAGATAGCCGAGGCCGCCCACGCCGCCGCCGAGCAGCTCGGTGGCGAAGCTCTGCTCGACGTACGCGGACAGCACGAGCACCGCCAGATCGGGCCGCCGGCGCCGGGCCTCGACCGCGGCGACGATCCCCTCGTCGGTGTGGGTCGGCGGCATCCGTACGTCGAGGATGGCGACGTCCGGTTTGTGTACGTCGATGGCGTCCAGCGCCTCGTCGGGGGTGCCCGCGGTGGCCACCACGTCGAGGCCTTCGGCGCGCAGCAGCAGGGCGAGCCCCTCGCGCAGCAACGGGTCGTCCTCGGCTATCACGATCCGCATGTCACGATCCACAGGGAAGATCCACCTTCAGGGTTGTCGGGCCGCCGGGCGGGCTGGCCAGGGACAGGGTGCCGTCGTGCGCCGCGACCCGGCGGCGGATGCCGGTGAGTCCGGAGCCGCCGTCCTCGTCCGCGCCGCCCCGGCCGTCGTCCTCGACGCGCAGGTGGAGACGGCCGCCGCGGCTGCGCGCCGTGACGGTGGCGTGTGCGGCGCCGCTGTGCTTGGCGATGTTGGTCAGGGCCTCGGCGACGACGAAGTAGGCGGTCGCCTCGACGGAGGCGGCGCAGCGTTCGGGCACCTGCACGTCGATCCGGCAGTGCACCGCGCAGTTCGCGGCAAGACCGGAGAGCGCGCCGGCGAGCCCGCGGTCGGCCAGCACCGGCGGCAGGATGCTCCGGGACACCGTGCGCAGCTCTGCCAGCGCCTGCTCGGCGGCGGACTGGGCGCGTTCGAGGAGTTCGTCGGCGCCGGCCGGGTCGCGGGCCACCATGCGGCGGGCGGCGCCGAGCAGGACGGTGACGGAGACGATCCGGTTCTGGGTGCCGTCGTGCAACGAGCGCTCGATGCGCCGCAGTTCGGTGGCGTGGGCGTCGAGGGCGGCGGCGCGGGTGGCGGTGAGTTCGACGATACGGAGCGACAGGTCCGTCTCCGGGCCGGCCGCGAGGAGCCCGCGTCCCGGCCGGTCCTGCAACCGGGCCATGCCGGGGCCGAGTCCGAGGATGATGAGGATCCAGCCCAGGCCCAGCATGGCCACGGCGAGGGCGTCCGGCCAGGAGTGCGCGTTGCCGTACCCCACGGACGTGGCGGTCACGTCCTTGGGCATGAACTTCCAGTACAGCGGAAAGGCGGTGTCGCGCACGGCGGAGATCGGCAGGATGACGCCGAGCAGCCCCAGGAGGAACCCCAGGGTGGCGTGCCGGACCAGCCAGCGCAGCTCCCGCCGGGTGGTGGGGTCGACGAGGGCCGGTCGCAGCCGCGTCGGCGGGGGCTCCGGCGCGACGACCTCGTGACCCCAGCGGCCGAGCCGCTCGCGCTCCCGGTCGGCCAGGGCATGCAGCGTGCGCAGAAGCGCGGGTGCCATGAGCAGCCCCACGCCGACCACGCTCGTCACGGCGGTGACGGCCAGCCAGAGCAGCACGAGCAGGGCCAGGAAGGCAGTACTGAGCCCGGAGGCGAGCTGCCCGATCGCGGCGCCCGCGGCACTCAGGGTCCGTACGACGGTGTCCTTGAGCCCCGCGCCTCGGTCACCGGCCGTGGCGTCCTGCGGTATCGCCATGTGCCCCCTTCCTTCGGGCCCGTTCGCGAACGACCTTATGCGGCCTGCCAGTTCGCCGTCAGCCGAGCGGCGGGGGAGTACAGCCTGCTGTACCTCGAACCGGGCGGGCTGCGGGATCGGCCGGGAGGGGTGCTGATCCATAGCGTCGGTGACGACAGCACGAAGCGCACACGACCACGGGAGAAGCCCCCATGACGACGAACACGACCGCCGACCCCGACCGCCTCACCTGGGGGGAGATCGCCCGCACGCTGCTCTGGGCCGTGGTGGTGATCAGCGCGGTCGCCAACATGGCGGCCTCCTACGGCGGTGCCGGCACCTGGGTGCACCTGGCCTGCGGCGCGGTCACCGTGTTCTGCGGCGGAACCCTCGTCGTGCGCAACCTTCGGGGCCGTCGATGAACGCCGCCTTCCCCCGCATCTCACGCCGCTCGGCGACCGCACACGACGCGTCCGTGCCCGCGCCCGCCATCGCCCTGGCCCAGGTCAGCAAGGAGTACGCGGGAGGCGTACGCGCCCTCGACGACGTATCGCTGACCGTGGAACGCGGCACGTTCCTCGCCGTGATGGGCCCGTCGGGCTCCGGCAAGAGCACGCTGATGCACTGCGCCGCCGGGCTGGACTCCCCGACCTCGGGCAGCGTCCGTATCGACGGCCACGAGATCGGCGGCCTGAACGAGACCCGCCGCACCGAACTGCGCCGGGAACGCGTCGGTTTCGTGTTCCAGGCGTACAACCTCATCCCCTCGCTCAGCATCGAGGACAACATCACGCTCCCGCTCCGGCTGGCGGGACGTACCCCGGACCGCGACTGGCTGCGGACGCTGGTGGGGCGGGTCGGGCTGACCGACCGGCTCACCCACCGCCCGGCCGAGCTCTCCGGCGGCCAGCAGCAACGGGCCGCCGTCGTACGGGCGTTGGTGGCCAAGCCGGCCGTCGTGTTCGCCGACGAGCCGACCGGCGCGCTGGATCTGCGCAGCGCCCACGAGGTCCTCGACCTGCTGCGGGACCTCGTGAGCGACCTGCACCAGACGGTCGTGATGGTCACCCACGACCCGGCCGCGGCGGCCCGCGCGCACCACGTGCTGGTGATGGCCGACGGCCGGGTGGTCGAGGCCCTCGAAGCACCGACCGCCCCCGAACTGGCCCGCCGTCTCGTCGCGTTGGGAGAGGTCTGAGCCATGCTTCGTCTTGCGATACAGATGGTCCGGCACCGGGTCACCGCGCTGATCGCCGTGGCGTGCGCGGTCCTCGGCGGCGCGGCACTGATCACCGGCACCGGCGTCCTGGCCGAGTCCGGCCTGCGCTCCCACCTGCCCGCCGGGCGTCTCGGCGGCGCGGACGTCGTGGTCGCGGCCGACCAGGAGTTCCATCCGGCCGAAGACCTCCCGATCGCGCTCCCGGAACGCCGTACGGTCTCGTCCCGACTGGTCGGCGAACTGGCCGAGTTGCCGGGTGTCACCGCGACGGTCGGCGACATCAGCTTCCCCGCCGCCCTCGTCGACGCCCACGGACAGGTCGTACCGGCCGGGGATCCCCAGGCGGCGGGCCACGGCTGGTCCTCGACGAAGCTGCTGGACGGTGCGCATGTCGACGGCAGCGGGCCGGCCGGGTCCGGCGAGGTCGCCGTGGACAGCGCCACCGCCGCCGCGGCGGGGGTCAAGGTGGGCGACCGGGTCCAGGTCGTTGCCAACGCCCGGCCCGCCGCCCGTTACCGCCTCTCGGCGGTGGTCGGCGCGCCGGGCGCCGGTGTCTTCTTCGCCGATACGACGGCCGTACGACTGCACGGGCGGGACAGCAGCGACGGCGGCTCGCGCGCCGGAACCGTCGATCTGATCGGCCTCCGCACCGCACCCGGCTCCGAGGAACGGGTCGCCGCCGAAGTCCGTACGAAGCTGAAGGGCACCGGGCTGGAGACGGTCACCGGTGCGGGCCGCGGGGACCTGGTGTCGCCCGGAGCGGGCGCGTCCCGCTCCCTCCTGATCCTCCTCGCCGGTTCGCTCGCCGGGATCATCCTGCTGATCACCGGGTTCGTGATGGCGAGCGCGCTGGCCGTGTCGATCGCCGGGCAGCGCCGGGACATGGCGCTGATGCGGGCCGTCGGCGCGACCCCGAAGCAGATCCGCCGCCTGGCCGCCGCCCAGTCCACCGTCGTCGCGGCCGTGGCCCTCGTACCCGGCGTGGCGCTCGGCTATCTGCTGGCGGGCCAGTTCCGGGGGCTGCTGGCGGACCGCGGGGTCGTCCCGTCCGAACTCCCGCTCACCCTCAGCCCGTTGCCCGCTCTCGCGACGGTCCTGCTGATGGCCCTGGCCGTGCAGGTCTCGGCCCGGGGCTCGGCCTGGCGCACCTCCCGCATGCCGGCCACCGAGGCGGTCGCCGAATCGCGCAGCGAACCGCGCAACCCGTCGCGGACCCGCACGCGCATCGGCCTGCTCGTCATCGTCGCCGCGACCACCATGTCGGCCGTACCTCTCTTCTCCCGCACGGTCCTCGGCGCGACGGCCACGTCCCTCGCGGGCATCGTCGGGGCGATCGGCCTGGCCCTGACCGGCCCGGCGCTCGTCCGGGGCATCGGCGGTGCGGCGGCGCGTCTGACGCGGTCCGGCGCCTCCGCCCCGACCTGGCTGGCGATGGCCAACGTCCGCGCCTACGCCCTGCGCAACGCGGGGATCGTCAGCACCCTGGCCATGGCGGTCGTGTTCGTGCTGACGTACACCCTCACCCAGACCACCGTGCTGGCCGCCACCGCCCACGACACCCGCACCGGCACCCTCGCCCAGCAGCGGCTGAGCGCGCCGGGCCTGGGCGGACTGCCCGACGGCACGCTCGCCGCCGTACGGGACACGACCGGCGTGCGGGCGGCGGCACCGGTGACCACGACCACCGTGGTGTGGCCGTACAAGCAGTTCGGCGACACGGAGACGGAGTCAGGCTCCGCGATGATCCTCACCCCCGGCGCGTCGGACGTCCTCGACCTCGACGTACGGCACGGGAGTCTGGACCGCCTCACCGGCGCCACCATCGCCGTCAGCAGCGACGTCGCCCGCTCGCGCTCCGCAGAAGTGGGCCATCGGGTGAGCCTGATCCTCGGCGACGGCGCGAGGGCCGACGCCAAGGTGGTCGCCGTCTACGCCCGGGGCCTCGGCTTCGGCACGGTGGTTCTGTCCCACGACCTGGCGGCCGGCCACACCACGACGGGACTCGACCAGTCCATCCTGATCCGCACGGACGGCACGGCGGCGGCCCGGCAGGCCCTGACCGCCTTCGCCGTGTCCCACCCGGCCCTGGCACTCGAGAACACGAACCCCACGTCCGCCGACGGCCTGAAGGACGCGCCGCCCGAGGTGTGGATCAACCTGGCCACCATCGTGGTCCTGCTCGTCTACCTCCTGCTCAGCATCGCCAACAAGCTCGTCGCCGCCACCGCCCAGCGCCGGGTCGAGCTGGGGGCCCTCCGCCTCAACGGCACGACGCCCCGTCAGATCCGCGCGATGATGCGCCGCGAGGCCGCGGTGACCGCCGCCACCGCGCTCACCACGGCCCTGCTGCTGTCCGCGCTGCCCCTCGCCCTCCTGGGCCAGGGCTTCCTCGGCCGCCCCTGGCCCGCGGGGCCCGTCTGGCTGCTGCCCGCCCTCGCGCTCACGGTCACCGTCACGGCCTTCCTCACCATCGAACTCCCGACCCGGCAGGCCCTGCGCACGCCACCCGCGGACGCCATCCGCGCACAGTGAGCCGGCTCGTATCCGCGGTAAGGCGCGACTGCGAGCGCTCCCGACGGGCTCCGCCTGGTCCGCGCCACCCCGGCGGGGCCATGGTCATGGTGCGCTGGCTCATCGACAGCTGGACCGCCTGTGCCCTCGGCAGGCAGCGCATGTGCTGAGCGGACTCGGCGGTGGGGGGGAAGCGGTACGGCCCTTGTGCCAGGTGCCCGAGTGGGGATGGTCCGGGTCGCCGAGCTGATGGGGTGGGGGGCTAAGAGGCCGTCTGCGCCGACTCGATACCGCTGGTGTGGCGGATCACGTTGGCCGTCAGCCGGCGCAGTAGGTCCTGGGCGGTCCTGATCTCCTCGGGGGTCAGTCCCATGGCGTCCCCGATCGCGGGCGGGACGGTGCGGATCTGCTGGGGGAGCGCGGCCCCCTCCGGGGTGAGCCCCACCTCCACCACTCGCTCGTCGTCTGCCCGTCGCTGCCGTTTGAGCAGGCCGTTCGCCTCAAGACGCTTGATCAGCGGCGTCAATGTCCCGTGGTCCAGCTGCAGGGCGGTCGCCAGGTCCTTGATCGGTGCGGTGCCGCGCTGCCAGAGCACGACCATGACCAGGTACTGGGGGTAGGTCAGACCCACCACGTCGAGCAGGGGCCGGTAGGCGCCGGTCACGGCGCGCGACGCCGCGTACAGGGTGAAGCAGAAGTGGTCATCCAGGAGCGCATAGGGCTCACCGGGGTCGCCGGAGGCGGGTGGGCGGCTGTCGTCGTCGCTCACGGTTCCTTCCCCTTCCTTGGTCGCCGGGGTGGTCGTACGGGAGTCATTGTCGCAGCACCTTCCCTGCAGGCAACTACATTGTGGGCAATTGGCTTGTGTGCAAGATAATTTCCCACTAGGTTTCTCGACGTCCCCCCGGACGGGTGACCCGGAGCCGCCGGCCCTGGTCGGCGTCGAACTTCGCACCTCAAGGAGAGCCACCATGAACCTCAAGACCGTCTTCCGCCCCACCCGCAAGCACGCCGCCGTTCTGGGCGCCGTCGCCGGTGTGGCGACACTCACGCTGACCGCATCCACCCCAGCCAACGCCGCCAAGCCCGAGCACCGCGCGTCGCAGACCAAGCCCACGGTCGTGCTGGTGCACGGCGCGTTCGCGGACGCCTCCAGCTGGAACGGCGTGATCAAGCGCCTGGAGCGGGCGGGCTATCCGGTCGTGGCACCGGCCAACCCGCTACGGGGGCTGGCGAGCGACTCGGACTACATCCACAGCTTCCTCAAGAGCGTGAACGGACCGGTGGTGCTCGTCGGCCACTCCTACGGCGGATCCGTGATCAGCGAGGCCGCCGCCGGCGACCCGGACGTCAAGGCGCTGGTCTACATCGCCGCCTTCGCCCCCGAGAAGGGCGAGACCGCGGGGGAGATCACCGACAAGTTCCCCGGGAGCACCCTCGGCTCCACCCTCAACGCCGTGCCCTTCACGCTTCCCGGCGGCGGCACCGGCACCGACCTGTACATCAAGGCCGACAAGTTCCACGACCAGTTCGCCGCCGACGTGCCGGAGTCGGTCACCGACCTGATGGCCGCCACCCAGCGTCCGGTGGCTGCGTCGGTCTTCGACGAGGAAGCCACCAAGGCCGCCTGGAAGACCATCCCGTCCTGGGACCTGGTCACCACCGAGGACAAGAACATCACGCTGGACGCACAGCGCTTCATGGCCCAGCGGGCCCACGCGCACACCGTCGAGATCAAGGCCTCCCACGCCGTCACGGTCTCGCGCCCGGGCGCCGTCACCCGCCTGATCGAACAGGCCGCCCAGGCCACCGTCCGCTGACGCCGGCAGGACCACGCCCAGCCGTCGCCAACTTGCCGAGCTGTGAAACGGGAGCCTTCGCGACCGCACAGGTCTTACGGCGAAGTACGCCCCTGCCGTGAGATCGACTGTCGGGATTCTCGGAACTGCCAGCGCTCGGCCCTGGCTCACTTTCCGGCTTCTGGGCCGTACCACTGGAGCGCCTGGCCGGTGACGGCGGCGATGGACTCGAAGTCCCGGTCACGGTGCAGGAGAGTCAGCCCCTGCAGTTCGGCCGTGGCGGCCACCACGAGGTCGACGGCTCCGGCGCTGCGGTGCTGCCCGCGCTGGGTGAGGATCTCCTGGACATGCCAGGCGCGGTCGTAGGCGCGGTCGTCGACCGGTACCCAGCCGAAGAGCAGGCGCATGTCCTCGATGCCCTGTGTACGGTCGGCGGCGGAGCCCGAGCTGTAGAAGAACTCCAGCTCGGTGATGGGGCAGGTGGCGATCAGCCCGGCTGCCGCCGCCTGGTCCCATCCGTACTGCTCGGCATCGCCGCGCAGCAGGCGAGCGAGCGCGCTGGTGTCGATCAGGAACTGCGCGGCGTTCACCGGCGGTAGTTCCCCTTGTCCTCAAAGAGGTCCAGGTCGAAGGCGCCCTCCTCCGCCGCGGCGCGCAGGCGGGTGAGAGCCAGCGCTCGGCGCCGGTTCTCCAGCACTTCGCGCAGGGCGGTGTTGACCGTTTCCTTCTTGGTGCGGGTGCCGAGCGCCTTGGCCACGTCTGCCACCAGCTGATCATCGAGGTCGATCACGGTCCGGCTCATCGACTACACCTCCGTGGATATCGTGCGTGCCATCAATGATGTCTGAATAGATGTATGAGGTGTACGAGTCGGCCCCCGACGGGCTTCTCTTCGCCGGCGAGAAGGACGCTGGACGCCCAGCACCTTCGGCCGCGTGTGGTGGTGCACCGCGGCTTGCCCAGGAGCCACCATGGCCTGAGGGAGGCTGCGGCCCGCTTGCCGAGCGCGCGGATTTTCGCGTGAGGGAGGACGTACCCCATGCCTGAGCTGCCAGACGTCGAGGGATTCCGGAGGGTGCTCAAGTCCTGCGCGAAAGGCAGGGGCATCCAACGCGTCGACGTGCGCGACGCAGGCGTATTGCACGGGGTGAGCGCGCGGCGGCTGCGCGAAGCTCTGGAAGGCCGGCGCTTCACCGAGCCGGAGCGGCACGGGAAGTGGCTGCTCGCCCACACCGACGGCGGCCCCACCCTCATGCTGCACTTCGGCATGACCGGTCAACTCGTCTGCGCCCATCCTGACGATGAGTACGACGCCCACGACCGCGTCCTGTTCACGGTGGGCGGCGACCGTCAGCTCCGCTACCGCGACCAGCGCAAGCTCCAGGGTCTCTGGCTGGCCGACGACGACTCCGATGCCGCGCTGCTGCTGGACCGCCAGGGCCCCGACGCGATGGCCGTGGACCGCAAGGAGTTCGAGGCCGCGCTCTCTGCCCGCCGCGGCAGTGTCAAGACCGTCCTCACCGACCAGTCCGTCCTGGCGGGACTCGGCAATCTGCTGGCCGACGAGATCCTGTGGCGCGCCGGGCTGCGCCCCACCAGCCGGGCGAGCGATCTCACCGAGGGCGACCGTCGTCGCCTGTACGCCCAGATGCGCCGCACGCTGCGTTCCGCGGTCACCGCCGGCTGCGTCCCGCCGCGCGACTCCTGGCTCACCGGTCACCGCGACGACCCCGATCCGACCTGTCCGCGCTGCGGCAACTCCCTGCGCCGGTCCCGTATGGCAGGCCGCGGCACGGTGTGGTGCCCGCGGTGCCAGGAGAACGGATCCTTACGTCACCGGGGCTCGGGGCAGTCCCCGTACCGTCGGCCCGTACATGCGCGCCCATCCTGCCGTGGCGCAGTCGCGATCCAGGACTGATCCGGGACACCGCCCGGTGCCTAACCCGCACAGCTGAAGGGGCCCAGTAAACCGTGGGGGCGGCCAGGCTCAGCCCCGGGACGGATGTGTCCCGGGGCTGAGTGGGTAGGTGTGCCTGCTGCGCGGGGTCAGTTCTGCTTCAGGATGATCGCCTGGCCGCCCGAGCCCTCCATGGCCACGTCCAGCGTGGTCTCCGAGGTGACGGTCTGGGTACTGGCCACGACCGGGGTCCGGTACGGGCTGCTGCCCGGCGTGCCGTCGGCGTAGACGGTCGCCGTGTAGGTCCCGTCGCCCAGGAACGCCAGCGGGATCGACAGCGTCCGGGCCGTCTCGTTGGTCATCGCCCCGAGGTACCAGGTGGAGCCGTTGCGGCGGGCGACCGCCACGTACTCGCCGATCGATCCGGCCAGGGTCCTGCTCTCGTCCCAGGTCGTGGGGACGGCGTTGAACCAGGGCAGTCCGGGCCAGCCCGCGGTGTTGGCGTACTTGGACGGCTTGTCGTACCAGAACAGGAAGTTGAGGGGCTGGTAGTACACCGCGGCCATCGCCATCTGGTGGGCGTTGGTCGTCTTGTTGCGCGACTGCCCGTAGCAGATGGTGTAGTCCATCGGGCCGCCGATGTTGCGGGCGAAGGGCAGTGTCACGTTGTGGGTGGCGGTCGGGAACTGCTCGTTGCCGCGGACGCCTTCCAGGCTGATGTAGTTCGGGTACGTGCGCTCGTAGCCGAACGGCCGGACGTCGTCGTGCATGTCGATCAGCAGCTGGTACTTGGCTGCCGTCCGGGCCCATTCGGTGATCTGGTCGGTCATCGCCTTCGTGCCGTCGTTGATGAAGCCGAGCTTGATGCCCGCGACGCCCCAGCTCTTGTAGAGGCCGAACAGCGAGTCCGCGTCCGTCAGCGCGAGCCGGTTGACGTAGAGGAAGACGCCGATGCCCTTGCCGGTGGCGTACGAGATGACGGACGGCAGGTCGATCGCGGCGATCGGGGTCGTCGCGTCGGGGGTGGAGAACTCGGGCCCGTACCAGCCGGCGTCGTACTCGATGTACTGCAGGCCGCGGGCCACGGCGAAGTCGACACCCGCGATGCCGGCGGCGGTGCTGAGCTCGCAGCGGAAGACCTTGCCCGGCTTGATCCAGGAGGTGTCGGTGAGGGCGCCGGCCGGGGCCAGATTGAGCACCAGTTCGGCGTTGTCGACCAGTTCGGCGTGCGTGGACCCGATCACCACCGCGCGCCACGGCGTGGCGAACGGGGTGGTGACCGCGGTGGTCGTTTCGACCGGGCCGGTTCCGCGGGCGGTGTGCTCCATCAGGAAGGCGGAGAGGGGGCCCGGCTGCCCGGGGACCGAACTGAGCATCAGGCGGGGGAAGTTCACCCTGGAGGACTCGCAGATGCAGGCGATGAACCCGTTGGACAGGGTGGCGGTCAGCGGCAGGTCGGTCAGGGGGCCCTGGTCCGTACTCGACGTTCCGGTGGACGGGATCGCGTCGGGGGCGACCGGGTTGTAGGCGTTCTCGTCGCGGGCGCTGTAGACGATGGTGTCGTCCGGGAACGCGAACGTCGTCAGTTCGTCGGCGACGGTGGCGGTGCCGGTCCCGGTGCCGGTGTCGAGCAGGACGTAGCGGAGGGCGACGCCTGTCTTGTACGCGCGTATCTGGACGCCGAAGCGGATCCCCGAGGCGGTGTCCTGAAGGTTCCAGCGCTGCTCCTGGTAGTGGTCGGTGACGGTCGCGTTGCGCCCGTACACCGGGGACCAGGTGTCGTGGACGGTGCAGCGCTGGTTCTCGGTCACCGTCACGTCACTGCCGAGGACGGTCCCGTCGCTCAGCCTGAGGCCCAGGGCAGAGGCGTCGATCACCGTCTTGCCGCCCCGCGCGACGGACCACTGGAGCGCTCCGTCCACCACCGACATCGTGATGGACGTGCCGCCCATGCGTGCGGTGGCACTGACCGAGGCATCCGCCGCGTAGGCCGACCGCGTGGCGCCGAGCCCCACCGCCGCCATCCCGACGGTGACGGCCGCGCCCTTGAGCATCCCCCGGCGGGACAGCGCCCCCGGGCGGCCGCCTCTGTCCGCGATGGGTTCTTCCTGGTCTCCTGCGGTTCTCATCGTGAAGGGACCTCTCCTTCGAGGAACGCGTCGGTAGACGCTCGAGGATCGCGTAGGCAACGCGCCCTGTGGGCGTACGGAATTTCGGTAGTAACCGCTTACTGCGTGGGGAACGTACGCCCCGAGCAAACGTGGGTCAATATCCCGCGTCGTTGCGCTGCGTTCCGGGTCCTGCCCGACCACCCGCCGCTCCGACGCGGGCTTCTGATAGTGAAGTCCCGGCCGCCGGGCGGGACTTCGGCAGCCGACGGCTCCGCGACGCACGAAACGCCCGGCAACCCTGCCGAGGGAACAGCAGGGTGAGGGCCACTGGGGCTTTCAGCTTGGGAAACGACGGCGCTTGCACGGGGGGTATGGCTTCTGACCTGCGGATACGTGTGCCAAACCAAGGTAGGGGGAACGCGCTGGTGGACGCGCTGATGTTGACCGTGGCTGTCCGCTCCGAAGGGCAAGCCGTGGGCGCGACCCCGCCGAGCAGCCCAGCTTCGGGGGCCTTCGTCGCGCATGCGCGTACCGCAGGAGTCTGATCCTCCATGGGGGCAGGGCGGGTAGGCGACGCCCAGCGGGGGGAATCTCCGCGAAGGCACCGCCCAGCCCGCCGCCCTGTTCGGACCTCAGGGGACCTCAGGCTTCTTCCAGGGCCTCACCGAACTCGCGGAGCACCCGGCTGTGATGGCTGTGGGCGAGCTGATGTCCGACCGCCAGGACGAGCGCCACCGGCCATTCGAGGACGTCGACGGCGGCCAGTACGCCAACGCCGGCGAGGAAAGCGAGGTGGTCGGGAGGGGGTAGCTCAAGGCGCGCGCCGAATACGTCCAGAGTCACGGCGTTGTTCGCAACAACGCGTCCAGCCGCCGCGCCGGCCGACGTCGTGTCCGCGCCCGACGCACCACGCCGGACGGGGCGAGCGTCCTGTGTGGCGACAGTTGATGCGGTCATGGTTGCCATCCGTTCCATCGTCGAACACGAACCGCTCGGCGATGCGTTTTGGCATGTTTGTCGTGTTTCAAGCATATCCAGAGCGTGAGGGTGGTGCATTGCCAGGTGGCGGGCCGAGCATGATGGCGATACCGCCGGTTTGTCGGTGAGGGGCGCGCCACTGCCGTCGGCGGACACCAGCCGACCGCGGGGACGTACCAGGAGCAGCAGGTCGTGGCGGCCTGGGAGCTGCCGACCGTGCTGTCGACGCGTTGCCTCGCGATGCGGGCCCTGCGCGTACCGATGAGCGACGGCAAGGCGGGTGGGGCGCGGGGCGAGCAGGGTGTCGCCACGGCCATAGGGGACTGTCACAGGAGGCGACGACACCGTGGTCACCGGTGCGTGGAAACGACGACCGTCAGCAGGAAGTTGCAGCCGGCCTGGACGCCACCGCCCGGAAGGCACGCCAGGAAGCTGCGGCCGTGCCAGAACAGCCGACCGCCAACCCCGACGATCAACGTTCTGGTACGAATCTGGCACGCGACGAGTGATCCACAGAGACAGCAAAAGGGCCCGGGTCGATGACCTGGGCCTTAGCCATGGAGCGGGTGACGAGAATTGACTGGGACACCGCCCGGCGGGCAGGTTCAGGTGCGCAGATAGCCCGCCGCCGCGCCGCGTACTGAACGGCCGGGGTGGCCGCGTCGTCGGCCGCTGCTCTGTGCGGCGGCGTCGGGGTCATGCTGTGGCGATCCGGGCGTCGAAGGTGCGGGCGTAGCGGCTGGTGGCTCCGGTCACGCGAAAACGGCCCGCCGGACGGCTGGCTACGGTGACCTGCGTCATACCTGCGGTCATGAGCGGTCATGAAAGGAATCGACCTGCACCGGACAGGTGCGGGACGTGGAATCCATGCTGGGGCAGGAGCCTGCCCGGGCCCGAGAGGCCCGCTTCGAGGCGCTGATGCGCGTGGTGGTGGAGCCGCTACACCGATACCTGTTGCGCCGGGCGGACGCCGGCACGGTCGATGACATCCTCGCGGAGACAATGCTTGTGCTATGGCGCCGTCTTGAGGACGTGCCAGGGCTAGGGGCGGATCCGCAGATCGACCCTGACGATGTGCTGCCCTGGTGTTACGGCGTCGCACGCGGCTGTCTGGCCAACGTACGCCGGGCGGAGCGGCGTCGACTCCGGTTGGTGGAGCGGCTGGCTCGTACGGCACCGCCGCCGGGGGCCGGGGAAGCCGACCACGCCGAACTGCACGCCGTACTCGGCACGCTCGGCAGCATGGACCGTGAGGTGGTGCTGCTCTGGGCATGGGAGGGGCTGACACCGCTCGCGATCGCTGAGGTGACCGGGCTGACTCCCAACGCCGTCAGCATCCGGTTGCACCGGACGAAGAAGAAACTTGCCGCGCTGCTCGACCGAAAGAACGGCGCCCGCGCTGGACATGGCACAGGTGAAGGAAGGAGCAACCGGTGAACAACGACGAACTGCTCGCCCGGCTGAGGGCCATCGACCCGGCTCGGACCTCTCACGCTCCCTCACCCGACCTCAACCGCCTCCTGGAGGCCACCATGACCGCAGACACCAAAGCCCTGTCCACCAAAGACGGCTGGGTCGGACGCCGCCGACACCTGCTGCTTGCCGCAGCAACAGCCGCCGTGCTCGCAGTGGGAGGCAGCATCGCTTGGGGAATGGCGGCGACCGACAGTCCCTCGTCCTCGGCAGCCTCGCCGTCCCCGGCCGGCCCGCTGACCCTGACCGTCCCGGAGGCGCCTGCCGCCAAGTGCGCCGCGGTCACGGTCGACGTACTGGGCAGCATGCAGACCGCATTCGAGGGCACGGCGACCTCCGTCAAGGGCAACGAGGTCGAACTCCGCGTTGACCATTGGTATCGCGGCGGAGACTCCTCCACCGTCCAGCTCCAGAACGACACGGAGATGGTCCCGCTGCTCAGCGGGGTGGAGTTCTCCGTCGGTGGGCATTACCTCGTCACCGCCAACGACGGCCGTGTCTCGCTGTGCGGCTACAGCGCCGAGGCCGACCCGCAGCTGCGCGGCCTCTACGAGAAGGCGTACACGCGGTGAGCACGCCGGGGCGGCGATCGCATCTGCCAGACGGTCCATCGGCATCAGGGTGAGTGCCCCCTTGGATCGGAAGTGCCCGTACCGCGCGCCCTTCGGGCAGCCGTACTGCGTGTACTCGCCCAGCACTCCAGTCGCAGCGCCTTTCCCGTCCAGGGCCTGGCGAAGGCGGTTGCTGTACGAGTGATACGGGCAGCTGGATGGCACGCAGCCAGTGCTGTTCCGATCCGGCGGCTTCGACGGCACGGATCAGTCGTTGCCGTCGGTTCGGCCGGTGCTGCCGCCGTCGGACGGGGCGACACCCGCTCGCGCGGGCTTGCGACCCACCCCTCCCAGGGCTTCTCGGGAGGGGAGACATCTCGATCGGCTACGTCCGGCAGGGACCAAATGGATCCCCTTGCGCGAGGAAATGGCACCTGACCTGCGTATACGTGCTCCGAAGTGGCGGTGTGAGTGTGCGGGAACGCGCTGCTGTTGACCGTGGTCGTCCGTTCTGAAGGGCACGCCGTGGGCACGACGCCGCCGAGCAGCCCTGCATGGGCCCCTCCTCGGCTCCGGCGACCGGCGGCGTCAGCGTTCGTGCGTCCTGCCCATGACTGCCGCGAAGGAAGCCGTGCCGCCGTCGAAAGCCTCGATGCCGTGGATGCCGGCGCGGAAAGTCCATGAGCCCGATTCGTCGCGCACGAACTCCGCGACCGTGACCGCCGTCGCCTCCAGGACGCCGCTGAAGTCGTCTTCGTCCAGGACCGTGTATCTCTCGCCGATGCGCAGGGCCGGGTTGAGCACGCCGGCGAAGGTGCGGTGCACGGGACGCTGCTGGATGACGACGCCGACCACCACGCGCGCATATCGGTCGGCGAGCCGGTCGAGCTCCAGGGTCATCACCTCCTTCCATCCGAAGCCCGCGCCGTCGTTGCTGGTCCGGTTCAAGTGCATCGTGCTGTCCGGGGAGCGGCTGCCGAAGTGCACCACGTACGCCGGATCGCCATACGGATCGCCCGCCGCGTAGGCCGCCGCGACGAGGTCCAGGTCGGTGGGCGGTTGCCCTGTGGGACTCGGGTCCCACTTGACGGCGACTTCGACCTTCTGGATTCCCTTCGAGTTCCTGGCGCTCTCCTGACCCCGGTACGGGGACAGGACGTCCACAGAACCACCAGGACTGCCCTCCGACCCGGCCAGGGCCCGCAGCCGATCAGGACGGAGAATCTCGATGCGGCGCCGGCCGGTTGTCACGATGTTCCGCTCGCGCAGCTCTCTGAGCAGCCGCTGCGTCATCTCCCTGCTCGCGCCCACGGACCCGGCCAGTTCCTGGGTCGTGAGGGGCAGGGCAAGCTCGATGCCTTCCCCCGTACGGCGTCCGTGTGTCCGCGCCAGGTCCAGCAGCAGCGAGGCGAAGCGCTCACGCACGGACATCGAGGCCAGCTCCAGACGGCGGCGGTCCGCCAGCTGTACCCGGTCGGCCGTGAGTCCGAGCAGGTGGTGGGACACGAGGGGATGTCGCTGCAGGAAGCGCGTGAATCGGTCGCCCGACACGGCCACGGCCTTGACCGGCTCCAGCGCGGTGACAGTCGTGCTCCTGGGGCGTCCGGTGAGCGCCGCTTCCTCACCCACCAGGTCTCCCGGCCCGCGCAGGTTCAACAGGGCCTCGTAGCCGGATGCGGCGGCAGCGGTCACCTTGGCCCAGCCCGAAACGATGATCAGGATGTGGTTGCTCGGTTCGTGCTGACGGAGAAGCGGAGTACGGGCGTTGAAGGTGATCTCGCTGCCGAGGGCGAGCAGGTCGGCTCGATCCCGCTGTTCGAGCCGGGCCAGGAAGGGAATTCGGTCCCCAAGTCCGTCATACTGCCATTCCTGCGTGGTGCCGTGTCGTCCCACTGGCTCCTGTTCGGGTTGCCGGTCCTGAGCCGGCTGCTGGGGCGCCCTCGCCTGCGCGGCGTCGATCCCCCGGCCGGTCACCAGCGCCAGGCCGGCGTCCGTGACGCTCGTGACCACCCCGGCGATGCGTCCGCGCTCGTCGAGCACGGGAGCTCCCGTCACCGTGCGGGTCGTCCAGGGCGCCGAGGACTGCGGCTTGAGGGTGTCGGGGGCGAGTGCCGTGGTGTCGAGGAAGACGTAGGGCGCCGACGCGACGGATGGCTCCGGTGGCCGGCCCACCACGGTGAAGCGCTGCCCCGGGACCGGGTCGGTCCGGCTGAGAGCGGCGATGTCGCTCGAGACCTGCGGCCACCGCGCGTCCGTCACCGAGACGAGTGCCAGTCCGGTGACCTCGTCGACCGAGTCGATCCCAGCCTCGTACCTGGCGGTGGCCGGGTCCCCCGCGCGGGAGACCCGTAGCCGGGACACCGGCTCGCCCAGGGGGCCGGCCGGTGCCGTGACAAGCTCAGGACCGAGCAGCACGCCCGAGCACAGCGGGCGGTCCTGGTCCCACAGGCACACGGCCGAGCTGCTGGGGGGTGGTCCCAATCGCTTGGTGGGCCAGTCCGGCAACGTGAGTCCGAGCTGCCGGGCGGACTCGATGACGGCCGCCAGGTCGAGGCGGGACGCATGGTTCCTGAGCGCTCGCAGGAGCGAGGGCCGCCAGAGCGCGGTCAGGTGCCCGGCCAGAATGTTCAGGGCCACGTCATGCGCGAAGTAGCCGATGTCGTCACGGCCCAGGTGCGTCGCCAGCAGGGAGATGCCTCCCACGACAGGAGCGGTGGCGCGCTCGAGGGCATTGAGCAACTCGGTGTCGCCGGCTGGTGGGCTTGACAGGTAGTCCCTGGCCGCACGCACCAGCACCCGGGCGGGCAACGGCGCCCGACAGCCAAGGGACCGCGCGCCCACGGCCGCATCGACCAGGACCCGCACCATGTCATCGGCGTTCTCGTAGGCGTCGAGGAACGCCGGGCCGGCCGTCAGTCCTTCGAACCCACCGCCGTCCCCCGCCAGTTCCACTGCGGCGTCGAGAACGGGGTGGCCGGAGCCGGCCCAGGCGGAGCGCGCGCGCTCGACCTCCGCGGCGGTCAGGGCGCGCGGGACGCGGATCACCGTGGCCCCCTTCCAGGCCGGGTCCGGGCGCATCCTCTCCCAGTGGTCCGGCCACACGGTGGCGAGCACGAGCCGTGGCGCGCCCGCGGACCGAAGAAGTGCTTCGACGGCCGGCAATCGCTCCAGACCGTCGAGCCACAGCACGGTCTCGGGACCCACGCGCCGCACGGCGTCCTGACCGCTCGTGCCGCCGTCCGGCGTGCACACCTGCCAGCCGGGGACGAGGGCCCGGATCGCTTCCCAGGCGGAGCGCGTCTTCCCCGACAGCGCCTCGCCGACCAGGACGACACGCACTCGGTCCCCGGAGGCGGCACGCCGCACGGCCGCACGCAGGTGGCCGTCGAGGTCCCGCTCCACGTAGATCGGGAGGGGGCGGGCCCGGTCCGTGAAGACGACCGGGTGGACCCCCAAGGCCATCGCGTCCGTCTGCCCCACCGTGGTCACGTGCCGCGGAGCGCCGATGGACTCGGCGAACGGTACGGCGCCCGCCCCCACCGCCCGGCCGCGGCCCGCGCCGGCCGGCTCGCCCGGCCCGACTCGCACCGCCGTGAAGTCGGTGCCGGGACCCGTCGCGCGGCGCTCCAGATGACGGCCCATCCTGCGGCGTACCAGCTCCTGCACGGCCGTCACGTCGTGGCGGAGCTGCGCCCCGAGCAGTGCCTCGCGCACTCCGGGCAGGAAGTCGAAGGCGAACACGGACATGTCGTCGGTGGGCCGGTCGCCCGCCTGCTCCCAGGGGACGAGCAGTCCGCCCAACGCCACCTCGGCGAGATGCCCGTGCTCCGCGTGGGGCAGCATGACCCGGCGGACGAGGGTCATCACGGGCAGGGTGAGCGGCACCGCCGACAGGTAGCCGGCCAGTTCCAGAGCGAGGGGGGACGCGGTCTCCTGGAAGCGCCGCAGAGCAGCGGGGCCGGACAGGGCGGGAGCTGGGGCGGGTGGCTCTTCCACGGGTGAGCGGGCTCGGGGGACCGCCAGACAGGACGTCCGGTGCCAGCGCCCGCCTCCGGTGACGATCGAGGCGAGGGAACCCAGCCCCGACGGAGTGGCTTCGACGACGGGAACAGCGATCGTCCCGGCCGGCCCCGGTGACCGAGGCCCGCCCTGCCCGGGCTCGGAGCGCCGCCGACGGGCGCGGGCAGGCAGCAGGCGCCAGGACGCGTTGGGGGCGGCCGGCTGACTCGCCTGCACCAGCATGCCGGTCGTCGGCAACGCCGCGCTGCCCCACAGCCGGCGTGGCAGGACCTGCACCATGCAGAGCGGGCTGTGCACGGCCCAGTGGCGCAGCACGTCGTGCAGGGCACCGCTGCCCCAACCCGGCGCCACTCCGTCCGTCAGGACCACCGTGAGCCGGTGCCCCGTCGGATCGGCGACTTCCTGGGGACTGCGGGCCTCACCGCCGCGTACGGACGCGATCCGGGGAGGGGACGCGCCCTCGGTGCCGCTGAGGAACCAGGTGCGCACGTCCCGGAAGACCCCGGCTCGCTGGACGGTTCTGGACAACTCCATGACCAGGTCGTGCCAGAGCAGCATCGAGTGATGGGTGTCCACGACCAGGGCGAGGTCGATCCACCGGCTGCGGCGCGGGGTGAGTACCGGCACCGTCATGCGCTGTTCGACGCTGGCGACCACGGTGCGTTCTTCGTCCAGCTCCGTGCCGGTCACACCGGGAACGGTCCGCTTGGCCAGGGGGCGCAGGGCTCGCATGAGGGCGAGCGGGTCGGCGAGGTCCGACGCGCGCCGCACCTGGACCGGCCTGCCTCGCGGCACGTCACGGGGCCCGCCGCCAGGTGAGGCGGCGGCGTAGTGGCGTACTCCGCCGGCGGAAGGCGTGGTGGTGTCACTCGGCGGCGGGGAAGCCGTCGGCGTCCGCTCGCCGAGGGGCGGCGGCCGCTCGGGCTCCTCGTCCCCGCGTGGCCGGCGGTGGGCGCCCGTTCGGCTCGCGAGCCAGAGGATGTCAGCCAGTTCCTCCGGTCCGGCCTCGACTCCGGCTGCCAGCAGCGCCGCACGCAGTTCCGCCAGCATCACGAGGGTCCCTGACCGGTTGTGGGACCGGTGAGGCGTTGCAGGACCGCGTCGAGGAACTCCCCCTCGCCGGCGGTGTCGGGCCAGGCCCCGCGCAGCCGCAGCTGTACGGCGTTGAGGAGCTGGTCGGTGGCGAGATCGCCGTCGAGTCGCCGTTGCAGGAACTGCTCGACGAGCTCTCGATGACGGTCGGCCTCAGCCGCGTCCAGCCTCAGACGCTGCCGGACGATCTGCACCAGTTTCTCCTCGCCGGGCGGTTCCATGTAGAGCCGGATGCAGCGCCGCAGGAACGGCGGCGGGAAATCCCGTTCCCCGTTGCTGGTGAGGACGATGACGGGAAACGACCGGCACCGTACGAGCCCCCGCCGTACGCGGACCCGCGCCTCGGGATCGTCGTGCGTGCCGACCCGCACCTCGGGTTCCTGACCGGCGACCCGGGCCAGCTCGGGGATGTCGTAGGTGCCTTCCTCGAAGACGGTCAGCAGGTCACCGGGCAGGTCGATGTCGCTCTTGTCGATCTCGTCCACGAGCAGCACCCGGGGCTGCTCGCGAGGCAGCAGGGCGGTGCCCAGGGGGCCGAGGCGGAGGTAGGGCGCGATCGAGGGGCCCTCGCCGTCGGGGTCCGGGCTCTGCCCCCGCAGATGCCGCAGGTTGGCCTCGTGGAGCCGTCCGATGGCGTCGTACTGGTAGAGCCCGTCGCGCAGCGTGCTCCGGCTGGTGATGGGCCAGTGCAGCACGGGGCCGAGCCCCAGATCCGCGGCGATGCTGTAGGCGAGGGAGGACTTCCCCACTCCCGGTTTTCCGGTCACCAGCAGCGGACGGCGCAGATACAGAGCGGTGTTGACCGCGTTCGCCTCCGCCGTGTCCGGAACGTGGTCGGCTCCCCGCCGTAGGGTCTCCCTCCAGGCCGCGCTGTCGCGGTCCGGAAAGTCGTACTCGGGATCCGTCTCGCCGTCGAAGGTGCGCCATGGAGGACACTCGGCTGCGAGCTTCGCCCGCCGGTCGTCACGGGCCCCAGGGCCTCGGTAGATCCACCAGTCCTCCGCCGTCATGACAATGCCCGCCTTTCGGGTACACGTTCGGGGTCGTCCCACATCAACGCGAGACGGGCCGCGGACGTACGTCCTGTCCGCGCGGTGGAAGCCGCGTTCGGGATCCTGGACTGCCACACCAGGAAGGGCAGCCGTCGGACGTTCAGTTCCTCCCGGTCCCGCTGTTCGGCGAGGATCGCGGCGATGCGACCGGGTTCACCGCCGTCCCGGTGCCACACGGCGATCGGAACGCCGGCGTCGAGCACGGCTTCGATCGTCTCCGTCAGACGCGGCCCGGAGACGTCGGCCAGTACGCAGACGGGGGGCTCAGCGGCCTGGAGCACGGTGCCAAGTTCCACGGACACAGCCTCGTCCCGCAGTTCCCTCACCGCCTGCGGATCCGTTCCGCCATGGGCCTTGAGCCACTGCCACTTGCGAAGCCACAGCGCCCCCGCCAGGCCGTCCCGCTCGTGCGGGCAACGCACCACGACCTCGAACGTCTGGCCGAGTTCGACGGGTTTGCGGCGCCTGCCGATGGGCAGCCGCCAGGATTCGAACGGCTCGGCCAGCAGACCGAGCGGTACATGGAACTCGATACGTCGCACGTCGCACGCGTGCGTCTCGTCCAGGAGACGGGCCAGCGCCCGCCGGGTCCCGGCCGGGTCCAGCGGCTGGTCCGACTCCCAGAGCGTTTCGAAACCGTCGTTGCGGTAGAGCCACATCCGCACCCAGTAGGCGCCATCCCGTTCTGTGTCCTCCTCGAACCGCACATGCAGGCCGACCTGCTCGGGGTCGGCTCGGGGAGGGACCGGGACCGGGGAGATGCCCAGCCGCGCACGGGCCGACTCGATCCAGGCGAGGACCTGCTGCGCCCACACGCTGTCCGTGCAGTGGGCGGCGAGATACCTCATGAACGGCAGCACCAGGGGCATGCCCCGTCGGCCCTGGCGTGCATCGAGGTCGTGCGTGATGCCCGCCAGCTCGGCGGCCGGCAGGCCACGTCGGGCGGGATGGGCGCAGTCGGTGATCTCGAACGCCCAGCGGTAGGCGTCGTACGTGTGGGAGGGAAGGCGGGGCAGGTGGAGCAGCGGCGCCAATTCGTCCCACGCTCGCTGGTCGAGGCAGGCTGCGCTGTGTGTCGTCGTGCCGCCCGTCGGCCGGTCGTCGTTGGTCCGGCTGTCGCCGAGGAAGGTGGAACCGGTCCAGTCCCGCTCGACGACGAACTGGGGCTGCTGCCATGCCAGTCCGCGGGAGCGCAGCTCCAAGAGGTCGGCCTGCACGGTCCGGACGATCGGAACGAGCTCACGCACGCTCGTCTGCGGCGAGGTCCCCCGGAGCCGGCGGATGAGCGCGTCGGTGAACTGCCCGGCTCCGCTGTCCGGCAGATTCTGGGCGAGCTCGCCGACTCGAGAGGCGTACAGCGTGAACTGGAGCCGGTCAGGGTCCGGGGGACGGGCGCCGTACTCCGCCACCCCGAAGGAGAGCTTCCGGACGAGACGGGCGTCCACCCGGCACGCGTCGCCGATCGCTATCTGCCGGCGGAAGCGGCCCGCCATGGGACCCGATCCCTTCCACCAGCGCAGCGCGGCCTCGAGATTGAGATGGGACGTCCAGTCCCGGGTGGCGTCGGCGTACGGCAGGAGCAGTTGGTGGGCGTGGTCCAGGTAGCCGTGCCCGGCCCAGTAGATCCACAGCAGGTCCCCGTCGCACGCGGGCAGTTCCTTGAACAGCAGCCGCTCGACGTGATCGCGTGTCGGCGCCAGGCCGTCGGAGTCCGGCAGGCCCGCCGCGGTCCGGTCCAGGGGGGACACCAGGACATGGACCTGCTCCTCGGGCACGCCGCCGGCGGTCAGCCAGTCCGCGAAGCGCACGGCGTCCTGCGCCGCGCCGGGCAGATCCCACCTGTGGCTGATCGCGTAGGACTCGATGCCGACCACCAAGGCGAACATCCTGCGCGGATCGATCGGTTCCACGACATCGACCGTGCTCACCGCGATGCCTCGATCTCCTTGATCTCCTTGATCTCCTTGACGATCCGGTCGTACACCGCGTCGAGCTTCCAGTAGGCGCTGTGGCTGAGCGGAAACGGTTGCCGGCTGCTCACCTCGTGGTCGGTCACCCGGGAGTCGTCGGTGAAGACCGGTTCCGCCCGGTAGGCCAGCAGGTCCCTGCGGTCGTAGACGTTGAGCCAGCGCGGGAACCCCGGGGGCAGACCGGCCGACGGCGGCAGACCGGTGAGCGCGCCGAATTCGTGCAGGAACGGTGCCTGAGAGCCCACGGTGACCAGCAACAGGGGCTGCGGCACAGCCGTCTGTCCGATCGCGGCCAGTGCGCACAAGTCCACCAGTGCGATGCCCCCGAGACTGTGACCGATCACGACCGTCGGCCCGTCCTGGGACACGATCGCCTGCTCCAGGTGGTCGCGCAGCGGGCCGCCTCTGGCCTGGTAGCGCAGGATGTCGCCGAGTGCGGGCACCGCGCCGGTGGTCAGCGGCGTGCGCCACCGGTCCAGCACGGGCTGTGTCGTCAGGCGCAGCGCCAGGGTGCCCAGCACGGCCCCGACCCGCTCGCCCGGGAACCGTCCCGTGCCGCCGAGGCGGGTGGAGACGAGGTCGACGAGGCGGTCTCGTTCGTCACCCGTGCAGACCACCTCGTCGCCGACGGCGGCCAGCGCGTGCGCGATGACCGCTCGTGCCGTCGAGGTCACCAGTTCCCGCACGGTCGGCGCGTCCACGACGGCATCGCAGGCGTCACCGAACTCCGGAGCGGACGCCACTGCTTCCGCTGCCGCGAGGACGTTCGCCATTCCTCCCGCCGCCTGCGCGATCCCGCTCGCGGGCGGGTCAGCGGACAAAGCCGCCGGTAAGGACTCCAGGGCGCGGGCGACTTGGCGCCCCTCGGCGAGTGCGCCGGGTGCCCCGATGTCGTCGTCCTGCAAGCCGCACTCGGCCAACACCCGCAGTTCGCAGAGCGGGTCGACGAGCAGAAGCCCCCACACCGCGGCCTCCTCGTCCAAGGGGGTGGCGTCCGACGGGCCACGGACCCGGCCCCTGCGGGGGATCGAGACGCCGCCCGCCCCGAGGGAAGCGCCGTGCGCGTCGCCCCAGTAGACGGCGGACACCTCGGCCCGGGGAAGTCGCGACCCCAGGTTGTCGAGGACCAGGTCCGACAGAGGCGCGAACCGCTTCCGACGTACTCCGGTCCCGTGAACGAAGATGACACGCAGCCGCTCACCGCTGGGCAGGTCCGCCACCCCCTCCCCTTGGAGACCCACCCCGAAAGTGTGCACCAACTGTGCGTGGCCACGCAGGCACTCGATCAATGTGCCGCGTCCGCCCCGCCGTGCCCTGGGGGCAACGGCGTGAGCCGGCATCGTCGATCGGGGAACGTGTCTCGACCCGGCTGCCTGGGGGCCCCGCCGACACACACCGGCCTCCGTCCTCCGGCCCACGGGCCTTCAATCTCCACTGTCGCGGCGGGAGTTCGGCGTGCCCGGCGGGTATGCAGCAAGGCATGGCGGGATTCGGGGGACGACGGGAACGGGAGCGGCGCCGGGCGGGGGTCGCGCTCGGTGCGCTCCTGCTGATGGCCAGTGCCGGGTACGCCGTGTCCCAGTTGGTGCGCGGTGGGCTCGATCCGGCCGACACCGCCGGGCTGCTGGGGCTGCCGCTCGGGGCGGCCGGACTGGTGGCCGCGATGGCGGCGCTGCGGCGCCCCTGGCAGGGCACGGACGCCGAACTGGTGCGGCAGTGGGCGGCGACGCTGGCCGTCCAGGTGCAGGAGACCGAGCGCAAACTGCGGCACCAGTTGCTCGGCGGCGACACCCGGCGCATCGACCTGCGCTACACCCTGCGCGCGGTGCCGGGGCGCGCGGCCGAGGCCCCGGTGGCGGGGCGCACCTTCCGCGACACCGGCGCCCCCGGCCCGGAGTGTGACCCGGCCCCCGACATCGCCGGTTTCTTCCGGACCACCCGGCCCCGGCGACTGGTCATCGCCGGGGCACCCGGCTCCGGCAAGACGGTGCTGGCCCTGGAACTCGTGCTGGCCCTGGCCTCCGACCGGGCCGACGGCGACCCGGTGCCCGTGCGCATCCCCATGGCTCAGTGGGACACGGCCCACACGCTGCCCGAACTGCTGGTGGACCACCTCACCCAGGCCCTCGACTGGCCCTGGGAGATGGCGGAGGGGCTGGTGGCCCACGGCATGGTGCTGCCGGTCCTCGACGGCCTGGACGAGATGGATCCGCCGCGGGCCGACGGCTCACCGGACCCGGACGCCCGCCGGGCACGAGCCGCCGTTCAGCACCTCAACGCCCACCAGCAGGGCCTGAACGCAGGCCCGCTCGTCCTCACCAGCCGGATCGCGAACTACGACGCGCTCCTCGCGCACGAGCCGCTGATCGACTCCGCGCTGGTGGTCATCTCACCCGTGGCGTCCGCACCCGCGCTGACCTATCTGCGCGACCGCTGCCACGACCCAGCCCGCTGGCGGACCCTGCTGGACCACCTCGCCGCCCACCCCTTCGGCGTGCACGCCCAGGCCCTGTCGACCCCCTGGCGGCTCGGGCTGACCGCTACCGTCTACCGCTACCACGGCGACCCGGCGGACCTGCTCGCGCTGCACGACACCGACGCGCTCGACCGGCACCTGCTGGCCCGCTACATTCCGGCCGCCGTGGAACCGGCGGCCGGCGACCCGAGCCCACCCCGCTACCGGCCGGCGCAGGTCCACCGGTGGCTGCATCACCTCGCCGGGCACCTGGCGGGGACCGGCGCCACCGCGTACCCGACCACCGACATCACCGTGCACGGCCTGTGGCCGCTGGCCGGGCCCCGCACGGTGCGCGTGGCGGATGCGCTGCTGACGTTCTGCCTGATCAGCGCCGTCCTGCCCGGCGCCTGGCTGACCTCTCGGGTCGGCGAGGTGGCGTCCAGCGTGCTGGCCTTGGCCGGGGCGTCCAGCCTGGCCGCCGCTCTCGCCCTCAGCCCCAGCAGGCTGGACTGGCAGAAGCGGCACGTTCCCGGCCTGCGGGGTCGCTTCGTGGTGGGCCTCGTCGTCAACCCCGTCCTCGCCACCGTCGTCGGCATCGCCACCGGGCTGGCGCTCGGCGCGGCCCTCGCGGCGGCAGGACACGCCTCGGCCGCGCTCGCCGCCGGGACGGTCGTGAGCTGGGTGGCCGGGCTCGGCGTCGGCTTCCGGTTCAGCATGGCGGCCGGACTGCGCGGGGCGCCCACGACCGCCGTCAGCCCTCCCGTCGCGCTGCGCGACGACACCGTGTACGGGCTCATCTACGCGGTCTCCACCGGGTTGTTCGGCGGGCTGGCGGTCGGCGGCACGGTGGCCCTGCTACTGGATCCGGGCACGGGTCTCGTCATCGGAGCGGCCACCGCGGTCGCCTCCGGCCGGGCGTCGGGCCTCAGCGCCGCGCGCCGCTACCTGGTCTTTCTGCTGTGCTCGCGCCGGCGGCTGCCCTTCCGGCTGGGCCGCTTCCTGGACTGGGCCTGTTCCGCGGGCCTCATGCGCTACTCCGGTCCCGCCTACCAGTTCCGGCACGCCGAACTACAGCACTGGCTCGCGGCGCATCCGGATTCCGTGGTCCTGCCTTGAGACACCGCATCCGACGTGAGACACCGCATCCGACGGGAAGGACCGTCCCGTTCACCGCCACGGGGAGACAGTGCCGCGCGCACCCCCCGTCTGGCGGCACTACTGCGGGCTCTTGATGCAGCCGAGCGCGCCGTGGCGTGGGCATGGACAGATCCATCTGTCAGTACCTGGAGGGAAGCCGCCAGCCACGCCGGCGCCGACGATCCGACAGTCGTCGGCGAGCGCGTCCGCCGCGCGGGCAAGTCGCCCTTTGCGTAAGCGACTTGAACGTCGATTGGTCTAGACAATAAGCAAACCCCAGGTCGCTGACCTGGGGTTTCATCATGGAGCGGGTGACGAGAATCGAACTCGCGCTCTCAGCTTGGGAAGCTGATGTTCTACCATTAAACTACACCCGCGTAAGACACCCGTTGAGCCGGTGTCGAATGCCCGCTCACTCTACCTCATGCGTGGCCCCCGGCGCTGAAGCCGTGGGGCCCGGTTGCGTTTTGGAGGGTGGATGCGGCTGCGGGGGGCGGGAGTTGGGGCGTACGGTGGGGGCCTGGAAGAGGGTCTGGGTGGGACCGGAGTGCCGCCTGGAGAGCCGTCCTTTTCATCCCGTAATGTGGCTTTCGTCGTCAGTCAGACGCGGCTCTTGGGGAAGGGACTCTGAGGACTTGATGGAGCGCACCGTCGTCCGTTGTGCCGAGGGGCACGTGTTCAGCACCGCTTCGTTCCCGATGCAGCAGGCCGAGCGGCTCGGTCCTGGTCGGTTGATCCGGTGTCCGCGGTGTGCGCGGCTCCGGAGCGTCGTTCCGGTGGAGTTGGAGAAGCAGTAGGAGCGGGAACGGGAAGCGTTCACGCCGAGTGGGCAGGCGCGTGGGCCGTCACGATTGTGGTCGGTCCGCGCGCCTTGCGTATCCTCAGGACGTGCTTCTCTCAGACAAGGACATCCGGGCCGAGATCGATGCCGGGCGGGTCCGGATCGATCCCTACGACGAATCCATGGTTCAGCCATCGAGCATCGACGTGCGGCTCGACCGCTACTTCCGGGTGTTCGAGAACCACCGGTACCCGCACATCGATCCCTCGATCGAGCAGGCGGACCTGACCCGGCTCGTCGAGCCCGAGGGCGACGAGCCGTTCATCCTGCATCCCGGGGAGTTCGTCCTCGCCAGTACGTACGAGGTCATCACCCTTCCCGACGATCTTGCCTCGCGGCTTGAGGGGAAGAGTTCGCTCGGGCGGCTCGGGCTCGTCACCCACTCCACCGCTGGGTTCATCGACCCGGGGTTCTCCGGGCACGTCACCCTCGAGCTGTCCAACCTCGCGACCCTCCCCATCAAGCTGTGGCCGGGCATGAAGATCGGGCAGCTGTGCGTGTTCCGGCTCAGCTCGCCGGCCGAGTTCCCGTACGGCAGTGACCGGTACGGGTCCCGTTACCAGGGGCAGCGTGGGCCGACCGCCTCCCGGTCCTTCCTCAACTTCCATCGGACCCAGGTGTGAGTGGCGACGAGATGAGCGACGTGCGCGAGAACCTCACCTACGAACGGTTCGGCTCCGCCATCCGCGAGCTCGCCCAGACCATCGCCGACGACGGGTACGAGCCCGACATCGTGCTCAGCATCGCCCGTGGGGGTGTCTTCGTCGCCGGCGGGCTCGCCTACGCCCTCGACTGCAAGAACATCCACCTCGTGAACATCGAGTTCTACACCGGTGTCGGGACCACGCTCGACATGCCCGTGATGCTCGCTCCCGTGCCCAACGCCATCGACTTCTCCGACAAGAAGGTGTTGATCACCGACGACGTCGCCGACACCGGCAAGACGCTCAAGCTCGTCCACGACTTCTGCGTCGACACCGTCGCCGAGGTGCGCAGCGCCGTGATCTATGAGAAGTCCCACTCCCTCGTGAAGTGCGAGTACGTGTGGAAGCGGACCGACGAGTGGATCAACTTCCCGTGGAGTGTTTTGCCTCCAGTACACAAGTCGGGAGAGACGCCCAAGGGCAACAGGGAAGCACTCTGACCCGCGCGTACTCCGCCGCACTGAACGCTGACGGTAGAGCCGTCCCGGCAGGCAAGTCGCGTACGCCTGTAACCGTCGAGTGTCCACGTCACTCTCTGTAAGCGGTGAAGGGCTCTCGGGGCCCGCGTCTAATCGTTGCGTTCAGATGCAGCGGCCGGGACGTGGGCAGTGCCGTCGGAGTCTTTGTATGAATCGCGACAGTTCGGCGCCCAATACGCGGTCAGCCTGGCCTCTGACTGGCTCGATGACCATCGTCACGCTCACCAGCGCATCCACTGGGATCGGCATCTGGCTGGTTGGCGTGCTTGTCTTCTTCGCCCTGCTTGGCTCTCTGGTGTTCGCCGTGTCCGCCTGGGTGCTCTTGTTTACCGGCGGCACTGAGCAGCGAAGGAGCGGGGCGCGAACGCTCCTCTCTCGGTCTGTCGGGCACGGTTGGGGCACGGGGCTCAGGCTTGTATGAGGGATGCGGACGCTGCGGTTGCCTCAACAACTGAGCAGCCGGCACCTACTCACCGTGCATGCCTCCCGAGTCCTGCTGGGTTCCGGGATCCTGCTGCTCAGTTCCGGGATCCTCGTGCTCAGTTCCGGGATCCTCATTCTGCGTCCCGGGATCCCGTTGCTCGGTTCCAGGACGGTCTTGCGGATCCGATGCACCGTCCCCGCCGTCGGAGCCCCCGCCACTTGCGCACTGATCCGTGACCTTGTCGATAATTCCGTCGCCGTCGGTGTCCACCCCGACCTCATCGATCACACCATCGCCGTCGCGGTCGCGGGCCATCGTATCGATTTGACCGTCGCCGTCCTGATCCAGTCCCTGCACGTCGATCACGCCGTCCCCGTTGGTGTCCATCAACTCGCATGCCTGCGCGGGAGCCGCCGAGACCTCCGCGACCGGGCCGACGGCCATCCCCAGGGCCATCGCGGCCGACGCTGCGCAACACGCCACGATCCTGCACTTCATCGGGGCCTCCACTCCTCCAGGAGCAGCTCCGACGTGCCGGGCAAGCGCGTCGGCACTGCCCTCCCTTCCACGCTGCGCCGCACACGAAGGCGCTGTCGAGTAATCCCGACCCGCGGGGCGCCCTGGCCTGGGCAGCCACGAGCTGGGAAGCACTGCGATTGGGCTGCTCTGTGGCTTACCCACGGGGCGCGGCGGCCCCCAGCGCAGCTGGGCACAGAGAGGTAATCAACAGCCACCCTCATTGAGTCAATGACGTCTGGAGCGTTGAGCCGCCTGTGGTGGAGAGGGCCGGGCAGGTCCTCGACGCATGAGACCGCATGAGACCGCATGAGAACGGATGAGGGCGAATGAAAGCGGATGAAAGCGGATGAACAGAGAGAGGGGCTCCCTGCGTTGCGCAGGGAGCCCCTCTCTCGTATGTGCGAGAAGTACTAGGAAGTACTAGAAGGTGCCCAGCTTGATGATCGACACGATCGCGATCAGCTGGATCGCCGATGCCGCGAGCGCCTTCGGCCACGGGAGGTCGTGGGACTTGCTGACCATGAGGGTCAGCAGGGCGCCCGCCGCGATCCAGGTGACCCAGCCGAGGAGCTGGACGAAGGACGCGTTGCCGCCGAAGAACATGGCGACGACCAGGCGCGGGGCGTCCGTGATGGACATGATCAGCATGGAGAGGCCGACCGTGGGCTGCCAGGCGCCGTCGCCGCCGAGCTGGCGGGCCAGGGTGTGGGTGACCACGCCCAGGATGAACGTGCTGATGACGATGGCGACGCCGGTCGTCAGGACGATCGGGACCGCGTTGGAAAGGGTGGCGCTGATCGCGTCCTCGCGGGCTCCGTCGAAGCCGAAGACCGCCAGCAGGCCGTAGAGGAACGTCACGATCAGGGCCGGGGCCCACATCGTGTAGTCGCGCATCTGCAGGAAGGTTTGGTTGGGGGCCAGCACGATGCCCCTCAGCAGGTCCTTCCAGTGCAGGCGGGGGCCCACCGGCGGGGCCGCCGCCTGGCCCGCGCGGTAGGTCTCGCCCTGGCTGTAGGGGTCCTCGCCGATCGAGAACGCCTGGGTGTGGCCGGGGCTGTTCGCCGCGTACGGGTCCGGGCCCTGCTGCGGGTGCCCGTGGCCGAAGTACTCCGGCTCGTCCTGGCCGCCGCCGGTCTGGGGCCATCCGCCCTGCTGCCCGCCGCCGTAGGGCTGACCGCCGTGCGGCTGCTGCCCTCCGTACTGCCGGCCCCCGTACTGCTGCTGCGGCGGCGCAGGCGGATAGCCGTACGGCGGCTGCTGGCCTCCCTGGGGGGCCTGCTGCCCGTACGACGGTTGGTGTTGTTGCGGTCGCGCTTGCGGGGCACGGTTGTCCCGGGCGCCGCGTCCGATCCTGAATCCAGCCACGTAATCGAACGTACCGGGTCCCGGAGAGTGCCGTGCCGGGCCCGGGGCAACGGGCCCGGCATTGGGGCCGACCTGTGACATCCCCTAAGGGGCAGGGTGAGGGAAGTTTCCGGGGTTACCGCAGCATCCCCGCGCCGAACCTCGGGTACCCCGACGTGGACACGCCCGCGGACGACGGGCCGAAGCCGAGCGCGTGCGTCGTGGTGATGCCCGATGCCGCGCCGCCCACGGTGGCGGAGGGCGCGGCGGTCACCAGGTCGCGGTAGCCGTCGCCGTTGAAGTCGTCCGTGTACGTGGCCGGGGTGGCCGAGGCCTGGGGGGTCAGGTCAGGGGGACGACCCCCGCCGCCACCAGGGCGGCGAGGGCCAGGCAGTGCGCTCGCGCATAAGGGAGTTCGCGGGAGTTCTCCATGTGAACTGTGTGAACTCTGTGATGCGTGAGGGACGTCAGCCCGCGAAGACGTTCCCGAAGTACGCGTCTCCCGACGGCCCGCCCAGCGTGGTGCTGCCGAAGGACTTGGAGCCGGTCGCGGTGGTGCCGGAGGTGGTCGACTTGAAGAGCCAGACGGCACCGTCGCCGCCGTTCTCGCCGCGGGCGCCGACCGCCAGTTCCGCGCGGCCGTCGGCGTTCGCGTCCGTGAGGAAGACCGCGTCACCGAAGTAGTCGTAGGCCTCGGCGGTGCCGGGGACGTTCGTGGTGTCCTGCGAGTAGGACTTGGAGCCGGTGCCGGTCAGGCCGGAGGCGGAGCCGCGCAGGACCGTGACCTGGCCGGCGTCGTTCACCGAGCCGAGGCTCTCGCTGTCGGAGCCGATCACGACGTCGGCGTACCCGTCGCCGTTGGTGTCGCCGGACGACAGGCTCCAGCCGAAGCCGTCGTTCTTCTCACCGGTGCCGGGGACGCCGGTGGTGTCCTGGGTGATGCGGACGGGCGTACGCGTGCTGAGGCCGCCGGACGCGCCGTACGTCACCGTGATCGCGCCGCCCAGGCCGCCGTTCGGCTCGGTCGTCGACTTCTCCATGAAGTTGCCGGTGACGATGTCGCCGTAGCCGTCCTTGTCGACGTCGGCGATCGTGCCCGCGTAGCCGCCCGCGAGCTTCTTGCTGTACTTCGGGCCGGTGGCCGAGCCGAGGTAGAGGGCGCTGCGGGTGCGGTTGTCGCCGGTGCTGGTCTCCTCCTGGCCCATGACCAGGAGGTCCTGCTTGCCGTCGGCGTTGACCTCGCCCGCGATCAGCTGGTCCGGGTAGATCGTGGTCTCCCCGACCGTGTCGACGCCGACGAGTGAAGCCGCCGTGCCCGTACGGGAGATGGGGCCGCGGAAGATGTTCAGGGCGGGCGTGGAGTTGTTGGCGGCGGCCAGGTCGGTGTGGCCGTCTCCGTCGAAGTCGCCGGCCGCGATCTGCCAGCCGAGCTCGTTGCGGTACTCCGGCAGCGGCGAGGAGATGTCGGTGCCGGACTTCACGCCGTCCACACCGCCCCACAGCACCGTCAGGGCGCCGTACGAGTCGGTCGAGCCGATCTTCTCGCTGTGCACGCCGACGACGATGTCCGTGTAGCCGTCGCCGTCCATGTCGCCGGTGGTCAGACGGTCGCCGAAGTAGTCGTACGACTCCGGGGTGCCCGGAATGCCGTCCGTGGCCTGGCTGATGATCTGCCGCTTGGAGGTGTCGAGGCCGCTCGCCGTGCCGTAGACGATCGCCACGTAGCCGGCGCCGGACTTGGTGGAGACCTTGGCGATGGGCGCGGCGATCGCGAGGTCGCGGTAGCCGTCGCCGTTGAAGTCGCCGGACAGGCCGGAGGGCGCGGCGGAGGCGGTGGCCGCGGGCAGGGCGGTGAGGAGGCCGGTCGTCAGGGTCGCGGCCAGCAGGAGGGTGCGCTTGCGCATGGGATTCCCCGTTCAAAGGCAGGATGCGGAAGGGTTCACGAAGGGAGCGAAGGGAGAGAGGGGAGAGAGGGGAGCGAGGGGAGGGCCGGGACTTTCGGTCGGCCGATGGGAGGTCCGGGACTTCCGGTCCGCCGATGGGAGGTCCGGGACCTCCGATCGGCCGAAGGCAGCGCCGGGCCTCTGCGCCCCGCGCCCCTCCCGGAGTCAGTCGAGGAAGCTGCCGCCGACGTCGGGCAGCGTCACGGCACCGGACGCCGTCGGAACGGTGGACGTGCCGCGCAGCACGAGCGCGACGCCCGCCGAGCCCACGCCCAGCTCCGCCTTGCCGTCGGCGTTCAGGTCCCGCAGGTGGAGCGTGTAGCCGAAGGACGCGTTGGAGCCGTCCGCGCCGGTCACCGTCTGCGGGATCCAGGAGGAGCGGGCGCCGCTCAGGCCGCCGGAGCCGCCGCGGAACAGGTGCACGCCGCCCTGGTCCTCGATGCCGTCGACGTCCTCGTGCGGGACGCCGACCGCGAGGTCCGCGTAGCCGTCGCCGTTGGTGTCGGCGGCCGAGAGGGCGTACCCGAAGTCGTCGTAGGCCTCGGGCGTGCCGGAGACGCCGGAGGTGGCCTGGGTGAAGGTGGTCGAGCCGCTGGGGCCGGACGAGGTGCCGCGCCAGACGGTGACCGCGCCCTTGCCGGCGCTGCGGTCGGGCTGGCCGAGGGCGATGTCGCCGTAGCCGTCCTTGTCGAAGTCGCCGACGGCGGCGGTCGTCGCGTCGCTGTCGAGCGTCTTGGTCGCGCCGGACGTCAGGCCCGTGGAGGCGCCCTTGAGGAACCAGACGCGGCTGATCGGCTCGTCGCCGGAGAACTGTGTGCCGAGGACCACCAGGTCGGTCTTGCCGTCGCCGTTGACCTTGCCGGCCGCGAGCCCGTACGAGTACCAGCCCGCGTCCGTCTTGTCGATCTTGCTGACGGTGCCGGTGGAGCCGGACTTGGTGAAGGAGCCGCGGTACAGCCACGCCTCCTCGCCGCCGATCACCGCGAGGTCGGGCGAGCCGTCGCCGTTGAAGTCGCCGGTGGCGAGGTCGCGGCCGAAGTGCGCGAATGACCCGTTCGCGCCGCTCTTCGGGGTGACGTTGGTGCCGCCCGACAGGCCGGAGGTGGAGCCCCACACGATGGTGACCGTGCCGCGGTACTCCGCGGTGCCCACGTGCTCCATGGGGTTGCCGACGACGAGGTCCGCGTAGCCGTCCTTGTTGAGGTCGGCGCTCGCGAGCGCCTCGCCGAACATGTCGTCCTCCTCGCCGGAGCCGGGGACGCCGGGGCTGTCCTGGTCGATGACCTGGGTGTGCGAGGTGTTGAGGCCGCTCGCGGTCCCGTAGACGACGGTGACGGCGCCGCCGTCATGGCCGTCCCGGTTGTAACCGACGTACGCGACATCGCGGTAGCCGTCGCCGTTGAAGTCGTCGTAGTGCTTGGCGACAGCGGCCGAGGCCGGTGCGCTCAGCACGAGCGGGGTGAGGCCCGCTGCCAGGAGTGAGGCGGCGAGGGCCGCGGAGGTACGTCTGCGCATGGGGATGCTCCTTGGAGGTCAGCCGTTGAGAGCCGTGCCGTGGCCGGGGGTGGCCGTGGTCGGGACGCCGGTCGAGGACGGGCGGAAGCTCGTCGCGCCGGTGACCGTGGGGCCGGTCGTGGTGGAACGCAGGGACCGGACCACGCCGTCCCCAGAGTTCTCGACGGGCGCCGCGAGGGTGAGGTCCGCGCGGCCGTCGCCGGAGTGGTGGGTGAGCAGGGCCCGGTCGCCGAAGCGGTCGCCCTTCTCCGCGGTGCCGGGCACGCCGGAGGTGTCCCCCGCCAGGCCGGAGGGTGCGGCGGCGGCCGTGGTGGCGGGCAGGGCGGTCAGCAGGCCGGTGGTCAGGGTCGCGGCCGGCAGGAGGGTGCGCTTGCGCAAGGCAGGGGCTCCAACGCTCTGGAGAGTCCATGGGGGAAGCCGGGCCCGTGACGGCCACGGGCCCGGCGTGTGCAGAGAGGGGAGGGCTCAGTCGGCGAAGATGGCGCCGAACTGCGGCGTGCCGTCCGTCGAGACGCCCGAGGTGCTCGGGGAGACGGTGCGCGAGCCGCTCGTGGTGATCGTCGTGCCGTTGGAGGGCAGGTAGGTCACCGCGCCGTTGGCGCCGTTCTCGTACGAGCCGACGAGCAGGTCGGCCTTGCCGTCGCCGGTGACGTCGTCGAGCTTCACGTCCGCGCCGAAGAGGTCGCTCGTCTCGTCGTTGCCGGGGACGCCCGCCGTGCTCTGGGCGAAGGCCTGCACGCCCGAGGAGACCTTGACGCCGCTCGAGGAGCCGTACATCACGGTGACCATGCCGGCGTTGGTGACGCCGTCGATGTCCTCCTTCGCGGCGCTGACGACGAGGTCCTGGTAGCCGTCGCCGTTGACGTCGCCCATGTCCAGGTCCCAGCCGAAGGAGTCGCCCTTCTCCGAGGTGCCGGGCACGTTGCCGGTGTTCTGGGTGATGCCGGAGGTCCCGGCCGGACCGGACGCCGAGCCGTAGGTGATGTTCACCTTGCCGCCGTCGGCGGAGTCCGGGACGGTCGTGCCCTCGTCGGTCTTGCTGTCCCAGCCCGCGCCGCTGACGATGTCGCCGTAGCCGTCGCCGTTGATGTCGCCGATCGCGGTGATGATGCCGGGCTTGAGGGCCTGCGCGGACGCGACGCTCAGGCCGCTCGCGGTGCCGGGCACGTAGTAGTTGGTGTTCCAGCCGTAGGAGGTCTGGGTCTCGAAGCCGTCGACGATCAGGTCGGTGCGGCCGTCGCCGTTCACGTCACCGGCGGTGAGGCTCATCGGACCGAACGGGAAGTCGTTGGTGCCCGAATGGATCGGGGGCTTGATGGTGTAACGGCCGCCCGGCGTACCGGCGGTCGTGAAGCCACCCTTGTAGACGTAGATGGTGCTCGCCGAACTGCCCACGGCCAGGTCGGCCTTGCCGTCACCGTCGAAGTCGCCGGCGGCCAGGTCCTTGCCCCAGTAGTCGTGCGAGGAGGGGGCCGGGTCCGGCACGTCGCTGCTCTTGCCGGTGAGGCCGCTCGCCGAGCCCCAGAGGATGGCGAGGGCGCCGCCGTTGGTGTCGGTGCCGACCTTCTCGTACGGGGAGCCGACGGCGAGGTCGTCGTATCCGTCGCCGTTGAAGTCGGCGTACGCCGTCTCGGCGCCGAAGTAGTCGCCGGTCTCGGCGGTGCCCGGAACGCCGGTGGTGTTCTGGCTGATCGTCGAGCGCTTGGCGGACGATACGCCGGTGGCGGTGCCGTAGAGCGCGACGACCTGGCCGGCGTCGGCGTGGCCGCTGACGTAGGCGCCGGGCGCCGAGGCGACGACGTCACCGATGCCGTCGCCGTTGAAGTCGGCCTTCGCCGTCTTGAAGGAGTCCGCGGCCGTCGCCGTCGCGGCCGAGAAGGTGAGCAGACCGCCCGTCAGCGCGGCCGCGGTGGCCGTCGCGAGGGCAAGTCGCAGGGGGGACCGGTGGTGCGGGTACTGCTTGTGCATGCGGGGTTCTCCTGCGGCATGCGGGGATGCTGGCGGGCATCCACAGTCGATGGGGTGCGGACCGTCCGTGTTTGCCGGGAGTTGTCCTCGGGTTCACGGTTGGTCGGCGATCAGGAGACCATCGCTGGGGCTTAAGGGTTGTACGTGAGTTCGGTAAATTCTCGTGGCTGGTGGGGCGCCGGGCCGGAGCTCGACGCCCCACAAAAGAGCCGCCTTCGGCAGGTCAGCCGATGAGGCCGGTGCCGAACGAGCCGTAGGTGCGGGACAGGCCGAAGGTGCCCGGGCCGAAGGAGCGGGCGCCGGCGGTGGTGACGCCGCCCGCGGAGCCTTGCAGCGCGGTGATCGCGCCGACGCCCTCGTCCTCGAAGCCGGCGGCGACGGTGAAGTCGGCGTGGCCGTCCTTGTTGACGTCCGACAGGAGGACGTCGGAGCCGAAGTAGTCCATGGACTCGGGTGAGCCGGGGACGTTGTAGGTGTCCTGCGAGATCGCGCGGCCGCTCTTGAGCGCGTAGCCGGTCAGCACCACGGTGGAGCCGGTGTCCTTCCTCGTGCCGATGTCCTCGAAGACGACGCCGATGGCGAGTTCGCCGTAGCCGTCGCCGTTGACGTCAGCGATGGAGACCGAGGCGCCGAAGCCGTCCCCGGCCTCGTCGGCACCGGGAACGCCCTCGGAGTCCTGGGTGAGTTGAGCCATCGGGATGTCACCGTTGATCGGGCCGCCTTCGGAACCGCGGATGACGACGACCTTGCCGCCGGGGCTGCCCTCGTGACCCTGCTCCTTGGTGAAGACGTTGCCGAGGGCGATCTCGTCGTAGCCGTCGCCGTTGATGTCGCCGAGCGCGATGGAGGTGCCACCGTTCAGCGGGCGCGGCACCGAGGTCTCCAGGCCGGAGGAGGTGCCGAGGTACGCGACGCCCTTGGTCCAGTCGCCCGAGCCGTCGGAGTTGAGGGCCGTGCGGTAGGTGAGGACGAGGTCGGCCTTCTTGTCGCCATTGGTGTCGCCCGCCGCCATCGCGTCGATGCCGTATTTGGCCTTACCGGGCAGGTCGATCTTCTGCGTGCCGCCGGTCGTGCCGGTGGTGGTGAAGCGGCCCTTGACGACGTACGCGTGCGAGGCGCTGGTGGCGACGGCCAGGTCGGCCTTGCCGTCGCCGTTGAAGTCGCCCGCGGTCAGCCGGCGGCCCCACTCGTCGTGCGAGGCGGCGGCCGGGTCCTTGACCGTGGTGCCGTTCTTGATGCCGCTCGACGAGCCCCACAGCACGGTGACGGAGCCACCGTCGGTGTCCGAACCGACGTCCTCGCCGGGGGCGCCGACCGCGAGGTCGGTGTAGCCGTCGCCGTTGAGGTCGCCCACCGCGAGCGCCTCGCCGAAGAAGTCCTCCTCCTCGGCGGTGCCGGGCACGCCCGCGGTGTTCTGGCTGACGACCGTGCGCTTGGCGGGGTTGAGGCCGGTGGAGCCGCCGTAGACCACGGCCACATAACCGGCCAGGACCTTGCCGCCGACGTTCGCGTACGGCGCGGCGAACGCGACGTCGCCGTAGCCGTCGCCGTTGAAGTCCGCCCGGTAGGAGCGGGAAGCGCTCGCGGCCGTCGCCGGTGCGGCCGAGAAGGTGAGCAGACCGCCCGTCAGCGCGGCGGCGGTGGCCGCCGCGAGGGCGAGTCGCGGGTGGTGCTTGTGCATGCGGGATCTCCTGCGGCATGCGGGGATGTCCCGGCAGGGGCATCCGCAGTCGGTGGGCGATCAGGAGACCTTCGGTGTTGCGCAACGGTTGTACGTGTGTTCGGTCAATCTTTGAGGTTCCTGTGAAGAGGGAGGCGACGGCGAACTGCCCTCAGGGCGCCACGAGATCGCGGACTGCCCTCAGAGCCCTAAGGCGTCGGGGACTGACCTCAGGAGGCTACGGCGTCGGGGACTGACCTCAGGAGGCTACGGCGTCGGGGACTGCCCTCAGGACGCTATGGCGTCGGGGACCGCCCTCGGTGCGCTACGACGTCAGGAACTCCGAGGTGGAGAAGGTGACCGTCGGCTCCGCCGCGACCAGGCCCTTCGCCGCCCCCGGGTACACCGCGACCGTGTCCTTCGTCTCGCCCCGGTACGTCCGCACCACCAGGTCCGCACGCCCGTCCCCGGTGAAGTCACCCACCGTCAGCACCCGGGTGGTGCCCTGGGCCGGCGGTTTCACGGTGACCATGCCCGCCGCGGACAGACCGGTCGTACGGCCGCGCAGGACCCTCAACTCCGTACCGCTGGAGATGAGTTCGCTCAGACCGTCGCCGTCGAAGTCGCCGTAGTCGAGCACCGAGCCCGGGGTGGAGACGCTGCCGCGCGCGGCGCCGGGGAGGTCGTAGCGCAGTGACGTTCCGCCCATGGAGCCGACCGCGGCGTCCAGCGCCTTGCCCTTGCCGAACCGGCCGATCGCCACGTCGATGCCGGCCGGCAGGACGACTCCGGTGCGGGTCGGTCCGGTCGGCCCGCCGAGGACCACCGCCGACTTGCCGCTTCCTTGCGCCGTACGGACGAGGAGGTCGTCGTATCCGTCGCGGTTCACGTCGGCGGCCGGGCCCGTGGGGACCTCGCCCGGCGAGGGGATCGGCGCACCGGCCTTGCGCGGGGCGCCCTTGCGGCTGAACGGGCCGCGCAGGTAACTGAGTCGGCCCGCCGAGGCGTGCACCACCAGGTCCTCGGCGCCGTCGCCGTCGAAGTCGCCGCACACGGGCTGGTCGGGCCAGTCGTTGCCGAAACGTGCCTGCGCCGGGACGGCGAGCTTGACCGCCCTGCCGGTGAGGCCCTTGGGGGAGCCGAAGAGGATCTGCAGGGGGACCGGCGGCTGCCCCTGGCCGTCGTACGGAGGGTCGGTCGACACGACCAGATCCGCGAAGCCGTCCTTGTCGAGGTCACAGCTCGCCTCCGCGTCGAATACGGCGGGGAGTTGGCCCTTGGTGGGGGCGGCATGCTTCTTCGGGCTGAGCAACTGCCGGGCGCCGGGCGTGAGTCCGTGCGCGCCGCCGTAGACGATCCCGATGCCCGCGTCGTCCGCGTGGCTCTGCTCCTTGACGAGGTCGCCCAGGACCAGGTCGCGGTGGCCGTCGCCGTTGAAGTCGTCGGCGACCTTGCTGCCTTTGCCCTGGGGGACGGGGAGTTGGGCCGGGGCCTTCGCGATCTGTACCGGCGTGTGCTGGGGCGCCCCGGCCTCCGTGCTGGGGCCGCAGGCGGCGAGAAGGCCGCCCCCGAGGGCGCATACCGCCAGGGCTGCCGCCACCCGCGTACCCGCTCTTCGCCCGCTCACCGCGCACCTCACCCGCCCCGGAGACAACAACGCGGGTCATCATGCACGTGTTCGAGCGGGGGGTTAAGGGGTGCGGCGTGCGGGATGGGTCACGCGGGCCGGGGCTTGGCCTACGTCTCGCTCGGTTCAGAGGGCTGGGCCGGGTGCTCGGCGACGAAGGAACCGAGGCCGGCTTCGTCTCGAATAAGCCCTTCCCACGCCACTTGAACTGACCCGGAACGGCGACGCCCCCTGCCCGAGCACGGGCAGGGGGCGTCGGTCGACCGTTCGGACTGGTCGGGCCGTCCGGGCCGGTTACTTCACCGGCTCCGGCTCCGGCGTGCTCTCCGACTCGGCCTCGCCCGCCGGGTCGACCGGTGTCTTGACGGAGTCGAGGAGCAGCTGGGCGACGTCGACGACCTGGATGGACTCCTTGGCCTTGCCTTCGTTCTTCTTGCCGTTCACGGAGTCCGTGAGCATGACCAGGCAGAACGGGCAGGCCGTCGACACGATGTCCGGGTTGAGCGACAGGGCCTCGTCGACGCGCTCGTTGTTGATGCGCTTGCCGATCCGCTCCTCCATCCACATCCGCGCACCACCGGCGCCGCAGCAGAAGCCGCGCTCCTTGTGGCGGTGCATCTCCTGCTGGCGCAGGCCCGGGACGGCGGACATGATCTCGCGCGGGGGCGTGTAGACCTTGTTGTGGCGGCCCAGGTAGCAGGGGTCGTGGTAGGTGATCAGACCGTCCACCGGGGTCACCGGGAGCAGCTTGCCCTCGTCGATGAGGTGCTGGAGCAGCTGGGTGTGGTGGATGACCTCGTAGTCGCCGCCGAGCTGCGGGTACTCGTTGGCGATGGTGTTGAAGCAGTGCGGGCAGGTGGAGACAATCTTCTTCGCCGACTTGGGCTTCTTCGTCTCCGGGGACTCGTCGTCCTCGCCGAACGCCATGTTCAGCGCGGCCACGTTCTCCATGCCGAGCTCCTGGAACAGGGGCTCGTTGCCGAGGCGGCGGGCCGAGTCACCGGTGCACTTCTCGTCGCCGCCCATGATCGCGAACTTGACGCCCGCGATGTGGAGGAGCTCCGCGAAGGCCTTGGTGGTCTTCTTGGCGCGGTCTTCGAGGGCACCCGCGCAACCGACCCAGTACAGGTAGTCGACCTCGCTGAGGTCCTCGATGTCCTTGCCGACGACCGGCACCTCGAAGTCGACTTCCTTCGTCCACTCCAGGCGCTGCTTCTTGGCCAGGCCCCAGGGGTTGCCCTTCTTCTCCAGGTTCTTGAGCATCGTGCCCGCCTCGGACGGGAACGCGGACTCGATCATCACCTGGTAGCGGCGCATGTCGACGATGTGGTCGATGTGCTCGATGTCGACCGGGCACTGCTCGACGCAGGCGCCGCAGGTGGTGCAGGACCACAGGACGTCGGGGTCGATGACGCCGTTCTCTTCGGCGGTGCCGATGAGGGGGCGCTCGGCCTCCGCGAGGGCCGCGGCCGGTACGTCCTTGAGCTGCTCCTCGGAGGCCTTCTCGTTGCCCTCCATGTCCTTGCCGCCGCCGGCCAGCAGGTACGGGGCCTTGGCGTGCGCGTGGTCGCGCAGCGACATGATCAGCAGCTTCGGGGAGAGCGGCTTGCCGGTGTTCCAGGCGGGGCACTGCGACTGGCAGCGGCCGCACTCGGTGCAGGTGGAGAAGTCCAGCAGGCCCTTCCAGGAGAACTGCTCGACCTGGCTGACACCGAAGACGTCGTCCTCACCGGGGTCGGTGAAGTCGATGGCCTTGCCGCCGCTCGTCATCGGCAGCAGCGCGCCGAGGGCGGTCTCACCGGTCGCGTTCCGCTTGAACCAGATGTTCGGGAAGGCGAGGAAGCGGTGCCAGGCGACACCCATGTTGGTGTTCAGCGAGACCACGATCATCCAGATGAACGAGGTGCTGATCTTGATCATCGCGACCAGGTAGACCAGATTCTGCAGCGCGGAGACGCTCAGGCCCTTGAAGGCGAGGACCAGCGGGTACGAGGCGAAGTACCCGGCCTCGTAGCTCTCCACGTGGTGCAGCGCGCCCTCCAGGCCGCGCAGCGTGTAGATGGCCAGGCCGATGGTGAGGATGACGTACTCGACGAAGTACGCCTGTCCGGCCTTGGAGCCCGCGAACCGGGACTTGCGGCCGGGCCGCGACGGCAGGCTCAGCAGCCGGATCACCATGAGCACGGCGATGCCCAGGACCGTCATCGCGCCGATGAACTCGGTGTACATCTCGAACGGCAGGAAGTCGCCGATGACCGGCAGCACCCAGTCGGCCTTGAAGAGCTGACCGAACGCCTGCGCCAGGGTCGGCGGCAGCGTCAGGAAGCCGACGGCCACGAACCAGTGGGCGACGCCGACGATGCCCCACCGGTTCATCCGGGTATGGCCGAGGAACTCCCTGACCAGCGTCACACTGCGCTGATAGGGGTTGTCGGTCCGGGCGCCGGCGGGCACCGGCTGGCCGAGCTTGAAGTACCGGACGAACTGGCCGATGGCGCGTGCGAGCAGCGCAACGCCGACCACGGTCAGGACCAGCGACACGATGATCGCGGCGAGTTGCATTTGGGGGCTCCTCGGGCCTGCGAGGTGTTGCTCCGAGAGTGACCTCGAAGGTGATTACTAAGCGGTAACTTATGCAGTCCGTCTGAGACTACCCACTTCCTGCGCCGCACTGTAGTCAGGAGTGCGGTGATCTGCGTCGCTGAGGGTTGCCTGAGCGGTCCGGTGTCGCCCGGGGCCCGGCTCAGAGGAGCGGTTTGAGGACGAATTCGGGTACGGGGTGGGATGCGGCCGTCCGGCGCTTCTCGAACGCGGCCGCGCGCGGTGGAACACGAGGGCGCCGACGATGCCGACGGCGGCGAGGACCGCCACCGCCGGCCCCGGAGGCCCCCAGGTGGGGAGGTCCCCGGCCCTCAGGGCGTCCGACGAGCTGACCCCCGCCGGCGCGAAGCAGACGCACAGGATGGTGGAGCGGCCCCAGCCGATGCCGTAGTCGGGGCGCCTGGTCTCAGTGTCCCTCGGCAGCGCGTCCCAGCTCCGCTCCCCCGCGAACACGTCCTGCCCCAGCAGTGCCGCAGCGGCCCCCAGCACCAGACGGCACGTAAACCAGATCGTGTTATTCGCGCAATACTGTGACAATCACGCCTAAATTGGCGACGTGTTGTACGGAATCGCCGCCGCCACGGCCGCCCTGCTCCTCACCGCCGCGCTCGCCGCGCTGCTGCGGACGTTCGCCCTGCGCTTCGGGGTGGTGGAGCGGATGGGGGTCCCTCGTGCTCGAGCGAGGTCGAGAGCTTGGGGGAGGGTGCGGCCGGTTCCGCTGCTCGGCGGGGTGGCCGTCGTCGGCGGCACGGGGCTCGTCGCCGGGGTCGGGGACTGGACGGACGTCGCTCCGCTGGGGCCGGAGGCCGGGCGGGTACTGGTCGTCGGGATCGGGGTCGCCCTGCTCGGGCTGGTCGCCGATCTGTGGGCCGTACCGGCGGTGGTGCGGGTGGCCGGGGTGGGTGGCGCCGCCGGGCTGGTCGTGCCGTACGACGAACTCGGGCTGCCGGGCGGGGTGTTGGCCGCCGCCTGGATCGTCTTCGTCGTGCACGCCTTCGCCTCCCTCGACCACGCCGACGGGGTGATGGGGACCGTGGGTGTCATCACCGCCTTCGCGCTCAGCGGGTGTGCGGCCGTCGAGGTCATGGACGGGCTCGCGGCGCTGCTGAGCGTGCTGGCCGCCGCGCTCACCGGGTTCCTGATGCACGGGTGGCCGCCGGCCCGGATCGTGCCGGGGCGGTGCGGGGCGCTGTTCGCCGGGTTCGTGCTGGCCTCGGCGGTCGTGCTGGTGCAGGCGGGGCGGGGGGCCGGGGACGGGCTCGGGGCCGGGTTCGCGTTGACGGCGGTGGCGAGTGCCGATGCCCTACTCGTGCTGGTCTCGCGGTGGCGGGCGGGGCGGGCACTGTTGCGGTCCGCGCCCGATCACCTCGTGCACCGGATGCGGCGGCTCGGGATGACGCGGCAGGGGGTGATGGTCGTCATCGGTGTCGCCGCCTTTGGTGGGGCGCTGGTGGGGCTGCTGATCGATCTGGGGTGGGCGGGGGCGGGGGCCGCGTGGTGGGTGGCCGGGGGTGTCGCGCTCGTCGTACTCGTGGGTGGCGTGCGTCCGGTTTCTCCCAGGGGCGGCGCGCGTCCGGTTTCCCCCATGGGCGGCGCGCGTCCGATTTCTCGCCCCCGCCGCCCCTACCCCTTCCCGTCCCCTGGGGCCCGCGGCGGAGCCACTCATGGACGCAGCGCCTCCAGGCCCCCGTATCGGCCTGAACGACCTCGTCCTCAAACCCCGGACGGGCTGATGGGTGCTGGCCGGGGCTGAAATCCTCAGCCCCGGCCGCGGTAAACTCCCAGGTCAGCGGCCTCTTGCGCGTAAGGAACAGATAAGAGTTGAGCCGCCCCGACTCAGCTCTGTTGACCCAGCGGCGAGGGTCATGCACACTTGAGTCCGTTCCACTCAAGTCATTGCTGGAGGAATCAACCATGGCACGTGCGGTCGGCATCGACCTGGGCACGACTAACTCCGTCGTCAGCGTTCTGGAGGGCGGCGAGCCCACCGTCATCACCAACGCCGAGGGCGCCAGGACCACGCCGTCCGTCGTCGCCTTCGCCAAGAACGGTGAGGTGCTCGTCGGCGAGGTCGCCAAGCGCCAGGCGGTCACGAACGTGGACCGGACCATCCGCTCCGTGAAGCGCCACATGGGCACGGACTGGAAGATCAACCTGGACGGGAAGGACTTCAACCCCCAGCAGATCTCCGCCTTCATTCTGCAGAAGCTGAAGCGCGACGCCGAGGCCTACCTGGGTGAGAAGGTCACCGACGCCGTCATCACCGTACCGGCGTACTTCAACGACTCCGAGCGTCAGGCGACGAAGGAAGCCGGTGAGATCGCCGGTCTCAACGTCCTTCGTATCGTCAACGAGCCCACCGCGGCCGCGCTCGCCTACGGCCTCGACAAGGACGACCAGACCATCCTCGTCTTCGACCTCGGTGGCGGCACCTTCGACGTGTCCCTGCTGGAGATCGGCGATGGCGTCGTCGAGGTGAAGGCCACCAACGGTGACAACCACCTCGGTGGTGACGACTGGGACCAGCGGGTCGTCGACTACCTGGTGAAGCAGTTCCAGAGCGGCCACGGCGTGGACCTCTCCAAGGACAAGATGGCCCTCCAGCGCCTGCGCGAGGCCGCCGAGAAGGCCAAGATCGAGCTGTCCTCGTCCACCGAGACCTCGATCAACCTGCCCTACATCACGGCGTCCGCCGAGGGCCCGCTGCACCTGGACGAGAAGCTCACGCGCGCCCAGTTCCAGCAGCTCACCGCCGACCTTCTGGAGCGCTGCAAGACCCCGTTCCACAACGTCATCAAGGACGCGGGCATCAACCTCTCCGAGATCGACCACGTCGTTCTCGTCGGTGGCTCCACCCGTATGCCCGCCGTCGCCGAGCTCGTCAAGGAGCTGACCGGTGGCAACGAGGCCAACAAGGGTGTGAACCCGGACGAGGTCGTCGCCATCGGCGCCGCCCTCCAGGCCGGTGTCCTCAAGGGGGAGGTCAAGGACGTCCTGCTCCTCGACGTGACCCCGCTGTCCCTCGGTATCGAGACCAAGGGCGGCATCATGACGAAGCTCATCGAGCGGAACACGACGATCCCGACCAAGCGGTCCGAGATCTTCACCACCGCCGAGGACAACCAGCCCTCCGTGCAGATCCAGGTCTACCAGGGCGAGCGCGAGATCGCGGCGTACAACAAGAAGCTCGGGATGTTCGAGCTGACCGGTCTGCCGCCGGCCCCGCGCGGTGTCCCGCAGATCGAGGTCGCCTTCGACATCGACGCCAACGGCATCATGCACGTGACCGCGAAGGACCTCGGCACGGGCAAGGAGCAGAAGATGACCGTCACCGGCGGCTCCTCGCTACCGAAGGACGAGGTCGACCGGATGCGCCAGGAGGCCGAGAAGTACGCGGAGGAGGACCACGCCCGCCGCGAGGCCGCCGAGACCCGCAACCAGGGCGAGCAGCTCGTCTACCAGACGGAGAAGTTCCTCAAGGACAACGAGGACAAGGTCCCCGGCGAGGTCAAGACCGAGGTCGAGGCGTCCGTCGAGGAGCTGAAGGCCGCGCTCAAGGGCGAGGACACCGCCGAGATCCGTACGGCCACCGAGAAGGTCGCCGCCGTCTCGCAGAAGCTGGGCCAGGCGATGTACGCCGACGCCCAGGCCGCGCAGGCCGCGGGCGGCGACGCTCCCGGCGCCGAGGCCCCGAAGGCCGACGACGACGTCGTCGACGCCGAGATCGTCGACGAGGACCGTAAGGACGGTGCCGCGTGACGGAGGAGACCCCGGGCTTCGAGGAGAAGCCTGACGTCCCCTCCGGCGCCACCTCTGACGACGCCGAGCCGCAGACCGCCACCCCCTCTTCGGAGGGGGCGGCGGCCCCGGACGGGGACGCAGCAGCACAGTTGGTCGGCCTGACGGCCCAGCTGGACCAGGCGCGCACGGCGCTCAACGAGCGCACGGCGGACCTCCAGCGGCTCCAGGCCGAGTTCCAGAACTACCGCCGACGGGTCGAGCGCGACCGGATCGCGGTCAAGGAGATCGCCATCGCGAACCTCCTGACCGAGCTCCTGCCCGTACTCGACGACATCGGTCGCGCGCGGGATCACGGCGAACTGGTCGGCGGCTTCAAGTCGGTGGCCGAGTCGCTGGAGACCGTCGCGGCGAAGATGGGGCTCCAGCAGTTCGGCAAGGAGGGTGAGCCCTTCGACCCGACGATCCACGAGGCCCTGATGCACTCGTACGCGCCGGATGTCACGGAGACGACGTGCGTGGCGATTCTGCAGCCGGGGTATCGCATCGGCGAGCGCACCATCCGCCCCGCGCGGGTGGCCGTCGCCGAGCCCCAGCCGGGTGCGCAGACCGTCAAGGCGGACTCCCAGGATTCCGCGGAGGCGGCCGACGACAAGGAGAGCGGTGGCCCGGACGAGGGCTGACGTTGAAACGATAAGGAAGGAGGGACGCTGAGGATGAGCACCAAGGACTTCATCGAGAAGGACTTCTACAAGGTCCTCGGCGTCCCCAAGGACGCCACCGAGGCCGAGATCAAGAAGGCGTACCGGAAGCTCGCCCGCGAGTACCACCCGGACGCCAACAAGGGCAACGCCAAGGCCGAGGAGCGCTTCAAGGAGATCTCCGAGGCGAACGACGTGCTCGGCGACCCCAAGAAGCGCAAGGAGTACGACGAGGCACGCGCCCTCTTCGGCAACGGCGGCTTCCGTCCGGGTCCCGGCGCCGGCGGCGGCTCCTTCAACTTCGACCTGGGCGACCTCTTCGGAGGCGGCGCCCAGGGACAGGGCGCGGGAGGCGGCTTCGGCGGCGGCATCGGGGATGTCTTCGGGGGCCTGTTCAACCGCGGTGGCGCCACCACCGGCACCCGTACGCAGCCCCGGCGCGGCCAGGACATCGACACCGAGGTCACGCTGAGCTTCACGGAGGCCGTGGACGGCGCGACCGTTCCGCTGCGCATGACCTCGCAGCAGCCCTGCAAGGCCTGTTCGGGCACCGGCGACAAGAACGGCACACCGCGCGTGTGCCCGACCTGCGTCGGCACCGGCCAGGTGGCGCGGGGTTCGGGCGGCGGCTTCTCGCTCACGGACCCCTGCCCGGACTGCAAGGGCCGCGGCCTGATCGCGGAGCACCCCTGTCTGGTCTGCAACGGCTCGGGGCGCGCGAAGTCGTCCCGGACCATGCAGGTACGGATCCCGGCGGGCGTCAGCGACAGCCAGCGGATCCGGCTGCGCGGCAAGGGAGCCCCTGGTGAACGGGGCGGCCCGGCAGGCGACTTGTACGTCACCGTGCACGTGGACGCCCACCCGGTCTTCGGCCGCAAGGGCGACAACCTCACCATCACCGTGCCCGTCACCTTCGCGGAGGCGGCGCTCGGCGGCGAGGTGCGCGTGCCGACGCTGGGCGGACCGCCGGTCACTCTGAAGCTGCCGCCGGGCACGCCCAACGGCCGTACGATGCGGGCCCGCGGCAAGGGCGCGGTCCGCAAGGACGGGACACGGGGCGACCTCCTCGTCACCGTCGAGGTGGCGGTCCCCAAGGACGTGTCGGGCAAGGCTCGTGACGCCCTGGAGGCGTATCGCGAGGCGACCGCGGGCGAAGACCCGCGGGCGGAGCTGTTCCAGGCCGCGAAGGGAGCATGAGAGCGATGGACGGCCGTCGACGCAACCCGTACGAACTGACCGAGGAGACCCCGGTCTACGTCATCTCGGTGGCGGCCCAGCTCTCCGGCCTGCACCCGCAGACCCTGCGCCAGTACGACCGCCTGGGCCTGGTCTCCCCCGACCGCACCGCCGGGCGGGGCCGCCGCTACTCGGCCCGCGACATCGAACTGCTGCGCACCGTCCAGCAGTTGTCGCAGGACGAGGGCATCAACCTGGCCGGCATCAAGCGCATCATCGAGCTGGAGAACCAGGTCGCCGCGCTCCAGTCCCGCGTCGCGGAACTGCAGTCGGCCCTGGACGGCGCCGCGGCCGCCATGCAGCAGCGCGAGGCCGCCGTCCACGCCTCGTACCGCCGTGACCTGGTCCCCTACCAGGAGGTCCAGCAGACGAGCGCGCTGGTGGTGTGGCGCCCGAAGCGCAGGGACCAGGAGCAGTAGCAGGAGCGGGGACTTCGCGCCGAAGGGGCGGCACCGGATAGCGTCCGGTGCCGCCCCTTCGTGCTGCTCAGAAGACCGTGCAGCTCAGGAGACCGGCGGCACGGTCAGGGGACCGGCGGCACGGCCACACCCACGAGGACCGGCTGCGAGGTGCTGCCGTCGTCGCGCACGCCGACGACCTGGTACCACAGGGTCGTACCCGTCGGGACGTTGTAGTCGCGGGTCGGCCAGTACTCCGTGTCGGGCAGCGGATCGAAGGTGGCGGTCTGCGGGTTCCAGCGGGAGACCCGGGCACTGTTGTAGCTCTCCGTGCCCGCGGGCGACCACCAGCTCACCTCCACATCGCACGACGGCGGTCGCGGCCGCGGCGGTCGTGCGTCTGGCCGGGGTCGTGGGGTCCTTCGGTGCTGGTGCTGGGCGGGATCGTCGGCGGTGCGGGAGCCCCCCCGACGATCAGGAGCTCGGAGTTCGGCCGACGAGCAGGAAACGCGGATCGGAGTTCGGCCGTACGTCAGGCGTCCGGGGTACCCACCGGCTCGGTCAGGGTGACGTACGAGAACTCCTCACCGGTGCCGTACCGGGAGTTGCCGTTCTCGTCCACGGCGATCACCGCCCAGCGCGCGGTCTCGCCCTGCGGCTCGTAGAGCTCGTCGAAGTAGCCCAGCGTCGGCTCGTCCTCCCAGCCCGGATCGTGGGCTTCGCCCCACTTCTCGTACTCCCAGACGCCGTTGACCAGCACGGCCCGGTAGACGTCGTAGTGGTCCACGTCGCTCTCCGGGCTGCGCTGCCACAGCAGACCGATCTCGTTGCCGTCGAAGGAACCCTTCAGCCCCGTGACAGGCGCCGGAGCGAGTCCCGTCGCCGGTGCGGTGGCCGTCGCGGGCGCGGACACGACGGACTCGTGGCCCTGGATGTCCACGGCGGTCAGCGTGTACGCGTACGCGGTGCCCTGCCGGACCTCGGTGTCGGTGTAGGAGGTCCGCGTGCTGCGGATCTCGTCCAGGAGTTGGCCCTTGCGGTAGATCCGGTAGTGCGTCAGGTCCTGGGTGACGGGGGTGGTGGGGGCCTTCCACGTCAGCGCGATACCGGTGGGCGCCGTCGCGGCCGTCAGGCCGGTGGGCGCGGAGGGCGCGTGGTCGCCGCGCTCGACGCCGGCACGCGCCGACTTGGCGGACTGGTTGCCGGCGCCGTCGACCGCCGTGACCCAGTAGCTGTAGTACAGGTTCTCCTTGGCCGTGGCGTCGGTCCACGCGGCGGACGTCACCGTCGCCACCTTGGGCGTCGGTTCGTCGCCGCCGTCCTCTTCCCAGCGCCGGTACACGACGTAACTCGTGGCGCCCGGGACGGAGTTCCAGGTCAGTGCGATCCCCGGCTGCCCGTCGGTCGCCGTGAGCCCGGAGGGGATCGGCGGCGCGGTCCTGTCGGGTGTCGTGACCGGTCGGTCGGTGCTGCCCGCCGACGTGTTGCCCGCCATGTCGTAGGCGCGGACCTCGTAGTAGTACGTCTGGCCGGTGGCGGGCGGGGTGTCGGTGTACGAGGTGGCGGTCGTGGTCGTCAGCTTCGTCCAGCTCGTGCTGCCCTGGAGGCGCCGGTAGACGCGGTAACCGGCGAGATCCATCTCCTTGTTCTTGGACCAGGTGAGCTCGGCCTTGCCGGTGGCTGTGTCGTACGTCACCGAAGTGCCCGTCGGGGTCAGCGGCTTGACCGTGTCGACGCTTGCCGAAGTGCGCGGTTTGTAGGTGAAGGTGACGTTTGCCTTGCCTGTCCAGTTGACGAAGTCGACGCGCAGGGTGTGCTTGCCGGACGGGATGGTGATGTTGACCGTCTTCGACTGGGTCGTGGAGACGTTCTTCCAGAGGTCCACCTTGCGGGTGCCGTCGAGGTAGACGCGCAGGCCGTCCTGGGTGGTGACGGGGAGGGCGAAGGGGCCGCCCGAGCCGAAGTCGCGCGTCACCGTCCAGCGGATGCCGAAGTTGTCGGACGGCAGGCCCGAAGCGGGGGCGCCGGTGCCCCAGTTCTGGTCGATCGCGCCGTCGCAGTCCGTTTTCTTCGCTGTGCCGGAGAAAGTGGTGTTCGCGAAGAACTGCCGCTTATAGACGGGGGATACGCAGCTGACGTCGGCGGAGGCCGGGGTAGCGGTCGCGGTGAGCAGACCGCCCGCGGTGGCGAGCACGAGGGCGGTGGTGGTCGCGGCCATCGTGCCTCTGGATGGGTTCATGCGTTCCTTCAGTACGGGCAAAGGCCCTGGCAAGACCTGGGAATGCCGGGCAGGCCTGAAAAGTCCTGATTGTCAACGGGGTTTAAGCCGTTGGCGATCAGGACTCACGACGGCAGGACTTGGTTGTACCGGTTTTCCGGCCTCAGGCGGCCAGGGCGACGCGCCGGCTTCCCGCGCGGTACAGCGGGGCGAAGGAGACCAGCAGCAGGACCGCGCCGAGCGGTATGAGGTCCTTGTCGGCGAACGGCAGCAGGGTGGCGACGAGGACCAGCACCGGGGCCCACGGCCGCAGTACCCGCCGGGCGGTGAGCCGGGTGACCAGCAGGAGCTGCGCCATGAAGAACAGCATCGGGCCGAAGCTGTAGACGACCGGCTCGATGCCGGGTACGTCCTGGATGCGGGTGAAGAGCTCGGCCATGTCGGCGTGGTCGTCGGACAGGAAGCCGACGACCAGATCGATGCCGAACTGCGCCCCCAGGGCCAGGTATCCGGCCGCGCCCACCCAGAACCCGACGGCGCCCACCCGGTCGCGGCCGCCGATTTCCCGCATCACCTGAAAAGTCCGGACGAAGTACGCGAGACCGACGAGGAAGCACATGTGGCCGATGGTCCAGGCGGCTCCCGGACCGTGGCTGCCGTCGAGGCCGTCCACGATCCGGATGACGCCGTACGCGCCAAGCAGCGCGGGGGCCGCGGCGAAGGGGAGACGTGCGGACACGGGGAGCGTCTGGGCGGTTGAGGTCATGCCTCGACGGTAGGCGTCGCCGACACCCTCCGTGATCAGGTGAACACCCCGACGGAACCCTGAAGTTGAGTGCCCGCTGCCCCTGATGCGTACTCAGGGGTGGCCTCAGGGTCGGCCTCGGAGTCCGCGGGTCGGCCTCGGAGTCCGCCTCAGGGTCGGCGTCCGAATCGGTCTCGGAGTCGGCCCCCCGGGGCGAGGGGCCCGTCCGTGATGTGGAGGGGGTGGAGCCGACCGGTGTGGCCTCTGCTTCACTGTCTTCACGCTTGAAACACCGAACGCCGTTGCCATCTCGTTAAGTGGTTACTCCTTGACGCTGCGGTGATCCGCGCGTTGGCTTTCACGCACCTGGGTCGCAAAGCTGCAACCTCGCCCGGAAGGCACCTGATGTGAACACTCGTAACACCCGTCTGCGTCGCACCGTCATATCCCTGGCCTCGTCCGCCATGGCCGTCACTCTCGCCGGCTGCGGCGTCGTGGACGGGCTTGGTGGCAGCGACACCAAGGCCAGTCCCACGAAGGGCGACGACATCAAGGTGGGCCTGCTCCTCCCGGAGAAGGAGAACACCCGTTACGAGAAGTTCGACTACCCCATCATCAAGGAGCAGGTCGAGAAGCTCACCAGTGACAAGGGCACGGTCGTCTACGCCAACGCGGAGCAGGACGCGGCCAAGCAGAACAGCCAGCTCCAGCAGATGGTGGCCGACAAGGTCGACGTCATCCTCGTGGACGCGGTGGACTCCAAGGCCATCGCGAGCGGCGTTCAGAAGGCGAAGAACGCGGGCATCCCCGTCATCGCCTACGACCGGCTCGCCCAGGGTCCGATCGACGCGTACATCTCCTTCGACAACGAACTCGTCGGCGAGGTCCAGGGCAAGGAGCTCGTCCAGGCGCTGGGCAGCTCCTCGGCCACGAAGAAGATCATCATGATGAACGGCGCCACCACCGACCCGAACGCGGCGCAGTTCAAGGCGGGCGCGATGTCCGAGCTCAAGGACAAGGTCGTCATCGCCAAGACGTACGACACCAAGGACTGGAACCCGGTCAACGCCAAGGCCAACATGGAGAAGGCCATCGCGGCCGTCGGCCTCGACAACATCGCCGGTGTCTACTCCGCCAACGACGGCCTCGCGGGCGCCGTCATCGACACCCTGAAGACCGCGGGCGTCAGCAAGGTCCCGCCGGTCACCGGCCAGGACGCCGAGCTCGACGCGGTGCAGCGCATCCTCAAGGGCGACCAGTACATGAGCGTCTACAAGTCGTACCCGCAGGAGGCCACCGCGGCTGCCGAGATGGCCGTGGCGAAGGTCCAGGGCCGCTCGATCGAGTTCGACGCCCTCACCCGCGACAAGGTCGACAGCCCCACGAACAGGGACATTCCGGCTCAGCTCGTGCCTGTTGTCGCGCTCAAGAAGGACAACATCAAGGACACGGTGCTCCAGGACAGCATCTACACCGTCCAGCAGATCTGCACGGCCAGCTACAAGGCGGCGTGCAACTCGCTCGGCCTCAAGTAGGGCACTCGCTGAACCGTTCGCGGTCCGCCGGTGTCTCACAGGGTGACCGCACGTCGTATCGAACGGCGTACCGCACGGCGTACCGCCGTCGTCTTGCTGGAGGCGCCCCGTGGCCATGATCGGCCTGTTCTGGATCACCGAGGAGAGCGTGTACGTGGGTGCCGAGCCCGAAGGGTACGGGCGCGGCGTGCGGCTCACTCCCGAGGGGATCGAGGCCGTGGGCACGGACCAGAAGGGGTTCTGGGCCTGGGCGGACGTGCGCGCCGTCAGCGTGCAGTACGCCCAGGTGCGTTCGAGCACCCGCTGGCTGGTGCACAGCGTCGCGGACACGGTCCTCGACCTGGCGATAGGCGGCGGCGAGGCCCCGCCCGCCTTCGAGGTCCACGTCCGCACGGACGAGGAGAAGGCCGAACTGACCGTGCACTCGGCCGCCGTCGGGGGCTATGTCCAGTCCGAGTACGAGCTGTCGCTGGAGCTGCTCGAACGGTTCGTGGACGGTACGGCGGACGTGGCACGCCTGCTGGAGTGGGGCCGCGCCGACGGCGGCGGCGCGACACCGTGGCGCGTGGCCCGTGAGGCGCTGCTCAGGAGCTGGGTCGCGGGCTGAACGCAGGGCGCGGCTCTCCGCTTGGGAGACGGCCCCAAGCGGAGCTGATCCGGCCGCGCCGGTGAGGGGCCTTGCGGCATGATCGGCTCATGGCCGAGATCGTGTTGATGTCAGATCCGAGGATCGCCGCGATACCCGTCGTGGAGTGCGGCGAGCCGCTGCTCGACGTGCGGAGCGGCGAGCCGTTTCCCGTCGACGACCGGAGGCAGGACGACTCAGGGGCCTTCGCGCATCTGCGGGAAGGGGTCCTGAGCAGGCTCGTGGAGGCCGGGTCCCTGCTGCCGGCCGGGGTACGGCTGTTGTTCGTCGAGGGGTACCGGCCACCCGCCTTGCAGCGGTTCTACTTCGAGCGGTACGCCGACGAGCTGCGCGCCGACAACCCCGACTGGGACCCCGAGCGCCTCCGCGACGCCGCGAGCCGGTACGTGTCCCCTCCCGAGATCGCCCCGCACAGCGCCGGTGCCGCCGTCGACCTCACCCTCGTCGACGCCGACGACAGCGAACTGGACATGGGTACGCGGGTGAACGCCAACCCGGAGGAGAGCGACGGCGCCTGCTACACGGCCGCGGACGGCATCAGCCCGCGCGCACGAGCCAACCGTCAGCTGCTAGGCGACGCGCTGACCGCCGCCGGACTGGTCAACTACCCCACCGAGTGGTGGCACTGGTCCTACGGCGACCGCTACTGGGCACTCGCCACCGGCGCCGACCACGCGATCTACGGGCCCAGGGAGCTTGATTCCTGACGCATGCGTGCATGCACGCATGCGTCAGGCTTGTGTGAGTCGCGGAGATTCCATGGAGATGCACGCTCTCCTCGCAGCCCAGAAGCGGCCGATCCGGGCACCCCGGATCAACGGATGGTCAATGCCGGGAGGGCGGTGGAGTTCACGCCACCCGCGTGAACTCCACCGTCACCTCCGGCGGCCCCCCGGCCACCCCCCGGTACACCCCCTTGTGCGGGGTCACGTCGTCGTAGTCGCGGCCTCGGCCGACCACGACGTGGGACTCGTCGGCTCGGGTGCTGTTGGTGGGGTCGTAGCCGGTCCAGTCGCCCGCCCAGTACTCGATCCAGGCGTGGCTCTGCCCGGCGACGGGGCGGTGGAGTTCGGCCTCGCGTTCCGGGTGGAGGTAGCCGGAGACATAGCGGGTGGGCAGGCCGAGGCCGCGCAGGAGGGCCGCGGTGAGGTGGGTGATGTCCTGGCAGACGCCCGCGCCCTGCTCCCAGGCCTCCATGGCGCTGGTGTTCACGCCGGTGGCGCCGGGGAGGTAGCGGACCTGGTCGGTGACCATGGAGGAGACCGCGACCGCCGTGTCATGGGGGTCGAGGCCCGTCGCCAGCGCCCGCGCCCGCTCCACCAGCTCCGGCGACACCGTCGTACGGCTGGTCGGTGCCGCGTACTCCAGCAGACGGGACGTCGCCGTCGCCTCGGCCACCTCCGCCCAGGTGGGGGCGGGCGTCAGCGGGCCCGGCGGTGCCGTCTCCACCAGGCTGGACGCCGTGATGGTCAGATCCGCGTGCGGTTCCATCAGGTCGAAGCCGGTCACCTGGGTGCCCCAGTAGTCCCAGTACGACCAGGTGGCGGTGGACGGGTTCACCGTCACCCGCGCGTCCAGGGTGGTCTGCCCGGGGAGCGTCAGCGGCGTCATACGGACCTCGTTGTGCGAGGAGACGGCGGCTTGCGCGTACGCGACGCGGGTGGTGTGCCGGATCCGGAGACGGCGGGTCACGGGTGTCACGGGAGTGCTCATCTCGCTCACGCTCCTTCCTGGGCCCACTCGACGGGCCCCTGGTACGGGAAGAACTTTTCCGCCACCGCCTCGGCGGACGCCCTGCACGCCTGCTGCAAGTCCCGGAGGAGGAACGGCAGTTGATCCTCCAAGGTCGCAAGGTCGAGATATTCGAGGCGGGTGCGCATACGGCCTATCGGGCGGCGCGCCGGGTCCTGGCGCGGGCGGCCGAGCGCCGACAGACACTCCTCCGCCGTCGTCAGCGCGTGCAGCGCAGAGCGCGGGAAGTCCCGGTCCAGGAGGAGGAATTCGGCCACCCGCGGAGTGTCCCCGAAACCGCCGTAAACGCGGGCATACGCCTCATCCGCTCCGCTCGCGCTGAGCAGCGTCGGCCAGTCGGGCGCGTGCGCCGCGTCCAACACCCGTACGGACAGCAGTCGTACGGTCATGTCCACGCGCTCCAGGCTCCTGCCCAGCACCACGAAACGCCAGCTGTCGTCCCGGCTCATCGTCGAGTCGGCGAGCCCGAAGAAGAGGGCGGCCCGGCGGCGTACGAGCTCCAGATAGGCGTACGGGCCCGTGCGGCGCGCGGCGAGGCGCTGGTCGGCGAGGGCGTGCCAGGTGGAGTTCAGGCACTCCCACATCTCGGAGGAGACGGCCTCGCGGGCGCTGCGCGCGTTGAGGCGGGCCGCGCCGAGCGCGCCCTCGATGGAGCAGGTGGAGCGCGCGTCGAAGGCGAGCTGGTCCAGCACCTGCTGCATGTCGACGCGTTCGTCGCCCGCGTCGACGCCGAGGATCGCGTAGAGCGAGCGGCAGGCGACGTCCTCGTCGCGCCAGGGGTCCTCGAGGAGGCGGTGGAGGTAGGCGTCGAGGATGCGGCCCGTGGCGTCGGCGCGCTCCACATACCGCCCGGTCCAGATCAGGGCTTCGGCTATCCGGGAGAGGATCACGTCGTTCACTGCTGCTGTGCCCCTTCCTGTACGACGGTGGGGGTGCCGTCGGGTCCGAGCTGGCGGGGGACCACGTCGGGCACCGCGCCGTCGAACTCCCGTGGCGGACGCTCGGCGGGCCCCTCCGCGAGCACCCAGGTGTCCTTGGAGCCGCCGCCCTGGCTGGAGTTGACGATGAGGTTGCCCTCCTGGAGCGCCACCCGGGTGAGCCCGCCGGGCAGCACCCACACATCGCTGCCGTCGTTGACAGCGAAGGGGCGCAGGTCAATGTGGCGCGGCGCCATGCGTTCGCCCGCGAGGGTGGGGGAGGTGGACAGGGCGACCGGCCGCTGGGCGATCCAGCCGCGCGGATCGGCGGCGACGGCCGCGCGGGTGCGGTCGAGGGTCTCCCGGTCGGCCTTGGGCCCGATGACGATGCCCTGGCCGCCGGCGCCGTCGACCGGCTTGATGACCAGCTGGCCGATCTGGTCGAGCACGGCCTCCAACTGGCCCGGTTCGTCCGGCCGGTAGGACTCCACGTTGGGGAGAATCGGTTCCTCGCCGAGGTAGTACCGGATGAGGTCCGGGACGTACGTGTAGAGGAGTTTGTCGTCGGCGATGCCGTTGCCGACGGCGTTGGCGAGCGTGACCGTGCCCGCCTGCGCGGCACTCATGATGCCCGGGCAGCCGATCACCGAGTCGGGCCGGAAGTGCAGCGGATCCAGGAAGTCGTCGTCGAGCCGCCGGTATACGACATGGACCGGCATCTCCCCGCGCGTGGTCCGCATCCAGACCCGGTTGCCGCGGCAGACGAGGTCGTGCCCCTCCACCAGCTGTACGCCCATCAGCCGGGCCAGCAGGGCGTGTTCGAAGTACGCGGCGTTGCTGGGCCCGGGCGTGAGGACGACCACGCGCGGGTCGCCGACCCCGTCGGGCGCGGCGGCGCGCAGCGCGGCGAGCAGCTTCTGCGCGTAGCCGTCCACCGGCACCACGTGCTGCTCGGCGAAGAGGGAGGGGAAGATCCGGGTCATGGCGCGCCGGTTCTCGATGACGTACGACACGCCCGAGGGGACGCGAACGTTGTCCTCGAGGACCCGGAAGTCCCCGGCCTCGTCCCGTACGAGGTCGATCCCGGCGACGTGGATGCGCACGCCCCCGGCCGGCTCGACCCCGTGCGCGGCTCTGTGGAAGTGCGGCGAGTTGAGCAGCAGCCGCCATGGCACCACCCCGTCCTCGAAGGCCCGGCAGGGGCCGTAGGCATCGCCGAGATAGGCCTCCAGAGCCCTGACCCGCTGGGCCACCCCGCGTTGTATGAGATCCCATTCGAGTGCGTCGAGAATGCGCGGCACGAGATCCAGCGGCCAGGGCCGTTCCTCACCCGCGAAGGCGTAGGTCACACCCCGGTCGGTGAAGGCCCGCGCCATCTGATCGGCCCTGAACCGCAGTTCACCCGGTTCGATCGGCTGCAGCGCCGCCAGCACCGGCTCATAGGCGGTCCTGACCTCACCCGGCCGCTCAAACATCTCGTCCCACGCATCGGCCAACGCGTACGCGTCAAATATGTCCGCCATGACCTGACGTTAAGTGCGGTACGTAACACGCCGATCACTCGACGATTTCCGGCAGCTCACGCGGTGTTTTGTGGATGCCGGGCCCTGGCCGGAAAAGGTGGGTGATCGACCAGGGCCGCGCGGAGCGCCGTCGCGCGCGGGGGAACCGGTTCCACGAGACACCGGGCGCCGGGGCACGGCCACCGTCATCTTGTTGCAAGGGGCGGGGCGGAGGTGGGGATTTCTCCCCACAAAGGCGGGCGAAAAGGGGCGCGCGGGCGGGGCAGCCGTGTTGCGATGCCGGACGCGTCCGCGCATAGTTGCGCTGCGGAAGACGCTGGAACGCGGCTGGGCCCTGTCGTCAGACTCCCGCCTGCCCCGCGACGCCTGGCACGCACGCTCGCCGCACCGGGCACAGACCCAAGTACATCCCGTACGAGGGCCTGCACCCGGCACGCCGAGAGCACGCACCAGACACCGCGGGGCCCGCCCTCCGGGCGGACGACGGGAGTCTGACGACAGGACCTAGGCAGGTGCGTCGCGAAAGACGCTGGAACGCGGGCTTACGCCAAGGGCTGGAGCCAGGGGTGGGAGATGGCCGGGCACGGGACGGACAGGCATCCGCACGGCGCTGACCGACTGTGCGAGGCCGGCGACCGGGTGTACTCCCGGGCCGTGCGGCGCGGCCGCGTGCCCCGCGAGGACGCCGAACCGGTGCCCTGTCTGCTGGAGTTGGCGCTGCTGCACCCCGACCCCGACGACATGGGGTGGCTGGTGCCGACCTCGCCGCAGGAGGTCATGACACGGCTGCTGCAGGGGGTGTACGAGGAGGTCAGCGCGAGCCAGGCGCGCGTGGGCGACGCGGTGTCCGCGTTCGAGTGGTACGCGGGGCTCGGCGGGCGCATCCAGGCGCCGGCCGAGGGCGTGGCGATCCGCGTCCTCGACGGACTGCCGCGGATCCGGGCCGCCATGGACAAGGCGACCGAGGAGTGCACGAACGAGGTCCTGACCGTGCAGCCCGGCGGCATCCGCCGTGAGGACGAACTCTCCGAGGGCCTGCACCGGGCGCTGGAGATGCGCCGCCGCGGCGTGCGCATGCGCGACCTGTACACGCATGTGGCCCGGCACGGCCAGGGCCTGCTCAACTACATGGAGCTGATGGGCGACGCGGCGGAGGCCCGCACGCTCGACGAGGTCGTGGAGCGCCTGATCCTCTTCGACCGCAGGGTCGCCTTCATCCCCGCGAACCCGGACCGCACCATCGCGCTGGAGCTGCGCCACCCGGCGCTGGTGGACTACCTGGTCACCGTCTTCGAGCGGCTGTGGCGGCTGGCGATCCCGCTGACCTCACCGCTCCCTTCGACGGGCATCGAGGGCATCACCCACCGCGAGCGCTCGATCGCCGCCCTGCTGGCGGAGGGCCACCAGGACGCGGTGGTCGCGGAGCGGCTCGGGATCAGCGTCCGTACGTGCCGGGCGCACATCGCCCGCCTCTCGGAGACCTTGGGAGCTGCCAGCCGCACCCAGTTGGGCGTGCGCATCGCCCAGGCGGGGCTGGACGGACCGCCTCGCTCGCCCGAGCTCCAGCAGGTGGTCATCCCTGGTCAAGAATCCCCGACTGGCCTATGAGATAGCCGAGTTGGGCCCGGCTCTCGCTGCCGAGGGTGGCGGCGAGTTTGGCTATGTGGACTCGGGCGGTGCGGACGTTCATGCCTAGGCGGTCGGCTATGGCGGCGTCGGTGTGGCCTTCGATGAGCAGGGCGGCGATGGCGCGCTGGCGGGTCGTGATGCCGTTCAGGGAGGGCTGGGGGGTCGCTTGGGGGTACATGGGGGTGGCGAGCTGCCAGAGCTGTTCGAAGGCGGCGACCAAGTAGTCGACCAGAGCCGGATGGCGTATCTCCAGGGCCATGGTGCGGTCGGCGTTCGCGGGGATGAGCGCCACCGTTCGGTCGAGCACGAGGAGCCGTCGGGTGAGCTCGTCCAGGGTGCGCGCCTCGACATCGCCGACCAGCTGCTCGTAGCGGCCGAGCACCGCGAGGGAGTGGCGTTGGGTGTGCTGGTAGAGCGTGCGCATGCGCCCTCCTCGGTCGAGGAGGCTCTGGTCCCGCACAACGAAATTCCCCATGCTGGAGGGGGGTCGTCTCCCGGGCTGGATGACGAGCAGTTCCTGGCTGCACTCGGCCATGAGGTCGGTGATGCGCGCGTTGATCTGCGCCATTCCCTCCAGCAACGAGATCGCGAGGGGGTCGGCGCCGGGGACGATCTGGGCGTCGAGCGTGATGAACGGCTCGAAGGTGTCGGCGAGTTTCGTCTCGCGTCGGCGCTGGTGGGCGATGTCCTCTTCGATGGTTCTGAGCAGTCGGGGAAGAGCTACCGAAGGGGCGACGGGACGCAGCCAGTGCGCGTCCTCCACGTCCGGCTGGAGCAGGCCGAAGCCCGTCAGGCAGGGCGCCGATCCAACAGCATCCCGCTGGACCCTGCCCTCGCGCAACGCCCGCTCGTACAGGGCCGAACCCGTCTCGCAGAGGTCCTCCACGCCGTGCTCCCGGTGCGCCGTGGTCACTCCGCGGCTCCCTCCTGCTTCAGGATCCCCGACTCGGCGATGAGGTAGCCGAGTTGGGCCCGGCTGCCGCTGCCGAGCGCGGTGGCCAGCTTGGCTATGTGGGCGCGGCAGGTACGGACGTTCATGCCGAGGCGGCGGGCTATGGCCTCGTCGACGTGGCCCTCCACGAGGAGCTTGGCGATGGAGTGCTGGATGTCCGTGATGCCGTCGGGGGCCGTTTCGTAGGGGGCGCCGGCGTTCAGTGGGACCGCGCGGCCCCACATGAACTCGAAGACCTTGATCAGGTAGCGGACGAGGCCGGGGTGCCGCAGTTCCAGGGCGACCTGCCGGTCATCGCGGGTGGGAATGAACGCGACGGTCTCGTCGCAGATGATCAGCCGCTCGACGAGTTCGTCGATGGTGCGGTACTCCACCTTGCCGTTGGAGAACTGGTCCACATAGGCCTGTGTCTCGGGGCTGTACCGGGCTGTGTGCTGATAGAGGGTTCGGATGCTCACCCCTCGTTCGGTCAACGGCCTGTCGCGTTCCAGCCCTTGGACGAGGGTGTGCTCAAGCCGACGGCCGCTCGGCTGAACCGTGAGCATCTCGTTCCGACACTGTGCCGTGGCCACGTCGAGCGCCGCGTTGATCCGGTCGAAGCCTTCCAGCACCGTGATCGAGTGAGTGCTTGATGTCACCTGGGCGCTGATGGCCATGAACGGCTCGAAAGCATCGGCAAGTTCGATCGACATCCGCCTGCGCTCTGTGATTTCGCTTTCTATGGGGTTGAGTCGCTGGGCGAGGGCGACCGAGGGGGGTACCGGGCGCAGCCAGTTCACGTCGTCAGGATCGGGATGAAGAAGGGCGAACTCCATCAAGCAGGGAGCCGCCTCCACGTCCGCACGCGCGACGCGTCCCGTGCGGAGAGCGTTCGCATAAAGACGGGCGCCCTCGTCACACAGCTCGGTCACCGCGTGGGGATGTGTCGCCTTAGTCCCATTTGTTGCCAAATCTCCACCCCCCAGGGTCCTGAACGTGCAGGAACATGATGCATCGATTGTGTGGCCATGACGTGCCCGAATGAGCCATCGTCGTATTCGACGGGGGAAGAGGAGACCTTCAAGTGAGGACGAAGCCGACTATGCGTAAGAGAATGCTTCGCTCGATGCTTGTCGCCGCCTTCTCCGCCGTCGTGGCCTTTGCAGCGCTGAGTGGCCTTGCCGGTACGAAGGGTGACGATAAGGCGGACAGTACCTGGGGACCGTCGGTGGCATCCGCCGCACAGGTGAGTGACAGCACCTGGGGTGTGGGATCTCCAGCCGGCGCAGACGACAGCACTTGGGGCTGACCGATGACTACGCCACCCGACGACCGCTCCTTCCGCCGCGAAATGGCCACCGCCTACCGCTCCGGCTGGCACTTCATCGACCTGGCCACCGCCATCCCCCACAGCGGTGACTCGCTGATGGTGACCGTGTTCGGGGAGCCGGTGGTGGTCGCCAGGGACGATGACGACGACATCCGGGCGTACCGGTGTCTGCGGCGGCCTCGGGGGGCGCCGCAGCCGGTGCGGTGCGCCATTCGATACGGAATGATCTTTGTGAACCTCGACCAGCGTGACCACCAGCTGGCCGGGCCGGAAGCCCCGGACGTACAGACCATTGCAGCCACCCCCCGCAGTGCCTGACGCGATTCCCCCGTCGTAGTAGATCGCGCAGGTACTTCCCCCCGCAGCGGCGTCACCGTGACCTGAACACGGTGACGCCGCTGCAGTTTTACGTGAAACCTCCTGGTATCGGCCCATACCGACAGAGGCCGAAATCAGCCGCGCCCCATCGCTGAGGTCAGCTCGATCTCGATGACCACCCGGGACGGGTTCGGCGAGGGCACCCGCCCGTACCGCTCCGCGTACCGCCGCTCCGCCTCCGCTATGCGTGCCGGGTCGACGGACACCGTCGCCCGCCCCTCCAGCGTCGCCCAGCGGCGGCCGTCCACCTGGCAGACCGCGACCCGCGCGCCGTCCCCAGAAGCGGCGGCCGCCAGGACATGCCCCACCTTCGCGCTGGACTTGTTGGTGATCACCCGCGCCAGGCCCGCCTCGGGGTCATAGGTCACCCCGACCGGCACCACGTGCGGGCTCCCGTCGGGCCGGAGTGTCGACAGCGTGCACAGGTGCCGCTCGCGCCAGAAACTGAGGTAGGCGGCGTCGGGCCGCCGCGGGTCCACCGGATACGAAGCCATGGGCGAAATCTACTTCCCCCTGGCTCCTCCATGTCTCTACTTCCCTCCGCATCCTTGAGTGGAATAGACTCAACTTTGTGCTCGTTGGCACACTCAGCATGGGCAAACTCGCTGACGCAAGGAGGAGAACGCGACCGTGGACGCCGAGCTGACCAACAGGAGCCGGGATGCGATCAACGCGGCCACCAACCGGGCCGTGTCCGAGGGGCACCCGGATCTGACCCCCGCGCATCTGCTCCTCGCGCTGCTCGAGGGGCAGGACAACGAGAACATCATTGATCTGCTGGCCGCCGTCGACGCCGACCAGGCCTCCGTCCGCGCCGGGACCGAGCGGGTCCTCGCGAGCCTGCCCAGCGTGACCGGGTCCACCGTCGCGCCGCCGCAGCCCAACCGTGAGCTGCTCGCCGTCATCGCGGACGCCGCCGAGCGCGCGAAGGAGCTCGGCGACGAGTACCTTTCCACCGAGCACCTGCTCATCGGCATCGCCGCGAAGGGCGGCCAGACCGGCGACGTACTCTCCCGGCAGGGGGCGAACGCGAAGAAGCTCCTTGAGGCGTTCCAGAAGACCAGGGGAGGGCGCCGGGTGACGACCCCGGATCCCGAGGGCCAGTACAAGGCGCTCGAAAAGTTCGGTACCGACTTCACCGCCGCCGCGCGCGACGGCAAGCTCGACCCGGTCATCGGCCGGGACCAGGAGATCCGGCGGGTCGTCCAGGTCCTGTCCCGCCGCACGAAGAACAACCCCGTCCTCATCGGTGAGCCCGGCGTCGGCAAGACCGCCGTCGTCGAGGGACTCGCCCAGCGGATCGTCAAGGGTGATGTGCCCGAGTCCCTCAAGGACAAGCGGCTCGTCGCGCTCGACCTCGGCGCCATGGTCGCGGGCGCGAAGTACCGCGGTGAGTTCGAGGAGCGGCTGAAGACCGTCCTCGCCGAGATCAAGGACTCCGACGGCCAGATCATCACCTTCATCGACGAGCTGCACACCGTTGTGGGAGCCGGCGCGGGCGGCGACTCCGCCATGGACGCCGGGAACATGCTGAAGCCCATGCTCGCCCGCGGTGAGCTGCGCATGGTCGGCGCCACCACCCTCGATGAGTACCGCGAGCGGATCGAGAAGGACGCGGCGCTGGAGCGGCGCTTCCAGCAGGTGCTGGTCGCCGAGCCCACCGTCGAGGACACCATCGCCATCCTGCGCGGGCTCAAGGGCCGGTACGAGGCCCACCACAAGGTGCAGATCGCGGACAGCGCGCTCGTCGCGGCCGCGACGCTCTCCGACCGCTACATCACCTCCCGCTTCCTGCCCGACAAGGCCATCGACCTCGTCGACGAGGCGGCCTCCCGCCTCCGCATGGAGATCGACTCGTCCCCCGTCGAGATCGACGAACTCCAGCGCGCCGTCGACCGGTTGAGGATGGAGGAGCTGGCGCTCAGCAAGGAGACCGACCCCGCCAGCAAGGAGCGGCTGGAGAAGCTGCGCCGCGACCTCGCCGACAAGGAGGAGGAGCTGCGGGGCCTGACCGCCCGCTGGGAGAAGGAGAAGCAGTCCCTCAACCGCGTCGGTGAGCTGAAGGAGAAGCTCGACGAACTGCGCGGCCAGGCCGAACGTGCCCAGCGCGACGGCGACTTCGACACCGCCTCCAAGCTGCTGTACGGCGAGATCCCGACCCTGGAGCGGGACTTGGAGGCCGCCTCCGAGGCGGAGGAGGAAGCCGCCAAGGACACCATGGTGAAGGAAGAGGTCGGCCCCGACGACATCGCCGATGTCGTGGGCTCCTGGACCGGCATTCCCGCCGGACGCCTCCTGGAGGGCGAGACCCAGAAACTCCTGCGCATGGAGGAGGAGTTGGGCCGTCGGCTCATCGGCCAGACCGAGGCCGTACAGGCCGTGTCGGACGCCGTGCGCCGCACCCGCGCCGGCATCGCCGACCCGGACCGCCCGACCGGCTCCTTCCTCTTCCTCGGCCCGACCGGCGTCGGCAAGACCGAACTCGCCAAGGCGCTCGCCGACTTCCTCTTCGACGACGAGCGGGCCATGGTCCGCATCGACATGAGCGAGTACGGCGAGAAGCACACCGTCGCCCGGCTGGTCGGCGCCCCGCCCGGATACATCGGCTACGAGGAGGGCGGCCAGCTCACCGAGGCGGTGCGCAGGAGGCCGTACTCCGTGGTCCTGCTGGACGAGGTCGAGAAGGCGCACCCGGAGGTCTTCGACATCCTGCTCCAGGTGCTGGACGACGGGCGCCTGACGGACGGTCAGGGGCGGACGGTCGACTTCCGCAACACCATCCTGGTCCTCACCTCGAACCTGGGCAGCCAGTTCTTGGTCGAGCCGCTCACCTCCGAGGAGGAGAAGAAGCAGCAGGTGCTGGAGGTCGTACGGGCGTCTTTCAAGCCGGAGTTCCTCAACCGGCTCGACGACCTGGTGGTCTTCTCGGCCCTCGACAAGGACGAGCTGCGGCGCATCGCCAGGCTCCAGATCGACCGCCTCGCCAAGCGCCTGGCCGAGCGCCGGCTGACCCTGGAGGTCACCGACGCGGCCCTGGCCTGGCTCGCCGACGAGGGCAACGACCCGGCGTACGGTGCCCGGCCGCTGCGCCGCCTCGTCCAGACCGCCATCGGCGACCGCCTCGCCAAGGAGATCCTCGCGGGCGAGGTCAAGGACGGCGACACGGTCCGGGTGGACGCCTTCGAATCTGAAGGAGCGTCGCGAAGCGACTCGGTTGAGGGTGGCGGTGGGCGACGGGCGGGCGGGCTGATCGTGGGCCCGGCGACCGGCAAGACCCTGTAACGCCCGGTTACGAGTCCTTCAGCCGGGCGGCGACATCGGCGCGTGGCAACGGGGCGTCGCTCACCGTGACCACCCGCCATGACCGGATCTTGCCAGCCTCGCCCGACAGGCCCCGTCAGGGGTTGGCACCCCCCGCCCCGGATGGGGGAGGATGGCAGGATCCGTACGAAGGGAAATACACGGTGAGCATCGACCCGTCCTCGATTCCGAACTTCGGGGGCCAGCCCGAGCCGCAGCCCAGCGGCCCCGCGGGCCCCGTCGTCCCGGATCAGGACCTCGTGAAGCAGCTCCTGGACCAGATGGAGCTCAAGTACGTCGTCGACGACGAGGGTGACCTCGCGGCGCCGTGGGAGCAGTTCCGTACGTACTTCATGTTCCGCGGCGAGGGTGACCAGCAGGTCTTCTCGGTGCGGACGTTCTACGACCGGCCGCACCAGATCGACGAGAAGCCCGCGCTGCTGGAGTCCATCGACGACTGGAACCGCCGCACGCTGTGGCCCAAGGTGTACAGCCACACCCACGACGACGGCACCGTCCGCCTGATCGGCGAGGCGCAGATGCTGATCGGCACCGGCGTCAGCCTGGAGCACTTCGTCTCGTCGACGGTCAGCTGGGTGCGGGCCGCGATCGAGTTCGACAAGTGGCTCGTCGAGCAGCTCGGCCTGGAGCAGGAGATCAACGAAGCGGAGAAGCCCGAGGACGACGAGGAGTAATCCTCAGGGACTCACAGCGGCGTGTGTGCGAGCACCACCAGATACGCGCCGTATGCGAACGAGAGCCCGGCCAGGGCGCCGACCACCAAGGTCGCGTGCCAGGGCCGGGCTCTCGCCGTCCGCGCCAGCGCCCGCGCCAGCGGCAGCAGCAGCGGGAAGGCCGGCAGCAGGAAGCGCGGCTTCGACTCGAAGAAACCGGAGCCGCCGAGCGCGATCAGCAGCAGCACGCCGCTGTAGACGAGCAGCGACAGCGGTGCGCGATCGGCGATCAACAGTGCGTACAGCAGGACGGCCGCCGCGACGATCACCAGCGTCACCGGGAACACGAAGCGGTCCCCGTGCAGCAGCAGATGCTTGACGAAGCGGAGCGAGCCCGCGCCGAGGTCGAAGCGCGAGCCCCACAGCCGCTGCACCTCGAAGTACCCGCCGAGCGGATCGCCCCTGCGGTGCCCGACCCACAGCACGAAGCCGCCCCAGCCGAGCGGCGCGAGCGCGGCACCTGTCCACAGCCTGTGGGGAACTTTTCGGCCGCGCCGCCGCCAGACCTCGTACGCCGCCGCCGCGAGGACCGCCGCCGCCACCGCGACCCCGTTCGGCCGGGCCAGACCCGCGAGGGCGGCCAGGGTGCCCGCCCACAGCCAGCGCTCGCTGAGCACCGCGTACAGCGACCAGGCGGCGAAGGCGGTCAGGACGGACTCGGTGTACGCCATCGACAGCACCACCGAGTGCGGGAGCAGGCCCCAGAGCAGGACCAGGGTGGTGCCGACCGCGCGGCCGTGCAGCCGGGCCCCGATCACGTACACCCCGCAGGCGGCGGCCGCGGCCGAGAGCCAGGCGACCAGCAGGCCCGCCGTGCCCGCGTTCAGCGGGGTCAGCACGATGACCGCGCGCACCAGCGCCGGGTACAGCGGGAAGAACGCCAGGTCGCTGTGGACGACCGTGGGCTCGAAGTACAGCGTGCGGCCGTAGCCGTGTGCGGCGATCCCGAGGTACCAGATCGAGTCCCAGGACCGCGCGAGCAGGAAGAGCGGGTGCCCGCCGGTGGCCCACGCGGTCGCGGCGAGCACGAGGACGCCGATGAGACGTGCGGCGGCGAACAGCCCCAGCGCGGTCACCACGGCGGTCGGCAGGCTGCGCGCGGCGCGGGACGGACGGGCGCCGTCCGCGGGCTCCGTGAGGGCGGGGCGAGCGAGGGTACTCGGGTGGGTCACACCCGAACTCTGCGTTCCCGAAGGGGTATTTGCGAGCTTTGTGCGTCCGTGCGGGTGCGGTTCACCCGGCCCCGGCGCGCCGTCCGTACGGACGGCGCGTGCAGTGTTAGTGACACCGCGTCCCCAGGACCTCGCGGCTCAAGGCGGCGGAGCTACCAGGCCGCCTTGAGCCGCTTCGCCGCCTCCCGCAGCACCTCCGTCTGCTTGCAGAACGCGAACCGCACGAAGGGCGCGCCGGCCTCCCGGTGGTCGTAGAAGACGGCGTTCGGGATGGCGACGACGCCCGCGCGCTCCGGCAGCGCACGGCAGAAGGCGAAGCCGTCGGACTCGCCGAGCGGCCGGATGTCGGTGGTGATGAAGTACGTGCCCTGCGGGCGGAAGACCTCGAACCCCGCCTCCGTGAGCCCCGCCGCCAGCACGTCCCGCTTGGTCAGCATGTCGGCACGGAACGCCTCGAAGTACGTGTCGGGCAGCGCGAGCGCCTCGGCCACGGCGTACTGGAACGGCCCCGACGACACATAGGTCAGAAACTGCTTCGCCGACCGTACGGCCGTGACGAGGGCGGGCGGCGCGGTCACCCAGCCCACCTTCCAGCCGGTGAACGAGAACGTCTTGCCCGCGCTGCCGATGGTGACCGTCCGCTCGCGCATCCCCGGGAGCGTGGCCAGCGGCAGGTGCTCGGCTTCGTCGAAGACGAGATGCTCGTACACCTCGTCCGTGACCACCAGCAGATCCCGCTCGACGGCGAGCTTCGCGATCTCGGAGAGCTCCTCGCGGGTGAGCACGGTGCCGGTGGGGTTGTGCGGGGTGTTGATGAGCAGCAGCCGGGTCCGGTCGGTGACGGCGTCGCGCAGCTCGTCGAGGTCGAGGCGGAAGCGTCGATGTGCGACTCCGTCGCGGGTGCCCTCGTGCGGGCGCAGCGTGACCGGAACGCGGGTGCCGCCCGCCATCGCGATGGAGGCCGCGTACGAGTCGTAGTACGGCTCGAAGGCGATGACCTCGTCGCCCGGTTCGAGCAGGGCGAGCAGGGTGGCGGCGATGGCCTCCGTGGCGCCCGCCGTGACCAGGACCTCGGTGTCGGGGTCGTACGACAGCCCGTACCGGCGCGCCTGGTGCGCGGCGATCGCGGTGCGCAGCTCAGGGATGCCCGGCCCCGGCGGGTACTGGTTGCCGCGCCCGTCCCGCAGCGCCCGCACGGCCGCCTCCCGGATCTCCTCGGGACCGTCGGTGTCGGGGAAGCCCTGGCCGAGGTTGATCGAGCCGGTGCTCAGCGCGAGGGCCGACATCTCCGCGAAGATCGTCGTCCCGAACTCGGCGAGCCGGCGGTTGAGGAAGGGGCGTGCGCTGGAGGTCATGCCGGTCATCCTGCGCCCAAGCTCTGGACTTCCTCAACTCTGCTTTGGGCCGTGAGACGCGGGGGCATTCCCCTGGCACGGCCCACGGGGGGCTGCAAACGGGGGAACGAAAGGAGGGTGACGCCATGATCATCGGCATCATCCTGGCGGTCGTCTGCGTCGTGCTCGTCGTGGTCTTCATGGCCACCGACCGGAGTCAGGCGAGGGTCACGCCGGCGAAGGGGAGTCGCCGCTCGCACCGCGGCTCCTCGTCGAACAGCGGCAGCGGCAGCTGGTGGGTCGGCGGGGCGGGCGACACCGGCTCGTCAGGGCACCACGGGGGCCACTCGTGCGGCGGTCACTCGTCGTGCGGCGGAGGCTCGTCCTGCGGAGGCGGGTCCTCCTGTGGCGGCGGGGGCGGATGCGGCGGAGGCAGCTGACACGGGGCAGCTGAGCTCCCAGTGAGGGAAGCGCATCCGGAGCACGGAGAAGTGCCCGTCGGACCGGCCCGAACCCAGGGCTGCCGGCGGGTACTTCTGCGCGCCTGGCGCACGCCGTAGTTGAACAGTTGAGCTGTGGAGCCCTCGGGGGGATGGAAACCCTACGAAGTTGGGTAAAAAGGCTGTGGTGGCGCCACAGTTCATGATTCCCTCTCAATCACCAAGGCAGCCCGGGCCGACAGGCCTAAGGACGTCCATCGGTCTTTCCCCGGATCTTTCCTTCGGGCCCTTCAGGTCCGTCAGGTCCTTCGGGTCTTTCCTTCGGACGTCCTTCCGACCGGGCTGACCGGGCCGTTCCCCCGGTGCCGACCGGGTGCGCCGGAACCCCACTCCCTTTTGCGTGCTAGCGGAGCCGACCCATGCTCACGACCCTGAAAACCTCGTACACCGACACGCGCGCGGCCGATCTCGCCTGGACCCTGGGCCGCGAGCCGCTGCCGGCCCTCGCCACGCTCGATCTCGAACTCGCTGGGGCGAAGCTTCAGTTGAGACTCCTCGGCGCGTCCCACCAGGTGCTTCTGGAGGAGGAGCAGGGCAGTTGTTCGGAGACCGTCGCGTGCATCGCCGGCAGCAGCACGCCCCTGCCGCTCGGCGTGGCGAAGCGGGTCGGCGACTGGGAGTACGAGTTCGCGGCCCGGGTCGAGGTGCTCTCGCCCGGTTCCTTCGCGGGCCGCGCCCAGGAGTTGCTGGCCCTGGTCTCCGACCACCCCAACGGCCTGGCTGGCGTCTTCCCCGGCAGCCCCCACGCCTTCACCGCGCTGCTGGCCCAACGCCACGAGGGCCAGGTCCACTGGCGCACGTGGCACGCGTACCCCCAGGACGGCCAGTTGGTGGCGACGCGGACGAGGGTGGGGTGCGGGTGACAGCAGGGGGTGATGTTCTCGGTCCGCCCGGCGTTTGAGGACGAGGCCGTTGAGGCCGATGGGGGTCCAGGGGCGCTTGGCTGGGACGGGGGCGGAGCCCCGGGACGCTCACCACAACCGGGGTCTGAGGCGGAGCTCCAGGGGCGTCCGCCTCGACCCGGGGTGCCCCGGAGGGCAACGGTTTCCACACGTGTGGGTGACGAGGCGTAGCGCCAGCGTGACGTAGCGTTCGCTGCGTGATCGAACCGCACGCGCCCGCTCCCCCCGGCGCGCCGCTGCCGCCCTGGGGCGTCCAGGGTCAGGCGCGGCTGCCCGTCCGCCCGGGCTTCGGGCGGTTCCTCGTCCTCGCCGGCGTATTCGTCTGCGCGGCGTGTGGACTCGTGTACGAACTCGAACTCGTCGCCCTCGCCTCGTACTTGATCGGCGACTCGGTCACCCAGGCCTCCGTCGTGCTCTCCGTCATGGTCTTCGCCATGGGCATCGGCTCCCTCGCCGCGAAGCGGCTGCGCCCGCGCGCCGCGGCCGGCTTCGGCGCGGTCGAGGCGGCGCTGGCGCTCGTCGGCGGCTGCAGCGCGATGGCGCTGTACGCGGTGTTCGCGTGGACGGGCGACTGGGGCGGCCCCTGGGCGAACGGATCCCGCTACCTGCTGGTGGCCTTCTCCCTCACCATCGGCCTGCTCATCGGCGCCGAAGTCCCGCTCCTGATGGAGCTGATACAGCGCATCCGCCGCCAGGACCCGGGTGGAGCGGTGGCGGACCTGTTCGCAGCGGACTACGTGGGCGCGCTGGTGGGCGGCCTCGCCTTCCCCTTCCTGCTGCTGCCGCTGCTCGGCCAGCTGACGGGCGCGCTGCTCACCGGAGCGGTGAACGCGGTGGTCGGCGGGGCCCTCGTACTCGGCCTGTTCCGCAAGGACTTGACCTGCCGAGCGCGCTGGTTCCTGCTCGTCGCCAACCTCGTCGTCCTCGGACTCCTCGCCTCCGCCGCCGTGTTGGTCGACGACTTCGAACGGGCCGCGCGGCACGCGGTGTACGGGGCGGGCGTACGGGTCGCGCTCCAGACGGGGGTTCAGGAGGTCGTCCTCACCGGCGGCACCCACGGCCGCCCGCTCCATCTCTTCCTCGACGGCCGCCTCCGGGTCAGCGGCCGTGACGAGGACCGCTACCACGAGGCGCTCGTGCACCCCGCGATGAACGGCCCGCACGCGCGCGTGCTCATCCTCGGCGGCGGCGACGGCCTCGCGGCGCGCGAAGTACTGCGCTACCGGGGGGTGCGCAGTGTCGACGTGGTCGAACTCGACGGCGGGGTGGTGCGGTTGGCGCGCAGCGACCCCGCGCTGACCGCTCTGAACACTCATGTGTACGACGACGCGCGTGTACACATCATGACCTCGGACGCCTTCAGCTGGCTGCGCGACGCCCCCTCGACGTACGACGTCGTCATCTCGGACCTCCCCGACCCCGGCATCACCGCCAGCACCAAGCTGTACTCGCAGGAGTTCTACGGCCTCGCGCGCCGCGTCCTCGCCCCCGACGGCCGGCTGGCGGTGCACGCGGGCCCGGTCGCCTCCCGTCCCCGCGTCTTCTGGACCGTGGACAGCACGATCCGGGCGGCGGGTCTGCTCACCACCCCCTACCGCGTCGGCGGCCGGGACTCCGGCTTCGCGGCGGGGCCCGACCGCACGGCGGGCGGCGCGTCGAAGGCCCCGGGCGACTGGGGATTCATCCTGGCCTCCCGTACGGGCGTACCCCTGGGCCTGCCGCCGCACGGCCCGCACCTTCGCACCCTCACCCCGGCGGCCCTGGCCGCGGACGCGCGCGCGGCCTCCCGTACCCGCGTCACGGGGGGTCTCCCGCCGTCCACGCTGGTGCATCCGCGGTACGCCGACTGAGGTGGCGGCGGGCGAATCCCGTGATACGTGGGTGCGGTTCGGGTCGTGCTGGGTAGGCTCGGCTGACATGGAGCATGAGGTGTTCGTTCCGGTTCCGGCCGAGCGGCTGAGGGAGGCGCTGGCCGATCCCGTGCGGGTGGCCCGTGCGGTTCCCGGCCTCCAGCAGGACGCGGGGACGCCGCCCGTCTCCGGGCGCCTGAAAGTCCGCGTCGGAGGCCACACGATCACCTATCGCGGTGCGCTCCGGGTCACCGCCCAGGACGACGGCACGTACGCCGTCGAGGGCGACGCCACCGAGGCCCGCGGCGGCGGCACCGTGAAACTCACCCTCGCCCTGCGCCTCCTCCCCGCCACCGCCGGCACGACCCTCGCCTTCAGCGGCACGGCCTCCGCGGACGGCCGCGTGGCAGAACTGCCACCGGAGGCGGTGTCCTCGGCGTGCACCCGCCTCCTGAGCCGCTTCGCGGAGAACTTGGGGGCGGGGCTTGGGGCCGGGAGCACGGCTGACCGGGATGCGGAACAGGAGCCCGAGCAGGGCGCGGCGGCGGAGCCCGAGCCGGGTGCGGTGGCGGAACCCGAACCCCCGGCTGAGGCCGAGTCCGAGTCCGGCGCCGTCTTCGACGCCGAGGTTCCGCCTTCGTCGCTCGACCCATTGGCGGATGACGAGCTGATGGACGAGGAACTGATGGGGGAGGATTTCGTCGTGGAAGGGGAGGAACCAGGCAGGGAGGATGCCATGGCCGAGGCGGCGCATGCGCGGCGGACGATGATCGGTCGCAGTGCGGAGGAGGTGGACCACGCGCCTCCGCGGGGCCGCTACGCTCCCGTCCCGCCGCCGGAGGCCACCGCCGCCCGGGCCACCCTCCGCTGGGCGGCCCCCGCCGCGGCCCTGGCCATCGCCTCGGCCATCGCCGTGACCCGCGCCCTGCGCAAACGCCGCTGATTTCGCCCCCTCCGCCCCTGCCCTCCCCCAAGCTCTCGGCTTCGCTCGAGCAGGGGGGACCCCCATCGTCCCTGGGGCTCCGCCCCAGACCCCGCTCCTCAAACGCCGGAGGGGCTGAACTTTTGCCGGCCGGGGCTGGAAAAGTTTCAGCCCGTCCGGCGTTTGAGGACGAGCGCGAAGCGCGATCCGGGGGTCTGGGGGCGGAGCCCCCAGGTACGGGACGGGTAAGGGCGGAGGGGGCGAGAAAACGGAGGCGGGGCCCCCGGCAGTAGGGTCACCTCCGTGAGTAACGAAGACATCACGCTGACCGCGGGCGACGCGGAGGTGACCGTGGCGCCGGGCAACGGCGGACGGGTCGGAAGTCTGCGCGTCGGCGGCGTCGAACTGCTGCGGCAGGGCGCGAAGTTCGGGTGCTTCCCGATGGTCCCCTGGTGCGGACGCATTCGCGAGGGACGGTTCCTGGACGGCGCCACCGTCCAGCAGATGCCGCTCAACTCCCCACCGCACGCCATCCACGGCACCGCCCGCGACGGCGCCTGGCGCACCGCCCGCACCGCCAAGAACGAGGCCGCGATCACGTACGACCTCGTCGCCCCCTGGCCCCACCCCGGCCGCGTCACCCAGGCCTTCACCCTGACCGAGGACGCCTTCACGCTCACGATGTCCGTGGAGACGTACGAATCCTCCTTCCCCGCCCAGATCGGCTGGCATCCGTGGTTCAACCGGAACCTCGGAGGCGAGGACGTCCGGCTCGACTTCACCCCCGCCTGGCAGGAGGAGCGCGGTGACGACCACCTGCCCACCGGTCGCCGGATCGAGCCGAAGCCCAGCCCCTGGGACGACTGCTTCGGCATGCCGGACGGCGTCGACGTGACGCTCACCTGGCCAGGACAGCTCGAGCTGCAGGTCACCAGCCGCGAGGAGTGGGTGGTCGTGTACGACGAGCAGGAGGCGGCCGTGTGCGTCGAGCCCCAGACCGGGCCGCCCAACGGGCTCAACACCCACCCCCGCCTGGTCACCCCCATCGAGCCCCTGGAGGCGACCACGACCTGGAGCTGGCGGCGGCTCTAAGCTGGCGGACATGAGTGACGTACGCGGCGCGCTGCTGCAGCAGATCAAGGACAAGGCCGTGGTGCACGGCAAGGTGACCCTCTCGTCGGGTCTTGAGGCCGACTATTACGTGGACCTGCGTCGGATCACGCTGGACGGGGAGGCCGCGCCGCTCGTCGGGCAGGTTCTCCTGGATCTCACCGCCGAGCTCGACTTCGACGCCGTGGGAGGGCTCACCATGGGCGCCGACCCCGTGGCGGCCGCCATGCTGCACGCCGCCGCCGCGCGCGGCAAGCGCCTCGACGCCTTCGTCGTGCGCAAGGCCGCCAAGGCGCACGGCCTGCAGCGCCGTGTCGAGGGCCCGGAGATCAAGGGCCGGCGCGTGCTCGTCGTCGAGGACACCTCCACCACGGGCGGCTCCCCGCTCACCGCCGTCGAGGCGGTGCGCGAGGCCGGTGCCGAGGTCGTCGGTGTGGCGACGATCGTCGACCGCGCCACCGGCGCCGCCGAGAAGATCGAGGCGGGCGCCGGGGTGCCGTACCTCTTCGCCTACTCCAAGGACGAGCTGGGTCTGGACTGACGTACGAGAACCCCTGGGGCTCATGTTCCAGGGGTTACCGACGGGTCGCGGACACGGTGGCCGGAGCATTGGGTCGAGTCTGGAAAGATGGGGCCGACGATGACGTCGCCCCCTAGGTCAGGGCCGTAAGCAGCAGTCCAGGCGTACAGCAGTACGCAGACCCGCACATACAAGGAGCGGACAGATGCCCATCGCAACCCCCGAGGTCTACGCCGAGATGCTCGACCGGGCGAAGGCAGGCAAGTTCGCCTACCCGGCCATCAACGTGACCTCGTCCCAGACCCTGCACGCTGCGCTGCGCGGCTTCGCGGAGGCGGAGAGCGACGGCATCATCCAGATGTCCACCGGCGGCGCCGAGTTCCTCGGCGGCCAGTACAACAAGGACATGGTGACCGGCGCCGTCGCGCTCGCCGAGTTCGCGCACATCGTCGCCGCGAAGTACGACATCACGGTCGCGCTGCACACGGACCACTGCCCGAAGGACAAGCTGGACGGCTACGTACGTCCGCTGCTCGACATCTCCGCCGAGCGCGTCGCCAAGGGCGAGAACCCGCTGTTCCAGTCGCACATGTGGGACGGCTCCGCCGAGACCCTCGCCGACAACCTGGCCATCGGCCAGGAGCTGCTCGCGAAGGCCGCCGCCGCGAAGATCATCCTCGAGGTCGAGATCACCCCGACGGGTGGTGAAGAGGACGGCGTCTCGCACGAGATCAACGACGAGCTGTACACGACCGTCGAGGACGCGCTGCGCACCGCCGAGGCCCTCGGCCTGGGCGAGAAGGGCCGCTACCTGCTCGCCGCGTCCTTCGGCAACGTGCACGGCGTCTACAAGCCGGGCAACGTCGTCCTCCGCCCCGAGCTCCTCAAGGACCTCCAGGAGGGCGTCGCCGCCCAGTACGGCACGGCGAACCCGTTCGACTTCGTCTTCCACGGCGGCTCCGGCTCCACGGCCGAGGAGATCGCCACGGCGCTGGAGAACGGCGTCGTGAAGATGAACCTCGACACCGACACCCAGTACGCCTTCACGCGCCCCGTCGCGGACCACATGTTCCGCAACTACGACGGCGTCCTGAAGGTCGACGGCGAGGTCGGCTCCAAGAAGACCTACGACCCGCGCACCTGGGGCAAGCTGGCCGAGGCCGGCATGGCCAAGCGCGTGACCGAGGCCTGCGCCGCGCTGCGTTCCACGGGCACCAAGCTGAAGTAGTCATCGTTTCCGGTTGGGCTCGGCACCCCCGCGGTGCCGGGCCCTTCCGTATGCTCCGAGGTATGGCTGCCCCTGCGCAGGAGATGTCAGGAGAAGCACCGGCCGTACGGATTTCCACTCCCACGGGCAAGTGGATCCTGCTGACCACCGTGCTCGGTTCCAGCATGGCCATGCTGGACTCGACGGTCGTCAATGTCGCGCTGCCGCGCATCGGCCGTGACCTGGACGCGAGCCTCGCGGCCCTCCAGTGGACCGTGAACGCGTACATGCTGACCCTGGCCGGGCTGATCCTGCTCGGCGGGTCGCTCGGGGACCGCTTCGGGCGGCGCAAGGTCTTCGTCGTGGGTGTGGTGTGGTTCGCGGCCGCGTCCCTGCTGTGCGGACTCGCGCCGAACGCGGGGGTGCTGATCGCCGCCCGCGCCCTGCAAGGGGTCGGGGGCGCCCTGCTCACCCCCGGTTCGCTCGCGATCATCCAGGCGTCCTTCCATCCGGACGACCGGGCCAGGGCCGTCGGCCTGTGGTCGGGCTTCGGCGGCATCGGCGCGGCGGTCGGGCCGTTTCTCGGCGGCTGGCTGGTGGACGGGCCCGGCTGGCGCTGGGTCTTCCTGCTGAACATCCCGGTGGCGCTGGTGTGCGCCCCGATCGCACTGCGGCACGTCCCCGAGTCGGGTGACGGCCGTACCCACCGCGGCTTCGACGTTCTCGGCGCCGTCCTCGGCGCGCTCGCGCTCGCCCTGGTGACGTACGCCCTGATCGAGGCTCGCAGCGGCTCCGTGCTCGTCCCGGTGACGGCGGTCGCGGGCGTGGCCGCGGGGGTGGCCTTCGTGTACGTCGAGCGGCGTCGGCCCGATCCGATGATGCCGCTGGACATTTTCGCGTCCCGCCAGTTCACGGCCGTCAATCTCGTCACGCTGTGCGTGTACGCCGCCTTCGCGGGGTTCTTCTTCCTGACCGCGCTCCAGCTCCAGGTCGTGGCGGGTTATTCGGCCTTGGGCGCCGGTACGGCGCTGCTGCCGACGACGGCCTTGATGCTGCTGTTCTCCTCCCGTTCCGGCGAACTCGCCCAGCACATCGGACCCCGTATCCCGCTCACGGTGGGGCCGCTGCTGTGTGCGGTCGGGATGCTGCTGATGCTGCGGGTGGGGCCGGACGCGTCGTATCTCGCCGACGTCCTGCCCGCGCTCCTGGTGATGGGCCTGGGCATGGTCACCCTGGTCGCGCCGCTGACCGCCACCGTCCTCGCCTCCGTGGACACCGCGCGGGCCGGTCTGGCCAGCGGGATCAACAACGCGGCGGCCCGCGCGGCCGGGCTCATCGCCGTGGCCGCGCTGCCGCTGCTCGCCGGGATGGGCCCGGAGGCGTACCGCTCGGCGGACGCCTTCAACGCCGCCTTCCGGCGGGCGATGCCGCTGTGCGCGGGCGTGCTCGTCGTCGGGGCGGTGCTGGCCTTCGCGACCGTACGCCGCCCTGCGCCCGACTGCCGGCGCCCCCAGTGCCGTACGCACGGCTGTGTGACGGCGCCTCCGCTGGAGCCGGCGCGCGCGGCGGCGCCTCCGGCCTCGGGATCGGCCAAGGCTTCCAGCGCTGGTCCAGCTTCGTGACGGTGCCGGTGGCTTCGTGACGGTGCCGGTGGCTTCGTGACGGTGCCAGTGGTGTGTCATCCTCCCCGTTGTCGTGAACACGTGCAGCTTGTGGCTGATCGCGGTGTGTACGCGGAACCGTTCGCTCCAGAACGGCCGCAGCCAACCGTTACTGATCACGGACGATGCAGCAGACTGGAACCCATGACGATTCACGAGAACCTCCTCGGGGGACCGCCCCCGACCCACCTCCCCGACGACCCGGAGCCGCGCGAGCTCCTCGCGAACGGCACGGCGCCGGCCGATGTCGCCGCCAAGTACCCCACCTCCTCGCTCGCCTGGGCGCAGCTCGCCGACGACGCGTACGAGCGGGGCAGCGTCGTCGAGTCCTACGCCTACGCCCGTACGGGCTACCACCGCGGCCTGGACGCCCTGCGCCGCAACGGCTGGAAGGGCCACGGTCCGGTGCCCTGGGAGCACGAGCCGAACCGCGGCTTCCTGCGCGCCCTGCACGCCCTCGCCCGCGCCGCGCAGGCGATCGGCGAGCAGGAGGAGTACGAGCGCTGCAGCCAGTTCCTGAAGGACTCCTCGCCTACGGCGGCGCAGACGCTGAGCTGAGCGCCGCTGATTGGGGTGAGCGGGAGACTCTGGGCTGAGCGCCGCTGATTCTGGGGTGAGCGGGAGGCTCCGAGCTGAGCGGTGCTCGGCTCGGCGCTGTCGCCGTGGGCGCGTTTGTACGGGTCCGCCTGGTGTGACCAGGCGGACCTTGCGGTTTCGGGGCACGATTGTGGAGGATGCGCGGTGGGGACCGGGGCCCCCGTGTCGGTAACGGCAGGGGCGGACCGCTACCCGGAGTACGCATCAGGAGACAGCGATGTCGTCCCATCAGGCCCAGCCCGCAGCGGCTCAGGAGCCCGAGACCCCGCATCTCGACTTCCACGGCACGACCCCGTACGAGGACTACGTACAGGCGGATGTGCTCACTCACCTCCAGCACACCCTCTCCGACGACCCCGGAGAGATGGTCTTCCTGGTGACCACCCAGGTCATGGAGCTGTGGTTCACGGTCATCGTCCACGAGTGGGAGACAGCGGCAGGCGCCCTGCGCTCCGACGACGTCCCGACCGCCGTGGCCGCGCTGAAGCGGTCCGTACGGGAGCTGGAGGCGCTGAACGCCTCCTGGCGGCCCCTCTCGCAGCTCACCCCCGCCCAGTTCAACTCCTACCGCTCGGCCCTCGGCGAGGGGTCCGGCTTCCAGTCGGCCATGTACCGCCGGATGGAGTTCCTGCTCGGCGAGAAGTCCGCGTCCATGCTCGTCCCGCACCGGGGCGCATCGCGCGTGCACGCCGAGCTGGAGAAGGCGCTGCACGAACCGAGCCTGTACGACGAGGTGTTGCGGCTGCTGGCGCGCCGCGGGCACGCGATCCCGGCGTCCGTGCTGGAGCGGGACGTGTCGCAGCGGTACGAGCCCTCCAGCGAGGTGGAGGCCGTCTGGACCTCTCTGTACGCGGGCCCCGAGGACGACGAACTCGCCCGTTTCGGCGAGGCGTTGACGGACGTCGCCGAGCTCGTGTGGCGATGGCGCAACGACCATCTCGTCGCCACGCGGCGCGCGATGGGCGCGAAGGCGGGTACGGGCGGCTCCGCCGGGGTGGCCTGGCTGGAGAAGCGCGCGCAGAAGAACGTGTTTCCCGAGCTGTGGACGGCGAGGTCTCATGTCTGAACTTGCCGTCAGGGCGGAGAAGTTGGACGCGGCCGACGAACTGGTAGGGCTGCGCTCGCAGTTCGTGCTCGACGAGGTCGTCTACCTGGACGGAAACTCGCTCGGCGCGCTGCCGGTGGGTGTCCCCGGGCGGGTGGAGGACGTCGTACGCCGCCAGTGGGGCGAGCTGCGCATCCGCTCCTGGGAGGAGAGCGGCTGGTGGACCGCGCCGGAGCGGATCGGTGACCGGATCGCTCCGCTGGTCGGGGCGGCGCCGGGCCAGATCGTGGTCGGGGATTCGACCAGTGTGAACGTCTTCAAGGCGCTGGTGGGGGCCGTACGGCTGGCGGAGGGAAACGGTGGTGGTCGGGACGAGATTCTGGTCGACGCGACGACGTTTCCGACGGACGGGTACATCGCGGCGTCGGCGGCGCGGCTGACGGGGTGCGAGCTGCGGCCGCTCGAACCGGCGGAGGTGCCGGGTGCGGTGGGACCGCGCACGGCGGCGGTGTTGCTGAACCACGTCGACTACCGCACGGGCAGGTTGCACGACCTCCCCGGGCTGACGTCCGCGATCCATGACGCCGGCGCCCTGGCGGTCTGGGACCTGTGCCACAGCGCGGGCGCCCTGCCCGTCGGGCTGGACGCGCATGGGGTCGACCTGGCGGTCGGCTGCACGTACAAGTACCTGAACGGCGGTCCGGGGTCACCGGCGTACCTGTACGTACGCAGTGACCTGCAGTCCCGTTTCGACTCCCCGCTGCCCGGCTGGAACTCGCACGCGGACCCGTTCGGCATGAGCCCGTCGTACGCGCCTGCTCCGGGTGCGCTGCGGGGCCGGGTAGGGACGCCGGACATCCTGTCCATGCTGGCCCTGGAAGCGGCGCTGGAGGTCTGGGACGGCGTCTCGATCGACTCCGTCCGCGCCAAGTCCCTCGCCCTCACGGACTTCTTCCTCGAGTGCGTCTCGGCATACGTTCCCGAGGGCCGGGTGGAGTCCCTGACCCCGTCCGCCCACGCGGAACGCGGCAGCCAGGTCGCCCTGCGCTGCGCGGACGCCGGCGCCGTGATGGAGCGCCTGATCGCCCGCGGCGTCGTCGGCGACTTCCGCCACCCCGACGTACTCCGCTTCGGGTTCACGCCGTTGTACGTGGGGTTCGGGGATGTGGAGCGGGCGGCGCGGGTGCTGGGGGAGGTGCTGGGGTAGCGGGGGCGGCTGCGCGTGCGCGTTCCGCTGGTGGGGGGTGGAGCGGGCTGCGGGTCGCTGGTGGGTGGGTCGGGGCCGTGCCGGTACATCCGCCCCGTCGCCGGTCGCAGCGCGGGGGGTTGCGACGGCTCCGTCTGCTGGCAACCACGTAAGCGACGGGGCATGTGATGTACCGGCACCGCCCCTTCCGTGCGTCGGCGGCTGCGGGTGCGTTCCGCTTACGGTGCCTGCCCCCGTCCACTCTGGCGGTCACCAGCCAACCAGCCAACCAGCCAGCTCGTGCGGCCGAGGCGACTCACCCCCAGCTCACCTGCACCTTCCACCCCGGGCCGGGCATCTTCAGCCCGTCCGGCGTTTGAGGACGAGCCGTTCAGGCCGATGCGGGGGTCTGGGGGCGGCAGCCCCCAGGTATGGGATGGGTAGGGGCGGGGGGGGCGAAAAAACCGCCCGCCCGCGCCACTACGGGGGTCACCCGACGACGTACACCCCCGCCGCGGCAGCGGCAACCGCAGCCTCGGCCGCACGATCGGCGGCCGCGGCATCGGGCACCACCCCGGTGGTGAGCAACGCGTAATACAGCGGCGCCGACACCGCCCGCACCACCATCCCCGCGTCGGTCCCCACCGGCAACTCCCCCCGAGCAACCCCCTGCTCCACACACGGCGCCCACTCGGCGACCCGCACGTCGTAGAACCTCCGCAACGCCTCCGCCGTACGCACGTCGCACGCCGCCGCAGCGATCACCGCCCGGAACAACGCCCCCTGCCGAGCATCGGCCAGCGTCCGCCGCACCAGCGCGGCATTGGCCCGCAGATCCCCGAGGACGCTCCCCGTCTCCGTACGGGGAACCGACTGCTCGGCCATGTCGCTGAGCAGGTCGGCGACCAGCCCCGTCACCGACCCCCACCGCCGGTACACCGTCGTCTTCCCCACCTCGGCCCGCCGAGCCACATCGGCCAGATCGAGATGCGCGAACCCCTGCTCGGCGAGCACATCCCCGGCGGCCCGCAACACGGCCGCACGGACACGGGCAGTACGCCCCCCAGGACGTACGGTGCCGGGTTCGGCGGACATGTCGGCCTCCTTTTTCGGGCACGTGGACGCTGCCGTCAGCGTAACGAAACAGTAGAACCGTTTAACCCTCACCGAGCGTGACAACCCCGTGTAGACGCACGTCACGGGCCTGATACCGTCCCCGCCAACGGCCGAATTCTCCCCTGGTCCGCCAAATCCGTTTCACCGCTGAGAGGTTGGAGCATGCAGGACGACGCCCGGGATGACGCTGCCGACGGAGCCGGCGCGCGGCGCGACGCCGCCGCAGAGCGGGAGGCCGCCGTACAGCGGGACGCCGCGGAAGAGGCATCGGCGTTCTCGCACCCGCCCGTGGATCCCGACGTCACCGCCGCGTACGGCGACCACCCCGACCAGGTGATCGACTTCTACGCCCCGCGCGAGCCCGACCCCGCGGTCCCCGCCCCCCTCGTGGTCGTCCTGCACGGCGGCGCCTGGCGCGCCCCGTACGACCGCCGTCACATCACCCCGTTCGCGGACTTCCTGGCCCGCCGCGGTTTCGCCGTGGCGAACGTCGAGTACCGACGGGGCGACGCGGCCCCGATCCCCACGCAGGGCGCCGGGGGCCCGATCGCGGGCCGCTGGCCGGACACCTTCGACGACATCGCGGCCGCGCTCGACGCGCTGCCCAGCCTCGTACGCGAGGGCCTCCCGCAGGCCGACCCCCGGCGCATGGTGGTCACCGGCCACTCGGCGGGTGGCCACCTGGCCCTGTGGGCCGCCGCCCGCCACCTTCTGCCCGCCGACGCCCCCTGGCGTACCGACCGGCCCGCCCCCCTGCGCGGCGTCGTCGCCCTCGCCCCGATCGCGGACTTCCAGGTCGCGGAGAAGCTCGACGTCTGCAGCGGTGCGGTCCGCCAACTCCTGGGCGGAGAAGGCAGGTTCGCGGAGCGCCTGCCCTACGCCGACCCGGTGCAGCTCCTCCCCACCGGCATCGCCACCACCCTCGTACAGGGCCGCACCGACATCGTCGTCCCGCAGGCGGTGGCCGAGTCGTACGCCGACGCCGCCGCCAAGGCGGGAGAGGTGGTCGGCCTGACGCTCCTGGAGGACGTCGGTCACTTCCCCCTGATTGACCCGGCTGCCGATGCGTGTGCGGTGGTGGCCGAGGAGATCGCCCAACTGGCTTGGTAGTACGCCCAACTGGGCTGGTGGTGACGGTGGTTGGTCTCTCTTCTGGGCCGCCCCGGTCATACCCGTAATACCTGAGAGCTACCTCGCAGGTGAGCTCCCCAGCGGGACGCCGACGACACGTCACGGTCCGTAACTTCCCCTCCAGAGACGCCCGATGAGCGGGCGGACTGGAAGGGAAGGGCACCATGGGATTCCGGGCGAAGCCGAGCGCGACGGGAAGAGTGGAGCGCCCCGCGGGCTCGACGTCGCCTGCGACTGAGTGGCTGGGGTGGGAGGGGCCGGAGGGGCGGGAGGGGCGGGAGAGGCCCGGGGCGGAGGCGTCGGCTGCGGGGGAGTCAGCGGCGCCGGAGTCGACGGCTGAGCGGTCGGCGGCTGAGCGGTCGGGGGCTGAGCGGTCGGGGGAGCTTGGGGGCGGCCGGGGTGCGGGCCGCGGTGGGGGGCGACGCGCGGGCCGCGTCGTCCGGCGTCTGCGGCGTGCGCTGCTCGCCTCGCTCGTCATAGGCGCCGTCGTCGTCCCCGTGTCCGCCGCCGCCCGGCCGCAGATCCCCGCCCCGGCACCCGCGGTCGTCGCTCCGGTGACGGCATCGACGCTGGACAAGGCGTACGAGGCGAACCGTGCGAACGCCGCGGAGGCGGCCCGTATGGCCGCGGATCACGGCGACCGCACCCGCGCCGCTGCGGACCGCGCCATGGCCGACCCCTCCCGCCACTTCCTCTCCTTCGACGGCCGGGGCTCCGGCCAGGCGGTCGAGGTCTTCGGCGACCTCGCCCGCGCCGACCGCGTGGCCGTCCTGGTCCCCGGCTCCGACACCACCCTGGAGACGTTCGGCCGCTTTCGCGCCGGCGCCCTCGCCCTGCACGACCGCCTCGGCCCGCGCACGGCCGTCGTCGCCTGGCTGGGCTACGAGACGCCGGGCACGGTGAGCACCACGGTCATGACGACGGGCCGTGCAGAGGACGCGGCCCCGCGCCTGAAGGGGTTCATCCGCGAACTGCGCGGCGTCGTCGGTCAGTCGGCGCACCTGTCCCTGCTGTGCCACTCGTACGGCACGGTGGTCTGCGGCCGTGCGGCACAGGGCCTGGTCGTGGACGACATCGCACTCGTCGGCAGCCCGGGCACCGGCGCGGACTCCGCGGCGGCGCTGCACACGTCCGCCCGCGTCTGGGCGGCCCGGGGCGCCGACGACTGGATCGCGAACGTTCCGCACGCGAGCGCCGATCTCTTCGGCACCACCGTCGGCTTCGGCACCGACCCCCTCTCTCCAGCCTTCGGCGCCCATGTCTTCGCGGCGGGCGACGGCGGCCACAGCGACTACTTCCAACCGGGCTCGGTGTCCCTGGACAACCTCGCCCGCATCGTCCTCGGCGACACCTCGGAGGTGACCCGTGCGTGAAGCGAGTGTTCGAGTGAGTCTTCGAAAGAAGAATGCTCCGGCAGTGGTCGACGGTGCCGACGGCCTCCAGGGGCCGTCCGCGCCGCCCGGACACGGAAGCCGCGCGGGTGGTGCGGGCCGGAAGACAAACCCGGCCGCGGGCCGGGTGCCCCGTCCCCGCCCCGCGCTGAACGCCATACGCACCGCGGTACAGCGCATCGACGAGGCGACCCCTGTGGAGCGGGACCGCGCCGTCGACGCCCTGCGCGCCCTCGCGATCCTCGGCGTCGTCCTCGGGCACTGGCTGGTCACAGCCCTGGTCGCGGACGGCGGCGCGCTGCACACGGCGAGCCCGTTGCAGCACATGCCCTGGCTGGCCCCGATCTCCTGGGTCTTCCAGACGCTCGCCGTGTTCTTCCTGGTCGGCGGCCATGTGGCGACGAAGAGCTACGCGTCGGCGCGGGCGCGCGGCACGACGTACGGGCAGTGGCTGCGCGCCCGGCTGAGCCGTCTGTTCAAGCCGGTGGCGGCGGTGCTGACCGTCTGGACGGTGGCCACGGCCTGCCTGCTCGCGTCGGGCACGGGATTCGAGACCGTCCACACGCTGGTGAAGCTGGCTCTGTCCCCGCTCTGGTTCCTCGTGGTCTTCGCGGGACTGACCGCGGTGACGCCCCTGGTGGCGCGCATCAACCCGCTGTGGCCGCTGGCCGTCGTTCTCCATGTGGACCTCATTCGCTTCGGCCTCGGCGGCCCGTCCTGGCTCGGCTGGGTGAACGTCGCGGCGGGCTGGCTGGTGCCGTACACCCTGGGCGCGGCCTGGACGCGCGGCGAGCTGGACCGACGGCGCGCGGGCTGGGTGCTGTTCACCGGCGGCGCGGTGGCGACGGCGGCGCTGGTGGCGTGGGCCGGCTATCCGGCGTCGATGGTCGGCGTCCCGGGCGCGGCGGTCTCCAACCTGAACCCGCCGACGCTGGCCGCGGTCACCTTCGGCCTGGCCCAGTGCGGTCTCGCCCTGCTGCTGCGCGAGCCACTGCGGCGGGCGATGCGGCGCCCCGCGGCCTGGGCGGCGATCGCCTTCGCCAACCTCTCCGCGATGACGATATTCCTGTGGCACCAGACGGCCATGATGGCGGTCACGGCCCTGGGCCTCCTCGCGGGCCGTCTCCCCGGCCTGCACACCACCCCGGACGGGCTCGGCTGGGTGGCCGCCCGGCTCGCCTGTCTCCCCGTCTTCGTCCTCGCCCTCGCCTTCTGCTGGTCCGCCTTTCGCACCTACGAACAGGGGCCCCGCCGCCGTACCGGCCGCCCGTCCCGGGTCGTCCGCGTTCACCGCCGCCCCGGCCCGGCGGGAGCGAAGGCGATCCCTCGTGCCTAGGGTTGACCACGTGACCAGCGAGGAGCACCGGGACCCGGACGACGAGCCCGCCATGCCTCCCCGCTTCCAGGGCCCGGACCGAGATCCGGGCGATTCCGCCCAGCCCACTCCGCGAGAAACCCGGCGCGATCCCGCCCCGCGGGAAGCACCCGGAACCGTCACAGCCCCTGGCGCCCGCAGCACCAGCAGCGCTGGCCCAGCCCGCGTACACGGAGTCGGACATCTCCTGCGCGCGGTCCTGACCGACCTCGCGTCGCCGTCGGCCGCGCCGCTGCCGCCGCTGTCCCGGCCCCGGTGGCTGCGCTGGCTGCCGCATGTCGTGGTGTGCTGGATCGCGCTCGGGGTCGGGCTCGCGGGCGCGGACAACCTGAATACCAACTATCACCTGGGCCTCGCGCTGGGCACGGTGACCGGGCTCGCGCAGGGCGTGGCGATCGCGCTGGCGCTGTGGCGGCCCGTTCCGGCCTGGTGGCTGTCGCTGGCCGCGACCGTCGTGGCCGCCACGGCCGAGCGCTCGCACCCGGTGGCGGCGTTGGCGCCCCCCGGGCCCGACTGGCCGTGGAGCCCGCCCGCGATCATCGCGCACGCCTTCGTGCTCTTCTTCCTGGCGCTGCGGGTGCCCACGCGTGTGGCCGTCGGCGCGTTGTCCCTGACCGCCCTGGTGACGTATTTGGTGGAGGGGGTGGTCGGCGGTCAGGCCTACCGGGCGACGGGGCTGCTGGCGGTCGTCGTCTTCGCCGCCGTCGTCCTCCTCGGCACCGCACTCCGCGGCCGCCGCGAGGCCCGCACCCAATTGGTCGAGCAGGCCTCGCTGACCGAGGAGGAGCGGGCCCGCCGCACCCTCCTGGAGGAGCGCAGCCGGATCGCACGCGAGCTGCACGACGTGGTCGCCCACCACATGTCGGTGATCTCCATCCAGGCCCAGGTCGCCCCGCACCTGGTCGAGAACCCCAGCGACGAGCTGAAGGAGAACTTGGACGGCATCCGGCAGAACGCGCTGGAGGCGCTGACCGAGCTGCGCCGCGTCCTCGGCGTGCTGCGCTCGGAGAACCCCGAGGACCCCTACGGCCTCGGTGCCGGCACCGGCGCCGCCCCGGACTCCCCGCAGCCCACGCTCGACCGCCTCGACGCCCTCGTCGAGAACACCCGGGCCGCCGGCCTTGACGTGACCACGGAGATCACCGGCGAGCAGCTCCCTCTCGCGCCCGGCGTGGAGCTGTCGGCGTACCGGATCATCCAGGAGGCGCTGAGCAACGCCCTGCGGCATGCGCCCGGTTCCGCGGTCCGCGTCGAACTGTGGCACTTCCCGCGCGGTCTTCAGGTACGGGTCGTCAACTCGAGACCCGAGCGCTCCGCACCACCGTCCCCGGGCGCCGGGCACGGTCTGCTCGGCATGCGGGAGCGCGTGGCCATGCTCGGTGGCACCCTCGTGACGTCGGAGACGTCGTGCGGCGGCTTCGCGGTGGCGGCCTTCCTGCCCCGCAACGGCGCCCCTGCCACCGACGACGGCTCCACCGACCACAACTCCACAGGCCTCACAGGAGAAGACACCCCATGACGAGCGCGAGCGGCACCATCCGCGTACTGATCGCCGACGACCAGCAGATGGTCCGGCAGGGCTTCAGCGTGCTGCTCAACACCCAGCCCGACATCGACGTGGTCGGCCAGGCGGTCGACGGCCTGGACGCGATCGCCAAGGTCGCCGAACTCGCCCCGGACGTCGTCCTGATGGACATCCGCATGCCCGAGCTCGGCGGCATCGAGGCCACCCGCCGCATCACCGACGAGACACCCCACATCAAGGTGCTGGTGCTCACCACCTTCGACCTCGACGAGTACGTGTACGACGCCCTGCGCGCCGGCGCCTCCGGGTTCCTGCTCAAGGACGCGTCCGCCGACCAACTCGCCGAGGCGGTACGGGTGGTCGCGGCGGGCGACGCGCTGCTCGCGCCGGGCATCACCCGCCGCCTCATCGCCGAGTTCTCCCGCCTCGGCTCCGCCCCCCGCGCCCCCCTCAAACAGCGCGTGGGCGAACTGACCGAGCGCGAGACCGAGGTCCTCGCGCACATCGCCCAGGGCCTGTCGAACGCGGAGATCGCCCAACGCCTGGTCGTCGCCGAACAGACCGTGAAGACCCACGTAGGCCGCATCCTCGTAAAACTCGGCCTACGCGACCGCACCCAAGCAGCAGTCTTCGCCTACGAGTCAGGCCTGGTCCGCCCCTCGGGCTACTAACCCCACCCCTCACACCTCTCACCACCCCCAGCCACATACGCAAACCCCCACCACCCCCAGCCACATACGCACGCCCCCACCCACCCGCAGCCGCACGCGCACGCCCCCACTCACCTGCAGCCGCACGCGCACGCCCCCACTCACCCGCAGCCGCACGCGCTCGCCCCCACCCACCCGCAGCGCCCGCGCACGCCCCACCACCCGCAGCCGCACGCGCCCGCCCGATGCACCCGCAGCCACCACACCCCCGCGGCGCCCGCCCCACACCTGCGCCCACCGACGCACGCCCGCACCCCACCCGCACGCACCCCACCCCCACCCCCACGCACCCGCAGTCGCCGACGTACGGAAGGGGCCGTGCCGGTACATCAAATGCCCGTCGCTTACGCCCGGATCCGGAAAACGGCTCCCCATAGCCCAACGCCTGATCCACCGGCGACGGGCGGATGTACCGGCACGGCCCCGACCCCCCACCCACCCGGAGGCGAACGGGCAGCAGGCGAGCCGTCGGCAGACGAATCGACGGCAGACGAGCCGTCGGCAGACGAGCCGTCGGCAGACGAGCCGACGGCAGGGTGAACCGGCGACAGGCGAACCGGCGACAGACGAACCGCCGACGGACCCCGGCCCTACCCGTAGTACCTGAGACGGACCCGCAAGGACCCTCCTCGCAGGTGACGACCACACCCCCCACCGCGCCCTACCGTTTTGAACGTGACCGAGACGACCCAGACGCAGACGACGCCGCCGGCCGGTGCCAAGCCACGCAGCCCGGAGTTCCGGCTGGCGGCAGACGCCCTACGCGGCCTGCGGCAGGACTTGTTCCACGACGCCTTCGCCTACCGCCCGCTGCCGCGCATGCGCGTGGACGGCCCGCTCACCCGACGCCTGCCGGAGGGGACACGGGAGTACGCGGCCTGGACCCCGCACGCGGCGGTGGCAGCGGCCGGACTACTGACGATGGCGATGTCCACCACCGACAGCGACGGCACCGGCGGTGTCACGACGTTGGTATGCGCACTCCTCGCACTGATCCCGGTCCTGCTGACCCTCATCCGTCCGGTCGGTGCCTTCTGGTTCTCCATGGCCGCGACACCGATCGCCGCCGTGTTCGGCTCCAGCTGGAGCCAATGGCCGTGGCCGCTCGGCAGCTTCGCCGCCCACGTCGTGGTGCTGACGGTCGTGGCGCTGCGCACGAGACCGCGCACGGCAGCCTGGATGTGGGCGCTGACCGCGGTGTACGGGACGGTCGCCCAGACCGGATTCCGCTCGGGCTACTACTACGGGACCAACACGGTGCCGCTGCTGTTCGTCTCCGCCCTGGCCCTCCTGGTCGTCACCGTCCTGCACATACGCCGTGAGGCCGAACAGGAGGTGACCGCCCAGCAGTCGGAGACGGCGCAGGAGCGCTCCAAGCGCACGCTCCTCGAAGAGCGCACGACGATCGCCCGCGAGCTGCACGACGTGGTCGCCCACCACATGTCGGTGGTCGCCATCCAGGCGGAAGCCGCCCCCTACCGGGTGGAGAACCCACCGCCGGAGCTGGAGCAGGCCTTCGCCACGATCCGGGAGAACGCGGTGGCGGCGCTGACCGAGCTGCGCCGCGTGCTCGGTGTCGTCCGCGCGGAGGACTACGAGGCTCCGGACGCCCCGCAGCCCACCCTCGCCGACCTCGACGCACTCCTCGCCAATGTGCGGGACGCGGGCCTGACCGTCGACAAGGCGGTCACCGGCGCGGTGCGCGAACTCCCGCAGGGCGTCGAGCTGTCGGCGTACCGCATAGTGCAGGAGGCCCTCAGCAACACCCTGAGGCACGCGCCGGGCGCGATGGCCCGCGTCGAGATCGGTTACGTACTCGGCGGGCTCGGCCTGCGCATAGTCAACGGCCCCGCGCCGGCGACGAGCCTGACGAAGTCCACCCACGGCGCGGGGCACGGCATCACCGGCATGCGCGAGCGCGTCACGATGCTGGACGGCGAGATGACGGCAGGCGAAACGGACGACGGAGGCTATGAGGTGACGGTCTTCCTGCCGGTACCCGCCGCAGAGGAGCCCGCATGACACCCGGCACCAGCAGCACCACCGGCGCAGGCACTGGCACCGGCGGCACCGGTACCGGCGGCGCAGGCACCGGCGGCATCCGCGTCCTGATAGCCGACGACCAAGTCATGGTCCGCGAGGGCTTCTCCGTGCTGCTCGGCGCGATGCCGGACATCGAGGTGGTCGGTGAGGCGGTCAACGGCCGGGACGCGGTCGAGCGGGTACGTGAGCTCGCCCCGGACGTCGTGCTGATGGACATCCGTATGCCGGAGATGAACGGGATCGAGGCGACCCGGGAGATCGTCGCAGCGGACGGCGCCGCGAAGGTGCTGGTCCTGACGACGTTCGACCTCGACGAGTACGTGTACCAGGCGCTGCGGGCGGGGGCGTCCGGCTTCCTGCTCAAGGACGCCTCGGCGCGGCAACTCGCGGACGGCGTAAGGGTGGTGGCGGCAGGGGAGGCGCTGCTCGCCCCCTCGGTCACCAAGCGGTTGATCACCGAGTTCTCCAAGCTCGCGGACGCACCCCGGCTCTCGGCCACGGCGCACGCGGCGTACGGGGATCTGACCGAGCGGGAGACGGAGGTGCTGGTCCTGATCGCCCAGGGCTTGTCGAACGCGGAGATCGCCGAGCGTCTCGTCGTCGCCGAGTCCACGATCAAGACGCATGTGAGCCGCATCCTGGTGAAGCTGGGCCTGCGGGACCGTACGCAGGCGGCGGTGTTCGCGTACGAGGCACGGCTGGTCACACCCAGGTAATCAAGGGGATGGCCGCTGGACCGGACGCGGACCGGACGAGGACCGGACGGGGGGCGTAGGGGACCGGGCGGGGGCCGGACGGGGCCGGACGAGGGCCGGACGGGGGGCGTAGGGGACCGCGCAAGGGGCCGCTCGTCGAGACGCCCCTGTTCAGAGGGGGGTGCGTCGGGCTAGCGTCCGTTCATGGCAGCTTTGGAGACTCCGCAGGCCTTCGACCCGTGGGACCCGGCGTTCGTGGCGGACCCGTACCCGGCGTACGAGGAGCTGCGTGCGCGGGGCCGGGTGCACTACTACGAGCCCACCAACCAGTGGCTGGTGCCGCATCACGCGGATGTGTCGGCACTGCTGCGGGACCGGCGCCTGGGCCGGACGTATCAGCACCGGTTCACGCACGAGGACTTCGGGCGGACGGCGCCGCCGGCCGAGCAGGAACCGTTCCATGTGCTCAACGACCACGGGATGCTCGACCTGGAGCCTCCGGATCACACGCGCATCCGGCGGTTGGTGTCGAAGGCGTTCACGCCGCGCACGGTCGAGCAGTTGAAGCCGTACGTCGACCGGCTGGCGGGTGAGCTGGTCGCCGGTCTGGTGGAGGCCGGCGGCGGTGATCTGCTGAGCGATGTCGCCGAGCCGCTGCCGGTGGCGGTGATCGCCGAGATGCTGGGCATTCCGGAGTCCGACCGGGCGCCGTTGCGTCCCTGGTCGGCGGACATCTGCGGGATGTATGAGCTGAACCCGTCGGAGGAGACGGCGGCGAAGGCGGTCAGGGCGTCGGTCGAGTTCACCGAGTACCTCCGGGAGCTGATCGAGGTCCGGCGCAAGGAGCCCGGGGACGATCTGGTCTCGGGGCTCATCGCGGCGCATGACGAGGGTGACCGGCTGACCGAGCAGGAGATGATCTCCACGTGTGTCCTGCTTCTGAACGCGGGGCACGAGGCGACGGTGAACGCCACGGTGAACGGCTGGTGGGTGTTGTTCCGCCACCCCGAGCAGCTGGCCGCCCTGCGTGCGGACCACTCCCTGATTCCCACGGCGGTGGAGGAGTTGATGCGTTACGACACGCCGCTTCAGCTCTTCGAGCGGTGGGTTCTCGACGACATCGAGATCGACGGTACGACGATCCCCCGGGGGGCGGAGATCGCGATGCTCTTCGGCTCCGCGAACCGTGACCCCGAGGTCTTCGCCACCCCGGAGAAACTGGACCTCTCCCGCACGGACAATCCCCACATCTCCTTCAGCGCCGGGATCCACTACTGCATCGGCGCGCCGCTGGCCCGTATCGAACTCGCCGCGTCCATGGCCGCGTTGCTCGAGCAGGCCCCCACCCTCACCCTCGCGGCAGCCCCCACCCGCAAGCCGAACTTCGTGATCCGGGGCCTGGAGTCCTTGAACGTGACGCTCTGACGACGGCGACGGCGACGGTCGGAGGTGGGCTGGTTTTTCGCCCCCTCCGCCCCTACCCGTCCCATACCTGGGGGCTCCGCCCCCAGACCCCCGTATCGCGCTTCGCGCTCGTCCTCAAACGCCGGACGGGCTAAGACTTTCCAGCCCCGGCCGGCAAAAGTTCCCCCCAGCCGCCCTCACGTACTCATGTCCCGCCGACGCAATCCCGCCACCCCCACCGCGGTCAGTAGCGCCGCGATTGCTGTAAGGACGACCACCGGTGTCCAGGTCATGTCGCTGCCCGGCAGCTTGGGGAGGTGGCCGAAGGGGGAGAGGTTCATGACGGACTGGGGGATGTTGAGGGCTGGGCCGATCCAGCCGAGGAGGAGGGCGAGGCCTGCGGCGGCCCAGGCGCCGGGGGCGAGTTGGGGAGAGAGGCCGTGCAGCAGGACGGCCAGGGCGCCCAGGGTCCAGATGGCCGGGACCTGGACGAGGCAGGCGCCGAGGATGGGCCCGAGCTCGGCGCCGTAGCCGAGGCCGAGGCCGACCCCGCCGAGCACCATGATGAGCACCGCACCGCCGAAGGCGATGACGAGATGGCCAAAGGCCCAGCGCAGCCGCCCGACGGCGTTCGCCAGCACCGGCTCCGCCCGCTGCGAGGTCTCCTCACCGTGCAGCCGCAGCACGGACGAGACGACGTACAGCGCGGCGACCATGCCCAGCATCCCCACCATCGTGGCGAGGAACGCGTCCGTGATCCCGGCCTGCCCGCCCATCCGCTCGATGATCTCGCGGGTCTTGTCGTTGTTCCCGACCAGATCCGAGGCGCCCTTCGTCATCCCGCCGAACGCGGCCCCGGCGGCGAGGAACCCGAGGCTCCAGCCGAGCACGGCGCCCCGCTGCAACCGCCAGGCCAGCGCCCCGGCCGTACCGAGTCGCCCCGAGGCGGGCCCCGGCCGCGTCGGCAGGAAGCTCATGCCGACATCGCGCCGCCCGGCGAGCTCGTACGCCACCGCGCCCTGCGCGGCGACCGCGGCGACGAACAGCAGCAGTACCCACCAGCGTTCGCCCGCGAAGGACCTCAGCTCTTCCAGCCAGCCGACCGGCGAGATCCACGTCAGGACATGCGATCCGTCGTTCGACGCCGAGTCGCCCGCCGCCTTCAGGACGAACGCCGCGCCGAGCAGCCCGCCCGTCAGCCCTTTCGCGAGCCGCGCGCTCTCCGTCAGCTGGGCGACGATCGCCGCCATCGTGGCGAAGACCATGCCGACCCCGGCGACGGCGAGCCCGAGCGCCAGCGCCCCGGCGCCGCCCTGCCCCGCGAGCCCACCCGCGATCAGCAGCGCGAGCACGCCGTTCGCGACGAATGCCGCCAGTAGCGCGGCTGTCAGCGGGGCGCGGCGCCCCACCATCGCCGACGAGATGAGTTCCTGGCGCCCGCTCTCCTCCTCGTCGCGGGTGTGGCGTACGACGATGAGCAAGCTCATGATCGCGGCGAACACCCCGGCGTAGCCGCCGATGCGCCAGGCGGTGAGTCCGCCGAGCGAGTCGCTGAACACCGGCCCGTACGTGGCGCGCAGGGAGCTGTTGGTGAGCATCTGCCGTGCCACGTCGGCGCGTTCGGCGGGGGTGCTGTAGACGGTCTTCAGCGAGTTCGGCAGGGAGACCACCAGCAGGCCGATCACGCCGACCCAGAGCGGCATCATCAGCCGGTCGCGGCGCAGCGCGAACCTCAGGAGGGTGCCCGTTCCGGCCAGGTGACGGGAGCCTCCGGTCCGGACGGCGAAGGTCGCGGCGGTCATCGCGCCATCGCCCCCTCACCCGCGGGCACGTCCTCCTGGTAGTGCCGCAGGAACAGCTCCTCCAGGGTCGGCGGGGTCGACGTCAGCGACCGTACGCCGGAGTCCGTGAGGGAGCGCAGTACGGCGTTCAGCTTGTCCGTGTCGACCTGCAACCGCACCCGCTTGCCCTGGACGTCGACGTCGTGCACCCCGGGCAGCGACGCCAACCCGTTGGGCGGGCCCGCGAGTTCGGCGGTCACGCTCGTCCGGGTGAGGTGGCGCAGCTCGGCCAGCGAGCCGCTCTCGACGGTCTGGCCCTTGCGGATGATGCTGACGCGGTCGCAGAGCTCCTCGACCTCGCTCAAAATGTGCGAGGACAACAGAATCGTCCTGCCGCGTGCGCGCTCCTCCTCCACGCACCGCTGGAAGACCTCCTCCATCAGCGGGTCGAGGCCGGAGGTGGGCTCGTCCAGGATCAGCAGGTCGACGTCCGAGGCGAAGGCGGCGACGAGGGCGACCTTCTGGCGGTTGCCCTTCGAGTACGTGCGCCCCTTCTTGGTGGGGTCCAGCTCGAACCGCTCGATCAGCTCCGCCCGGCGCGCCTTGTCCAGGCCGCCTCCGCGCAGGCGCCCGTACAGGTCGATGACCTCGCCGCCGGAGAGGTTGCGCCACAGCGTCACGTCGCCGGGGACGTACGCGACCCGGCGGTGCAGTTCCACCGCGTCCGTCCAGGGGTCCTTGCCCAGCATCTGCGCGGCGCCCGAGTCGGCGCGCAGCAGGCCCAGCAGGACCCGGATGGTGGTGGACTTCCCGGCGCCGTTCGGGCCGAGGAAGCCGTGTACCTCACCGGTCTCGACGTCCAGGTCGAGGCCGTCGAGCGCATGCGTCTTACCGAACGACTTGTGCAGTCCGGAGACGGTGATTGCCTTCGTCATGCTTCAGAACGTACGCTTCTTTCAGAAACTTGTGAAGTTAAGGAAGCCTATAAATGCCCGATAGACTCATGGTCGGTCGCTGAGCAGGGGAGATGATCGGGGCATGACGGAGTCGAAGGCGGTGGGGCGGGACGCGGAGGCGGTCTCGCGGTTCGTGGAGCACTTCGCGGCGCAGCTCGTCGAGGCCGGGATGCCGCGGATGCCGTCCCGTGTCTTCGGGGCGCTGCTCGCCTCCGACACCGGTGCGATGACCTCCGTCGAGCTGGGCGAGCAGCTGCAGATCAGCCCCGCCGCCGTCTCCGGCGCGGTGCGCTATCTGGCGCAGGTGCACATGGTGTCGCGCGAGCGGGAGCCCGGTTCGCGGCGGGAGCGGTACCGGGTGCACAGCGACCAGTGGTACGAGGCGCTCACCAATCGCGAGGCGATCATCAAGCGCTGGGAGGACGCGCTGCGCGAGGGCGTCACCAGCCTGGGCGCCGACACTCCGGCGGGCCGCCGGCTCGCGGAGACCCTCGCCTTCTTCGAGTTCATGGAGTCGGAGTTGGAGGCCATGATGGAGCGCTGGCGGCTCCACCGCGACAAGACCTTCGGCCAGGGCTGAACCGCACGCCCCGGCCGAAGGCCATACAACTCCCTTGCCGCTAACGCTCCTTGGTCTCCTCCAGGACCGTCCGCCCCAGCAGCGCGTACCGCTCCGGAGACCGGCGCTTCAGATACGTCGCGTATGCCACTCCGCCCACCGCGATGAGCGCGACGATCCAGGGCGTGGACTTCAGGATGAGCGAGCCGGACTCGGTGCCGGCCGCGGCGCCCATGTTGGAGACCAGCAGGACCACCACGCCGAGCATCGCGAGGCCGCCGAGGAGCGGGGCGGTGAAGGTCTTGAACCAGTGCCTGCTCTCGGGGTGGTGGGTGCGGAAGTAGGCGAGGACCGCGAAGGAGCAGACGGCCTGCACGATCAGGATGGCCATGGTGCCGAGGATGGCGAGCAGGACGTACGTACCGGTGTACGGGTCCTTGCCGGCGACCCAGAACGCGCCGATCAGGACGGCGCTGACCACCGTCTGGACCAGGCCCGCGATGTGCGGGGAGCCGTGCTTGGGATGGGTGCGGCCGATGGTCTTCTGCAGGGACGGGAGGACGCCCTCGCGGCCCAGCGCGTACATGTAGCGGGCGGCGCAGTTGTGGAAGGCCATGCCGCAGGCCAGCGAGCCGGTGATCATCAGCCACTGCATGACGTCGACGGCCCAGTGGCCGACATAGTGCTCGGTGGGGTTGAAGAACAGCGCCAAGGGGTTCGCGGACGAGGCTGCCTTGACCGCCTCCGCCTCGCCGTTGCCGGTGATGGCCATCCAGGAGACGAAGACGTAGAAGACGCCTACGCCCAGGACGGAGATCATCGTCGCCTTGGGGATGATCTTCTTCGGGTCGCGGGACTCCTCGCCGTACATCGCCGTCGACTCGAAGCCGACCCACGACCAGAAGGCGAAGAAGAGGCCGAGTCCGGCGCTGGTGCCCTTGAAGGCGTTGACCGGGTTGACCGGGCCGAAGGTGAAGCCGTGCGGGCCGCCGCCGTGCAGGGCGACCGAGATCGCCATCGCGGCGAGGATGGTGACCTCGGTGGCGAGCAGCACGACGAGCAGCTTCTCGGCGACCGAGACGCCGAACCAGGTGCCCGTGGCGTTGATGGCCAGCATCAGGATCGCGAACGCCCACCACGGGACGTCCACCCCCGTCTGGTCCTTCAGCGTCCCCGTGGCGAAGGTCGAGAAGATGCCGATCAGGGCCGGCTCGAAGACGACGTACGCGAAGGTCGCGAGCAGCCCCGAGGCGAGGCCGGCGGTGCGGCCGAGGCCGTAGGAGATGAAGCCGTAGAAGGCGCCGGTGGAGGTGATGTGCTTCGCCATCGAGGTGAAGCCGACCGCAAAGATCGCCAGGACGACCATTGCCACGAGATAGCTGGCGGGGGCGCCGATGCCGTTTCCGGCCGACACCATGAATGGCACGTTGCCCGTCATGGCGGTGATCGGGGCCGCGGTGGCGACGGCCATGAAGACCACGCCCAGCAAACCGATCGCGTTCGGCTTGAGCCGGTGGACGGTGCCTCCGGGCTCGTCCGTCGTGGCCGGCGCCCCAGGGGCCACGCCCTCTTGTACTGCCATCGGGTGGCCCCTTTCCTCATGCACTCAGACGGTGATCGGTGGTGTGCGACGAGCCGGAATCCTGCTGGGCGAATGAGTCGGCCAGCAGATCCGGGCGTTAAATGTTTGTCAACCAGACCTTTAGAACGCGGCTGGAACGCGGCGCGAACGAACGTCTGCGTTAACTCTCCGGACGGGCGTGGACCCGGCGCCGTCCCCCTTCGTACGGTCGCCGTCATGAGCACCTACACCGCCACCCTCGGCGGCCGGAACCACACCTTCACCGGCCTCGCGTCGCTGCTCGCCGCCGCAAGCCCCGAGCGGTCGGGCGACCGGCTCGCCGGGCTCGCCGCCGAGTCCGCGCAGGCGCGGGTGGCGGCGCGGTGGGCGCTGGCCGGGGTGCCGCTCGCGCGGTTCCTCGCCGAGCCGGTGATTCCGTACGAGGACGACGACGTGACCCGGCTGATCGTGGACAGCCATGACGCGGTGGCCTTCGGGCCCGTCTCCGGGCTCACCGTCGGGGAGTTCCGGGAGTGGCTGCTGTCGGATGCGGCGAACGCCGGGAGTCTTGCGGCGCTGGCCCCCGGGCTCACGCCCGAGATGGTGGCCGCCGTCTCCAAGCTCATGGGCAACGCGGACCTGGTGGCCGTCGCCCGCAAGGTACGCGTGGTCACCGCCTTCCGCTCCACGATCGGCCTGCCGGGGCGGCTCGCCACCCGCCTCCAGCCGAACCACCCCACCGACGACCCGGCGGGCGTGGCGGCGGCCCTGCTCGACGGACTCCTGCTGGGCTCCGGCGACGCGGTGATCGGCATCAACCCGGCGACCGACAGCCCGAAAGCCGTATGTGACCTGCTGGAGCTCCTTGACGGGGTGATCGAGCGCTACTCCATCCCCACCCAGTCCTGCGTGCTGTGCCACGTGACGACGAGCATCGACCTGATGGAACGCGGCGCCCCGGTCGACCTCGTCTTCCAGTCCATCGCCGGTACGCAGGCCGCGAACGCGTCCTTCGGGGTCACCCTCGGGCTGCTCGACGAGGCGTACGAGGCCGCCAAGGGGCTCGGCCGGGGGACCGTCGGCCAGAACGCCCTCTACTTCGAGACCGGCCAGGGCAGCGCGCTGTCCGCCGACGCGCACCACGGGGTGGACCAGCAGACGGTCGAGGCGCGGGCGTACGCGGTGGCCCGCCGCTACGACCCGCTGCTGGTGAACACGGTCGTGGGCTTCATCGGCCCGGAGTACCTGTACGACGGCCGCCAGATTCTGCGGGCGGCCCTGGAAGACCACTTCTGCGGGAAACTGCTGGGCCTGCCGATGGGCCTGGACATCTGCTACACCAACCACGCCGACGCGGACGACGACGACATCGCCACCATGCTGACGATGCTCGGCGTCGCGGGCGCCTCCTTCGTGATCTGCACGCCGGGCGGCGACGACATCATGCTCAATTACCAATCGGCCTCGTACCACGACGCGTTGTACCTGCGCGAGGTCCTCGGGCTGCGCCCGGCACCGGAGTTCGAGGCGTGGCTGGAGCGGATCGGGCTGCTGGACGCCGGGGGCGGGATCAGGGATGTGTCGGGTACGGCGCACCCGCTGATGACGATCGGCAAGGAGATAGCGGCGTGAGCGGGATGGATGAAGGCAGCATGGCGGACCGTCAACTGGCAACGCTGGTACGGGCTTTGGTGGCGCCCGAGTCCTCCGACGCCGCCCTGTGGGCGTCCCTCCGCCGCCATACCCAGGCGCGGATCGGGCTCGGCCGTGCGGGGTCGGGGTTGCCCACGCGGCACCGGCTCGAACTGCAGGCGGCGCACGCTGCCGCGCGGGACGCGGTGCACTCGCCGTTCGATCCGGACGCGGTGGCGGCCGCGCTGACGGGCGTGCCGACGATACGGGTGCGGAGTGCCGCGCCCGACCGGCTCACGTACCTTCAGCGTCCCGATCTGGGGCGGCGGCTCGATGACATCGATCGTGCGCATCTGCCCCGTGACGACTGGGACGTGGTGTTCGTGGTCGCGGACGGGCTGTCCAGCAGGGCGGTCCATGACCACGCGGCGGCGGTGATCCGCGAGACGGCGGCGCTGCTTCCTGCCGGCTGGCGGGTCGCGCCGGTCGTCCTCGCCGAGCAGGCACGGGTGGCGCTCGGGGACGACATCGCGGACGCCCTGGGGGCCACGCTGGTGGTGGTCCTCATCGGTGAACGCCCCGGCATGTCGGCCGCGGACTCCCTGGGGGCCTACCTCACATACGCCCCCCGCCCCGGCCACACCACCGACGCCGACCGCAACTGCCTCTCCAACATCCGCCCGCCGCTCGGTCTCACCCACGGTGCGGCTGCCGCCAAGCTGGCGACCCTGATGCGGCGGGCCCGCGAGCTGGGCGCCACGGGGGTGGCCCTGAAGGACGAGTCGGACACGGCGCTGGGGGCTGCGCCCCCAGACCCCCGCTGAAAGACTGCGCAGTTCCCCGCGCCTCTGAAGGGGCGCGGGAACTGCGCGACTAGCCCCCGCCCACCCGCAGCCGAAGGATCATGTACGGGACGGGTAGGGGCGGAGGGGGCGAACCCACCCCTCACGCCACCGGCAACGTCAACCCCCACGCCGCCTCCCGCACCGTCCACGTCCGAGTCCGTACAGGCCCGGCCACCACAGAATCCGCCCGATACCGGAAATCGGCCCCGGAGACGGTGACCCGGCGTCCCACGGCCCGCAGGGGCGACGCCTCCGCGCCCACGGACACCGGCCGGACCTCGACCTCCGCACCGCCCGCCAGGAAGCCCGGCGTCACGGACACCGCCTCCACAGGCTGGTCGAGGTCGACGACCGTGACCCCGTCGACCTCGACACGGAGCCGGGAGGGCCCGGGCCCGGGCACGGAGGCCAGCCGCGGCGGCCGCGCGGCCAGCGTGCGGACCAGGGACTGGCAGGTGCGCAGCCAGGGGTGGGCCGGCGCCCCCGAGGGGCCTGGGGACAGGACGGGAGGGATGCGGAGGGCGCTCAGGACGACGCCGTCGCTGTCGTCCACGAGGAGGTCGAGCCGCCGCTCGGCCCCGTCGAGGACGGCCCGCGCCGCGGCCACGGCCCCGGTCGGCACGCCCAGGGACCGTGCCAGCGACAGCACACCCCCCACCGGCACCAACGACAGCCCGCACATCGCGAGCTCCCGCTGCCGGTGCAGAAGGGACACCGCCCGCAGCAGAGCCCGGTCGTCGCCGACCACGACGGGCCGCCGAGAGCCCCTCCGGGCCAGCGCCCGGGCGAATTCCTCGGGCCCCTCGGGCAGGCACACTTTCGTCGCCGCACCCGCGCTGAGCACGTCTTTCGCGATCCGTACAGACTCGCCGTCCGTACGACGGGCGACCGGGTCGATGACCACCAGGAGCTGGTCGGAAGCCGCCACCTCGGTCATGCCTCGCTTCCTCGGGTAGCATCTTGGTGCAAGAGCCCCTTGCGCTATTGCGCCAGGGGCTTCGTCTATTCCGGGGCATCCGGTCCGACGGTCGCGGCCAAAGGTGGTCGCCGGCGTACGCAGCCGCACTCGAAAAGGCAGCCGCGTACGTCCCCGACCTTGGACATGCCCCGCCCGGAAGGGGTGTACGCCTGTGCCCGCACTTGTGCTGCTCGGTGCTCAGTGGGGTGACGAAGGCAAGGGAAAGGCCACCGACCTGCTCGGTGGATCTGTGGATTATGTGGTGCGCTACCAGGGCGGCAACAACGCCGGCCACACGGTAGTCGTGGGCGATCAGAAGTATGCCCTCCACCTCCTCCCTTCCGGAATCCTCACGCCGGAGTGCACTCCGGTGATCGGAAACGGAGTCGTCGTCGACCCGTCGGTCCTGTTCTCCGAGCTGAACGGACTGAACGAGCGCGGCGTCGACACCTCCAAGCTCCTGATCAGCGGAAACGCTCACATCATCACGCCGTACAACGTCACTGTCGACAAGGTGACGGAACGCTTCCTCGGGAAGCGGAAGATCGGTACGACGGGACGCGGCATCGGGCCGACGTACGCGGACAAGATCAATCGCGTCGGCATCCGCATCCAGGACCTCTACGACGAGTCGATCCTGACCCAGAAGGTCGAGGCGGCCCTCGAGGTCAAGAACCAGCTGCTCACCAAGCTCTACAACCGTCGCGCCATCGAGGCGAGCCAGGTCGTCGAGGAGCTGCTGGGCTACGCGGACCGGCTCAAGCCGTACGTCGCGGACACCGTCCTGGTCCTCAACAAGGCGCTGGAGGAGGACAAGGTCGTGCTCTTCGAGGGCGGCCAGGGCACGCTCCTCGACATCGACCACGGTACGTATCCGTTCGTGACGTCCAGCAACCCGACCGCGGGTGGGGCGTGCACGGGCGCGGGTGTCGGTCCGACCAAGATCAGCCGGGTCATCGGCATCCTCAAGGCGTACACCACCCGCGTCGGCTCGGGCCCGTTCCCCACGGAGCTCTTCGACGCGGACGGCGAGGCGCTGCGGCGGATCGGCGGCGAGCGCGGTGTGACCACCGGTCGTGACCGGCGCTGCGGCTGGTTCGACGCGGTCATCGCCCGCTACGCGACCCGCGTCAACGGCCTGACCGACTTCTTCCTCACCAAGCTGGACGTCCTGACCGGCTGGGAGGAGATCCCGGTCTGCGTGGCGTACGAGATCGACGGCAAGCGCGTCGAGGAGCTCCCGTACTCCCAGACCGACTTCCACCACGCGAAGCCGGTCTACGAGACCCTCCCGGGCTGGTCGGAGGACATCACGAAGGCCAAGACCTTCGCGGACCTCCCGAAGAACGCCCAGGCGTACGTCAAGGCTCTGGAGGACATGTCCGGCGCGCCGATCTCCGCGATCGGTGTCGGCCCGGGCCGCGACGAGACGATCGAGATCAACTCGTTCATCTAGTACGGCCATCCAGCGCGGCTGGTACGGCAGTTCACGCGCCCCCGGTGAGGCTTCGGCCGACCCGGGGGCGTTGTCATGCCCGCCATGCCGTCGAACCGCTCACCGCGGCCGATGTCCTCCTGCCGGAGGGCATCGGCCGCGGTGGCGTCTTTACGCCGCAGAGCCCCAACTCGCCTGATTTTACTTGCCGTTGGCAATCGTGCTGTGCCTATGGTGATCACCGCGCACGGCGGCAGCGACCGGCGGCCGAGCGCACGGCGACACCTTCGGCCCCACCACGCTGTCCACGCTGGCGTCGAAGTACGCGAGACTCAACAACGACACGGTGCCGTCCGCGAACTTCGCCCGGATCATCCAGTCCGGCCTGTACTGCAAGGGCTGAACCGCAACCTGAGTTTGTGACAGAGGGAAGCGTGTGATGTCTGGAGACCAGCCGTACGCCGGCCACGACGGCACCGCCGTACTCCTGCTGACTCTGGTCGGCCTCGTCGCCACGCCATGGCTCGTCGTATACGGGGTCAGGCTGCTGTTCCGTGCCAGGACCGCCGGGACGACGGTGGCGGCCGTCAAGTCCGCCGCGGTACTGGCCTGGGCCGGGATGGTCGGCATGTACACCTGGGGGGTCCTCCACCTCGTCTTCTACGACGACACGGACCAGTCCCAGGCGTGCAACAAGGCGGTCGGCACAGGACATCTCACCGGTTACGACCCCTCGTACATCCCGCTGCACTTCGGCTGCCGTACCAGTGACGGACGCACGGTCGAAGCGGTCATCCCGTCGTACATCAACCCGGCGGTAGCCGTGTGGGGAGTGTGCGCCCTCGCCCTCACTCTCACCGGACTCGCGATCGCCTGCCGCACCCGCGCGAAGCGGCTCGCGGCTCAGCAGGCCTGAGCCTGACCCACGAGGAACGCGGCCCAGGCTTCACCGGTGACGGTGAGGGTTGGGCCGCCAGGGGTTTTTGAATCGCGGATGTGGATGGCCCGGGGGCTGTGGGGGCAGGCGGCTATCTCGACGCAGTCGCCGCCGCTGTCGTTGCTGTACGACGACTTCCGCCAGGCGTACGCGACTTCGACGCAGTCAGCGCCACCGCTGTCGCTGTAGCTCGACTTGAACCACCGCAGTGTGCTGGTCATGTCCGCTCTTCTCCTGCCAACCGCTGGATGAGGCTCAGAGAGTCGTCCGGGCTCAGAGCCTGTGTGCGGATCTTCGCATAGCGGTGCGAGAGTTGGGCCACCTTGACGGGATTGCTGACGAGGTGGCTCTCGTCCTCGATCTCCATGTACACAACGTGGTGATGCTCCTCAGTCTCCACCAGTTTCATGTCACCACGCGCGCCCGCGTGGCCGCCGCGCAAACCCCGCTCCAGCGGCAGCACTTGAACGCTCACGTTGTCGCGTTCGGCATTTTCGGCGAGGGAGCGTAACTGCCCGCGCAGGATCTCCCAGCTCCCGAACGGCCGCCGCAGCACAGCCTCGTCGAGGATCAGCTCGATCATGGCGGTCGGGTCGCGGTCGAAGAGGGCCTTGCGAGCCATGCGGGCCTCGACCAGTTCCTCCACCTTGCCCTCGGGCAGCTTCGGGAAGCCGCCGCCGATCAGCGCCCGAGCGTACGCCTCGGTCTGGAACAGACCATCGACCACGTACGTCTGGTACGAGGACAACGTCACCGCCCGCGCCTCCATCAGCGAGAAGTCCTTGAACTGCGGCGGGTACTTGTCCAGCAGGACGAACGTGCGGGCCTTCTCGAAGACTCCGAGCCCTCCGCCGATCGTCTCCTCCAGCTTGACGAGCATCTGGTCGCTCGCGGGCTGCGCGCAGGTCTCCATGGCGCTGATCGCCGAGCCCGTGTAGCCGATCCTCTTGCCCAACTGCTCCTGGGAGATCTGCTGTTGCTCACGCAGGGCTCTCGCCAGGGCGGCTACGAGATGAGTCGTCCCGCCTGCCTCCACCTTGTTCTCCGCCCGCGCCATTGCGGTCACCCCTTGGGACTCAACCGAACTCAACTGGTCTCAACTCGCCCCCGCTCCCGCCCGACCGTGATCGACCGACGACGCAGAGTCATGGAAAACGCTAGCCCTACCTCCTGAAACTGTCTCCATGGATACGCAAAGTGACGAGGTAAACCTCGGCGAGCCCCCACTTACCCCTGATTGGATCCCCCTCTCGGGGATCCAACTCCGCAAGGCAGGCGTCCAGTTCGACGCACTGCGCGTCGACGGCGACGACGGCCGCACCCTCGCGGACGCGCTCGCGCGGATGACGGGCGGTGATCCCGGCCCGGTGGTCGAGGAGGCGAGCGGGCGCCGCTCGGTGTACTTCCTGGTGCCGGTCGGGAGCACGTCGCACCGGGCGTGGCCGGAGGAGGTCACGAGGCTCACGGCGGGCCCGAGCCGCGTGTCGTACGTCCCCGTGCCCGCCCTCAATGGGCAGACGTGGCCGCTGAGTTGGCGGCATCGCCCCGGCGTCGACGGCCGCCTCGTACACACTCTGCTGTTGCGTTCGGCGCTCCAGGCTCTGGAGTGGCGTTACTCCAGCTGACACGGTCGCGCCCGGTTCACCCCCAAGGGTGAAGAACGCGAACTTCCGCCTGGGAAAAGGCAGTTCCGGCTTGCATTCGTCGCTCTGAGTGCCCATAGAGTCACCGGCAACAAAGAACGCCCCCGCGGTGCGCCAACACCCGGGGGCTCGACACCAGGAGCTACCACTCCCGATGCGTATTCATCGTACGACGCCCACGCGCGCCTTTTCCGTCTTCGCCAACGCCCTTCTCCGCGACCGGAGCATCTCCTGGTTCGCGGTAGGCGTACTGACGTACCTCCTCAGCCTCCCGAACGGCTCTCGCGCCACCATCCGTACGCTCGCCGAGCAGCGCAGCGAGGGGCGGGCGCGGATCTCCGCCGCCCTCCGTGAGCTGGAGGAATCCCGGTATCTGCGGAGGGTGCTCCGCAAGAACCCCGAGAGCGGTCAACTCTCCACTGTGTACGAGGTGTTCGACACCCCGTACGACGACGAGCCCGCTCCGGGTGAACCCGAAAAAATCCAGAACCGGGCCTCCGGTGAGTCGGATTCCGCCGTCTCGGGCCCTCTCCCTTCGGGAGAAAAGACCGGGGAACAAGAACCTCCCTCCCCGCCGCCCGAGGTGCTGTCGCCGTCGATCGGCGAGCGCACGGCGCTCGCCGCGAAGCTGCTCGGCTCACTCGGCCGTGCCGAACCCCGGCTCGCGCTCGGCGCCGCCGAGGCGCTGCGGCTCGCTCCGCTGGTGGAGGAGTGGTGGGACCTGGGCGCGACGAGCGCCCAGGTGCGGTCGGCGCTGACGCAGGGACTGCCGTCCCGCGTGCACTCGCCCCGCGCCCTCGTGGAGAACCGTCTGCGCCGCAAGCGCCCGGCTGCCCCTGAGCCGGCGGCCGCCGCAGTGACGACCGTTGAGATCCGCAGCACCGCCGAGATCCGCAAACCCGGGGCGCCCGGTTACCGGGATGCCGCGCGGCGGGGCGGCGCACTGGCCCGCGCGCTGCTGAGCGGGCGGGCGGCGCCCGCGTAGGGCCGCAAAGACTCCCGGCTCGCGTCCGCGAGGCCGGGTCCCTCAAGAGAAACGGAGTGTCGCTGACCGTCACACTCGTACGCCCGGAGGCGGTATACCGTCGGTATACTGTCCTCATGGCTGACACCACGATCAAGGTCGACCCCGCCGTCCGAGACCGCCTGCAGGAGCTGGCCCGGGAGCGCGGTATCAGCATGCGGGACCTCGTGGCGGAGCTGGCTGGGGCGACGCCCACGAAGGAAGAGCTGCGCAAGCGGTACGAGGAGATCAAGGCGTACGTGGAGGAGCACTTCCTCGGCAGGCCGTACACGGAAGAGGACGAGAAGGCCGGCGAGAAGCTGTGGGCCGACCTTGAGGCCGGGCGCATCGGGGAGGTCCAGTGACGGACTCCCAGGGCAGGGACAAGTACCCGCTGCCGCGTGCCGTCATCTTCGACGACACGGCCGCGCTCGCGCTGGGCGCGGGGAACAGCATGGCCTCCCGCCTCGTCGTCGAGGCCGAGAAGGACCCCGCCCTGCGGGTCTACATCCCGGCGCTCAGTCTGGCCGCCGCCGAGCGGGAACGGGCGGGGGTCGCCGAGCACGTCGGCGCGCTGCCGTCGGTGAACATCGAGGGGCTCGACTTCGCGGCGGCGACCGCCGTGGGCAAGCGGCTGCGGACGGCGGCCTCAGGGGATGAGGATCAGGGGGCCAAGGTGGAGCCGGACTGGAGCGGCGCCCATGTGCTGCACCTGGCCCTGCCCGCCGTCGAGTGGCCACGCGGCCGTCCCGTCCTGACCCGGACGCCCACCCGGTACCGGGGCACAGGCATCCGGACGATCCGCATCGTCGAGCAGAGCTGACGGAGGAGATTGCGGGGCTGCGCGCAGCGCGGCCCCGCACCGGCTCAGCTGAAGATGATCATCGAGCCCTGGGCGAGGCTGCGGGTCGCGGCGGCGTGCAGGCCCAGCCAGACGTGGCGTTCGCGGGCGAAGGGGCTGGCGTCGAAGGGGGCGGGGGCGGCCGGTTCCTCCAGCTCGGTGGGGGCCATGGGGGGCGCCGGGGCGGCGGGAGGGTTCGCCGGGTCGATGCCGATCGACGGGGCGACGAATTCGAGTTCGCGCAGGAGGGTCTGAGAGGAGCCGAGGGGGCCGCCGCCCGCGAGGAGTTCGTCGTTGGCGAGGGGGTGCGGGAAGTCGACGGGGACGTACGCACCCGCGTGGTCGTAGTGCCAGACCAGGTGCGACTGCTGGGCGTTCGTCTCGAACATCTCCAGCAACTGTTCGTAGTCGCCGCCCAGTTCGTCCACCGGCGTCACCGCGAGCCCGCACATCTGGAGGAGGTACGCGCGGCGCAGGAAGTGCAACGCGTCGTAGTCGAAGCCCGCGACCGGGGCCACGTCGCCGGAGAGGCCCGGCATGTACGCGTACACCGGGACCGGGGGGAGTCCGGCCTCGGCCAGCACCTTGTCGTAGAGCGCGAGTTCCTCGGCGAAGGGGTTGTCGGGGGTGTGGCACAGCACGTCGACGAGCGGGACCAACCACAGGTCACAGGCCAACAGACGGCTCCTCTTGCTCCTTGGGTGCACGGTGGTCAGGGCAGCGTAATGCGCGCGGCGGTCTTGGGAAGGGCCTGGTGCACAACTCCGGATCCCGGTGGGCCGGGGGTGGTGTGCTCCTGGGGGCTCCGCCCTCAAACCCCCGATCGCCCGAAGGGCTCGTCCTCAAACGCCCGACGGGCCGGAACCTGAGGCCAGGCGCTCGATCAGGGCCAGCGAGTGCGCGTTGTACGCCGTGATGATCGCGTGGGCCGCCTCCGGGTCGCGGCGGGCGAGGGCGTCCACGAGTTCCGTGTGGCCGGACCACAGGTGGCCCTTCAGGTCGGCGACGTGGCGCAGGTGCTGGACCGTGCAGACCCAGGACTGGACGCGCAGCCGGTGCAGGAAGTCGGCGAGGTAGGGGTTGCCGAAGAGGCCGCTGAGCTCGCGCCAGAAGCGGAGGTCGTAGCCGATGAGGATGTTCAGGTCGCCGGCGGTGGCGGCGCGCTGGGCCTCCTCGCCGCGGCGGCGGACGCCGGCGAGGGCGGCGATGGCGCGGGGGTCGTTGAGCTGCGATATGCCGCGGGTGGCGAGGCTGTGGAACATGCCGTCCGTGACCAGGCTGCGGGCCTCGATCATGCCGCGGTAGTCGGCGGGGGAGTACTCGTGCACGTGGAAGCCGCGGTGCTGGTCCGCTTCCAGGAGGCCCTGGGCCGAGAGGTCGACCAGGGCCTCGCGGACAGGGGTCGCGGAGACGCCGTATTGGTCGGCTATCTCCTTCACCGTGAACTCCTGGCCCGGCTGGAGACGGCCTGCGAGCACCTCGTCACGGAGCGCGTCCGCGATCTGCTGCCGCAGGGTGCTGCGGGTTACGGCCCCATTGCCGCCGCTGCCGGGCATGGTCTCTCGCTCCCCCATCGCGTGGGTACGTGGTCGGTTCTACGCGTATCACTCCGAGCACGCCACCTTACGCGGTGGGGGTTGGTGGATGGTTTTTTCGCCCCCTCCGCCCCTGCCCGTCCCGTACCAGCCCTTCGGCTGCGGGTGGGTGGGGGCTTGTCGCGCAGTTCCCCGCGCCCCTGAAGGGGCGCGGGGAACTGCGCAATCTTTTAGGCGGGTCTGGGGGCGCAGCCCCCAGATACGGGACGGGCAGGGGCGGAGGGGGCGAAGAAACCCCCCGCCGTCACGCCGTGTGCTCGTCCGCCACCGTCAGGGCCGCGTCCAGGGCCGCCAGGCCCTCCTTGGCCTCGGCCTCGGTGATGTTGCAGGGCGGCACGACGTGGGTGCGGTTCATGTTGATGAAGGGCCACAGGCCCTGCGCCTTGGCGGCGGCGCCGAACGCGGCCATGGGAGCGTTCGCCTCACCCGCCGCGTTGTACGGAACGAGCGGCTCCCGGGTCTCCCGGTCCTTCACCAGCTCCAGGGCCCAGAAGACCCCCGTACCGCGCACCTCACCGACACTGGGGTGCCGCTCGGCGAGATCCCGCAGCCCTGGCCCGAGAACCGTCTCACCGATCCGCGCGGCCTGCCCGACGATGTCCTCCTCCTCCATCACGTTGATGGTGGCGACGGCGGCCGCACAGGCCAGCGGGTGCCCGGAGTACGTGAGCCCGCCGGGGTAGGGCCGACGAGCGAAGGTCTCCGCGATCGCGCCCGAGATCGCGACACCGCCGAGCGGCACGTACCCGGAGTTCACGCCCTTCGCGAAGGTCATCAGGTCCGGCGTCACGCCGAAGTGGTCCGCCGCGAACCACTTGCCCGTACGCCCGAACCCCGCCATGACCTCGTCGAGGACGAAGACGATCCCGTACCGGTCGCAGATCTCCCGCACCCCGGCCAGATATCCGGCCGGCGGCGTCATGATCCCCGCCGTACCCGGAATCGTCTCCAGGATCACCGCCGCGATGGTCGCAGGACCCTCGAAGGCGATCGTGTCCTCGAGGTGCTGCAGCGCCCTCTCGCACTCCTGCTGCTCGCTGTCCGAGTGGAAGGGCGAGCGGTAGAGGAACGGCGCCCAGAAGTGGACGACACCCGCCGCACCGCTGTCGTTCGGCCAGCGCCGCGGGTCACCGGTGAGGTTGATCGCGGTGGAGGTGGCCCCGTGGTACGAGCGGTACGCGGAGAGCACCTTCGGCCGCCCGGTGTGCAGCCGGGCCATGCGCGTGGCGTTCTCGACGGCCTCCGCGCCACCGTTGGTGAAGAAGATCTTGTCGAGGTCGCCGGGGGTGCGCTCGGCTATCAGCCGGGCGGCCTCGGACCGCGCCTCGACGGCGAAGGCGGGCGCGAATGTGGACAGGGTTGCGGCCTGCTCCTGGATCGCGGCGACGACCTTCGGGTGCTGGTACCCGATGTTGGTGAAGACGAGCCCACTGGTGAAGTCCAGATACCGCTTGCCTTCGTAGTCCCAGAAGTACGACCCCTCCGCGCCGGCGACGGCGAGCGGGTCGATGAGCTCCTGCGCGGACCAGGAGTGGAACACATGCGCACGGTCCGCGGCCTTCACGGCGGCGCCGACCTGGGGGTTGGGCTGAGGGGTCATGCGGCGAGCGTAAATGTCCACGGAGTGGACGCGATATCGGCGTCCTGTCTGTGGTCGGGGGCTTTCCGCGACAGTCTGTCGGGCTTGGCGACCAGGGAACCACCCGGAACCCCCCGGGGATCGTAGGGAATATTGACAGCATGCTGTCGAGTTGACAGCATGCTTACATAAGCTGAGGCCTGCCCGAGGAGGAGCCATGAACGCCGCCACCGAGACCAGCCGCAAGCCCGCGCGTCAGCCCGTCCACCTCGCCGTCTACGACACCTTCGCCGACTGGGAGACGGGGCACACGACCGCGTATCTCGCCCGTGCCGGGTATGAGATCCGGACAGTCGGTCCCACCCGGGAGCCCGTCACCACCATCGGCGGGGTCCGGATCCAGCCCGACCTCGCCCTCGACGACGTCCGCCCCGAGGACAGCTCCCTGCTGATCCTCACCGGTGCCGATCTCTGGGACACCAGCGACGATCTCGCACCGTTCGCCCGCAAGGCCCGCGCGTTCCTCGACGCGGGCGTGCCCGTCGCCGCGATCTGCGGGGCGACGGCCGGGCTCGCCCGCGAAGGCCTGCTCGACGACCGCGACCACACCAGCGCCGTGTCCTTCTACCTCGCCGCCACCGGGTACGCGGGCGGTGAGCGGTACGTGGACGTCGACGCCGTCACCGACGGGAAGCTCGTCACGGCCGGTCCCACCGAACCCGTCGCCTTCGCCCGCGAGGTCTTCCAGCTCCTCGGCGTGTACGAGGGCGAGGTGCTGGACGCCTGGTACCGGCTGTTCCACGACTCGGACCCGGAGGCGTACGCCGTCCTCGAGAAGGCGGGACAGTGAGCCGCGAACGCCAGGACCTGCTCAGCCGCAGCGCGCTCGGCGTCTTCCGGCTGAACGGCCAATTCCTGGCCGTCGCCGACGAGTTGGCCCGGCCGGCCGGACTCACCGCCGCCTGGTGGCAGGTGCTCGGCGCGGTCCTGCGCGAGCCCCTGCCCGTCTCCGGGATCGCCCGCGCGATGGGCATCACGCGGCAGAGCGTGCAGCGGATCGCCGACCTGCTCGTGGAGAAGGGGCTCGCCGAGTATCTGCCCAACCCCGCCCACCGCCGCGCCAAGCTGTTGTCCCCGACAGAGGACGGACGCGCCGCGATCGCCAAGATCGGCCCTGGCCACGCGGCCCTGGCCGACCGGCTCGCGGAGGCGCTCGGCGAGGACGGGTTCGCGGAGACCGTACGCGTGTTGGAGCGGCTGGCGGCTGTGCTCGAAGACGTCACGGAATCGGCACACCCTGTTACGGAACCGTAGACACCGCCCCATCCACCTCCCTGTACGGCCGCACTATCCTCGATCTGTTGCACACGTACGGGGGAGGGTGGGCACGATCATGGAGAAGCTGGGGGCGGGGGATCCGCAGCAGATCGGGGCGTATCGGTTGCTGGCGCGGCTCGGCGCCGGCGGGATGGGGCACGTGTACCTCGCCCGGTCCGACCGGGGGCGTACCGTCGCCGTCAAACTCGTCCGCGAAGAGCTCGCCGAGCAGGAGGAGTTCCGGGCGCGCTTCCGCCAGGAGGTGCAGGCCGCGCGGCGGGTCGGCGGGTACTGGACCGCGCCCGTCCTCGACGCCGACACGGAGGCCGAGATCCCGTGGGTGGCCACCGGTTACGTCGCCGGGCCCAGCCTGCAGGCCGTCGTCGGCCACGACCACGGCGCCCTCCCGGAGCGCTCCGTCCGCATCCTCGCCGCCGGGCTCGCGCACGCCCTGAAGGACATCCACGCCGCGGGGCTCATCCACCGCGACCTCAAGCCCTCGAACGTCCTCGTCACCATCGACGGCCCCCGCGTCATCGACTTCGGCATCGCCCGCGCCCTGGAGACCGTGACCGACGGCGGCCTCACCCGCACCGGCGCGCTCGTCGGCTCGCCCGGCTTCATGGCCCCCGAGCAGGTCCGCGGTGACCGCATCACGCCCGCGTGCGACGTCTTCTGCCTCGGCTCGGTCCTCGCGTACGCCGCCACCGGCGCCCTTCCCTTCGGGTCGACCAACAGCGGTGTGCACGCGATGATGTTCCGCATCGCGCAGGAGGACCCCGACCTGGAGGGCCTGCCCGAGGGCCTCGCCGACCTCGTACGCGACTGTCTGCGCAAGGACCCCGCCGCCCGGCCCACCCTCGACCAGATCCTGGAGCGCACCGGCGCCGAGGACACCGTCTCGGACGGTCGCACCCGCGACCCGTGGCTGCCGAGCGCGCTGGTGGCCCAACTCGGTCGGCACGCCGTGCAGTTGCTGGACACGGAGAACCCTGACGAGGGACAGGGACACGGGGGCGGGCAGGCGTCGGGTGCGGCTCCCGCGCCGGGTGCCCCGGCTGTACCGCCGATGCCACCAGCCCCGCCCCAGGCAGCCCCGCCCCAGGCCCACGCCCCCGTCCCGGACTTCTCCAAGCCCCCGGTCGCCGACTCCACCCCCGCCTCGCCCGAAGCCTCCCCCGAACACGCCCCCACCCCGGCAGAGGAGGGCGCCACCCCGCCCGCACCCGGGCAGCCCGCCGCCTTCAACCACCTCCCCACGATGATCGCGGGCGCGAGCCAGACACCCCCTCCGACCGCCCCGCCCGCCACCCCGCACCCCGCGTACGGCTACCCCCAGCAGCACCCTCAGCCCAGCGGCCCGGGCACCGCCCACCCCGCGTACGGCTATCCGCAGAATGGCTGGGGCCAGCAGCCGGGCCCGTACGGCTCGACACCTCCGTACGGCCCTGGCGTCGCCCCCTCTCCGTACGGCCCGGGCGGCGCGACACCGCCGTACGGTCCCGGAGTCGTCCCACAGCAGCCCGAACCCGCGCGCGGAAACAGTCGCTCCACCGCCGTCCTGATCGTCGTGGCCCTGGTCGTCGCGCTCGGCGCGGGCGGCAGTGTGTACGCGCTGATGAGGGGCAGCGGGAGCGACGAGGACGACGGCAAGTCCGGGGCGTCGCCGGCGGCGAGCGCGTCCACGACGCCGGGTCCGAGCACGTCGGAGCCGTCCTCGACGACCCCGACGTCCGAGTCGCCCAGCGCGCAGCCGTCCGACGCCGGCACGATCCCGGAGGCGTTCCTCGGCACCTGGAACACCAGTATCGACAACGCGACGGGCCACAACACCCGCCAACTGACCATCCAGCAGGGCGAGGTGGGCGACACGGTGCTCTCGCTCACCGCGGACGGCCCGGCCGGCAGCGGCACCTACCACTGCGTCTTCCAGGCCGAGCTGGCCGAGGCCCCGGGCGCCGAAGGCCCCCTGGAGATCGGCCCCTCCAAGGTCACCGTGGGTGAACCGGCCTCCTGCTCCCCGGGCGCCGCCTCCGAGGTCACCCTCCTTTCGGACGGCCGCCTGCGCCGCGTGAACAAGGACTCGGGCGAGGCGCTGACGTACACCAAGGGCGGCTGATGAGGCATCAGAGATGAGGCCTAACTCCCGTGCAATGAAAGGCTGTTGAAGTTCATCTCCCGTATGTCGGGTGTTTCCGGCCCGAGTCGTACCGTTTCCGCACGGTGAGGCTCGGGGGAGTGGCTCAAGTGGAGTGGCTGAGCGCAGAGAACGTCGTGGCCGTGGGGACCGCCGTCGTCGGTATCGTGGCCTCCGCGGGGATGGTCTGGTACGAGCGCCGGGTGCCGCGGCGCAAACGGATCGGGTACCGCGTCCAGATGGACAACCCGATCGGCGAGAACGTGAGCTCGGGGCGGGCGAACGTACGGCTCGGCTGGTTCGACGAGGCGCCGGGTATGGCGGACGCCACCTTCGTCCTGCTGCGGATCGAGAACGACGGTTCGCAGAGCATCGGCGACAGCGACTACACGGCCCGTGAACTCCACGGTCTGACAGCGGTGTTCGCCGACCGCACCATCCGCGGGGTGTCGGTGACGCAGCCGCCCGGCACCGACCACCTCATGGACCACTTCACCCCGTCCGCGGGCCTCGGCTACGACGGCGGCACCCTGCGCATCCCGCGTGTCCCGCTCAACCGGGGCGAGCACTTCAAGCTGCTCGTGCTGCTCTCGGGCGGCCATGTGGGCAGCGAGGTCCGGCTCATCGGCGGCATCCGGGACGGCGAGGTCAGTCCCAACCGCAGTACGACACCGGACGACCAGCCGCCGCTGTTCAGCCGCGCGGCCCGGCTGATCACCGTGATGCTGACCGTGTGCGTCGTCACGCTCGCGCTGATCGTCGTCCTGCGCGACGACGCCCCGCCCCCGGCCGGCTGCGAGAAGGGCACCCTGACGGTCACCGGCTCCACCGCCTTCGAGCCCGTGATGCGCGAGCTGGCCAAGAAGTACGAGAAGGACTGCGAGGGCGCCACCATCGCCGTCGATCCGCACGGCAGCACCGCCGGGGTGCGCGAACTCGACGCCACCGGGGCGAAGTCCGCGAACGGCTCGCCCGCCGTCGTCGCCCTCTCCGACGGTCCCAAGCCGAGCGGTCTGGACCGGCTGCGCGAGAACCGGATCGCCGTCTCGGTCTTCGCGCTCGTCGTCAACGACGACATTCCGTTGAAGAACCTCTCGCTCACCGACGTACGCCGTCTCTACCGCGGCGAGATCAAGAACTGGAAGCAGCTCGGCGGCCCCGACCGGCCCGTCCTCCTCGTCAGCCGGGACGCCAACTCCGGTACGCGACAAGTCTTCCAGCGGCGGGTGCTGGGGCGCGGCGAGATCGCCAACTCCTCACTGGACTGCGTCCACAAGGACGACCCCACGGCCCCCGTCGTGCGCTGCGAACTCGACTCCACCGACCAGGTGTTGAACACGGTCGCCAAGCTGCCCGGCGCGATCGGCTACAGCGAACTCAACAGCGCCACCGCTCACGAGGGTCTGCAGAAGCTCAACCTCGACGGCCACACCCCGTCCGTCGAGGACCTGGAGCACGGCACCTCCGACTACCCGTACCGCGAGATCGAGTACGCCTACACCTACGGCCAGCCGCCCGCCGACTCCCTCGCCTCCAGCTTCCTCTCCTACATCAGCCGGGGCAGCGGCCAGGACGTGATCCGCACGCACGGGCATCTGCCGTGCGGGACGCCGGTGGGGCTGCGGATCTGCGGAGACGGCTGAGCCCGCACCCGCGGGGTTCGTCTCACCGGACCGACCCCTGCTCGCGTCCTCACCGGACCCCGCCCACGCCTCACTGCGCGGCGCAGGGAGGCCCCTGCGCCTGGCTCTTCGCCCCCTGCCGATAGGCGCCGCACGCCAGGGCGACGAGCGGCCCGCTTCCCGACTGCCGCAGCAGCACCAGGGCCTTGTCCCGCGGGGGCATGTTGCTGCCCTGGTCGTACGACACATAGCCGGTCGCGCCGTCGAAGGTGATGCCGCTGCGGAGTGCCGTGATCATGGCGTTCGGGTCCACGCCGCCCTTGCCGGACAACGCCATGTCGGCGGCCCGGGACAGGACGTGGAAGGCGTCGAACGACACCGCGGAGTGGCCGTCGTCGCGCCAGGGGTCGTCCTCGGCGGAGCCGGGGACGAAGTCGTCGTACGCGGCGGCGAACTGCTTCGTCTTGGCGCCGGCGTGGCCGTCCTCGACGGGCACGCGGTGTGCGGAGTAGTACAGGCGCAGCCAGTCCTTGTCGTTGAACTCGCCGGTGAGTGCCACGTTGGTGAGCTCGTTGCCGCCCAGCACCGTCACATCGCGGTGGGTGCACGTGCCTTGTGTGTCGAGGGCGTTGACGAAGGCGACGAAGTCGCGGGCGCGGGCCGACCAGTACACGACGGTCGGTTTGTCACCGTTCAGCGCCTCGCACACCGTGTCGGCGAGGTCGTGCGCGCTCTTGATCTTCGGCGTGCCGGGCGGCGCACCGGTGAAGTCGCCCTCCTGGGAGAAGTTGACCAGCTGTGTGCTGCCGGAGAGCTCCTGGCGGAACTTCTCCGCGAGACTCTTGCTGTACAGGTCCGCCGAGCTCTGGATCACCACGGCGTGCCCGGCGGGCTCGCAGCCGCCGGCCGTGCGCGCCACGACCGGCGAGCCGGCCGCGAAGTCCGCCTCGATACGTGCCTCGGTGCTGTTGAGCGGGGTGAAGGGCCAGTAGTTCCCGCTGTCCAGCATCTCGTCCGCGGTGGCGGTGGTGCCGATCACGGGGAGCTCGACCTCTTCGAGGATCTTGAGGGCGTTCTGGGTCCAGGTCTTGCTCTGGGCGTAGCCGAGGACGCCGATGATCCTCTCGTAGTCCTTGGCCTTCTCGCCGTTCTTGCCCACCTGCCCGCTCTTGATCTGGTCGACCAGCTCCCGGGCCTTGCTCTCGGCGTTGACGAAGCCCTTTCCGGTGGGGCGCACGTCGACGCGCAGCGGTACGCGCGAGTCGTCGGCGACCGCCTCGTTGTTCAGCTTCTCCTGCCACATGGCGATGCCGCGCAGCTCCGGGATGGTCCCGTCGAACAGGGTCTCCGTCTTGCCGGTGGGCTCGGCCGAGGTGAACGCGACGACCGTACGGACGGTCTTGCCCTCCGCGGCGAAGTCCTCGGCCCGCTTGTTCTGGGCGGCGATCTTCGCGAGCGTGTCCTCGTACCACTCCTTGGGGCGCAGTTCGATCTCCCGGTCGTACTCGGCGCCCGCCACGTCGACGTCGCCGCCGACACAGTCGTGCTCGGACGGGTCGGGCGTCGTGCTGACGTACATGAAGCCGCCCACCGTCGCCACGACGAGGACGCAGAGGCCGGTCACGCCCGCTGTCACGGTGCGCCCGCCGAGGTGGTACGTCTTGGGCTTGACCGGGCGGATGAACAGCCCGTCGCGGGCGAAGGGTTCGTCCCGCAGCCGTACGTGGACCGTGCCCGTCGCCGACTGGTGCAGCAGTTTGCCCGCCTGGGTGAGGGTGCTCTGCGGGGGGTTGCCGAGGTCCCGCAGCAGTTCCTCCGAGGGTCGTCCGACGGCGATGACGAGCGGGCCGGGATGGCGCAGGGTGTGGGCGCGCTCCTGGTGGAAGGCGCGCAGGAAGCGCTCCGCCGCCTCGGCGCCTTCCGTGCCCCGCCTCGGCAGGGGCACCAGCAGTACGGGGCGGGCGGTCCGGCGCCGCCGCAGCGGGCGGAACGTGCCGATCGCGGGCTCCTTCAGGTCCTCCAGCACGGCGCGCGTCAGCAGTTCGTCGAGCGCGAGCAGCGACTCGGCGTGCCGGGGGTGCTCCGGAGGCAGAGCCAGACGCGGCATCTGCCGGTCGGCGACCTCGTCCATCATCACGAAGAGCGACTCGCCACCGCCGGCCGCGCTCAGCCGGGTGGCCAGCCACCTCGGGCCGCGGGAGAGCGAGAGCCGTCCGGCGCGCACCAGCTTGCGGGTCTTGCGATGCTCCCAGAGCGAGCGGGGCAGGGTCCTGGTGAGCCCCTGCCACACGGAGCCGAGCAGCCAGCCGCGGATCCCGCCGGCGGGGGGAGCGCTGCTTCCTCCGAGCGCCCATAAGAAGACCTGGGCGCTCCCCTCGCGCCGCTGCCGCCGGTGCAGCCGCAGCTGCTCGTGGGCGTGGTCGCGCAGGACCGCGGAGCCGGGTGCCCGTCGCTCCTGCGCGTGCTGCCGGATGTAGTCGACGGAGTCCCACAGCGGCCAGAAGCCGGGGAAGCGGTCCGGTGTCATGTGCGCGGGCGGGCCCGAGGAGAGCCCCCGTCCGACGGAGCCGCTGAGCAGGTCGGAGTCCTGTCCCGCGGTCGGTACGGCGTACGGGACGAGCTTCGCGTCGTCTTCGCTGGTGAGCGGTTTCTCCAGCTCGCCGATGACGCGGCGGACCCGCGCGTCGTAGTCGGCCTCCTCGCCCGGGACGCTCAGAATCACCAACGGCGGTGTGTGCGCCAGCGATTCACGCTCCGCGGGCGCCACGGCCTGCCGGTACTCCCGTACGAAGTCGTCGGCTCCCTCGTCGTCCGGAAACCCGCTCGGCGAAGGGTGGGGTACGGCCATGGAAGATCCCCCTCAGGTCCTCCTCGACGGGTCAGGACAGGTCAAGACAGGTCAGGTCGCCTCGCCTTGCCCGCCGTGAAGTCGAGAGACTACTGGGCGTAGTGGGTCCGCTCCCGTGAATCACGGAAGTTTTCCAACTCCCCTTCATCTGCTGACAGTTTCTGCCCCTCCTGGCCCCAGTTGACGCGTGCACGACGAGGCCTCCGATTCCAGCGGTACGCGGGTATGGGGCGGAGCCCCATGGGGGGCCAGGGTGAGGGTCCGGGGCAGGGGTCCAGGAGGCGGCAGCCCCCGGCGGGGGGCTGGGGCGGAGCCCCAGGTAGGGACGGGTAGGGGCGGAGGGGGCGAAAACCACTGCGGCCTGCACTCACGCTCACGCCGAGCACCCCGCCCCGGAAGCGGCTACCGAGGCTCCGGTGGCCGCTGGCGCGGCATGTTCGGTCGGGTTCCCGGAGGGAGCGATGCCCGCCCGGCCGGTGTGCCCTCGACCCGTGGGGTGCCCGCCAGCGAGGACTGGATCCCCAGCGGCGCGGACCCGGTCCGGAACTCCACCATCCAGTCCACGGTCTCGGCGCGGACCAACTCCGTCACGTCCTCGGAGAAGCGCCGCAGCACCCCCAGACACCGCTCCGTCGCCTCACTCGCCGTCCCCTCCGCCGGCCCGAGAACCTCCCGCACACTCTCGGAGGCCCAGTCGAACTGCAACACCAGCAGTCGCCGCTGCACGGCCTGTGCCGTGGCCACATCCCTTATCCACCCGGAGGTCACCCCGAAGAACCGGTCCCCCGCCACGCACGCGACCCCGATCAGCAGCGCCAGATACCCCCAGGGAGCGACCCCGCTCACCACCCCGGTGAGATCGAGCAACGGCAGCGCGGCCCCGGCCACCGCCCCCACCGCGGCCCCGCCCCGCAGTATCCGAGCCCCCCAGCGCTTCCACACCCGGTCCGCGAGATACCAGGACGCCGTGTCGAGCGCCCCCTGCTCCACCCACCGGTACAACTCGTGCAGCCGCTCCGCGGGCTCCCCCCAGTCCCCGAGCGGAAACGGCCGGCCGGTCAGGTCACCCGGCCGCAGCCTCGCCGCCCCGTCGCCCCGCCCGTCCTGGGGCGGCCCCTCGGGCTGCATCTCCGGCTGACTCACCCGGCACTCCCTACTGACGACGGTGATGACGTTGCGTGACGCCGTGTGACGCGTGGAGCAAAAGCGTATGGTGCAAAAGCGCCGCCCCCTTCCTACCGCCCAATGGGTGGCGATGGCCCGAGTTTCATGGCTTTTCCGCCCAGAAGAGGGTCTTGATCAGGTATATGCCTGCCGACCGTCTCACTCGAAAGAGTGCTTGGGCGACGGGCCCGCCAACCACGTAGGCTCGAGCTGGACAGGAAAACGGACGGGAAAACGGCTGCACAGCCGTACTCGAAACCAGGAGCTGATCGTGATTCCCGGTGGTGGCCAGCCCAACATGCAGCAGCTGCTCCAGCAGGCCCAGAAGATGCAACAGGACCTGGCGAACGCGCAGGAGGAGCTGGCGCGGACGGAGGTCGACGGCCAGGCGGGCGGCGGCCTGGTGAAGGCGACCGTGACGGGCTCCGGCGAGCTCCGCGCCCTGGTGATCGACCCGAAGGCGGTCGACCCCGACGACACCGAAACGCTCGCGGACCTGATCGTCGCGGCCGTCCAGGCGGCGAACGAGAACGCCCAGGCGCTGCAGCAGCAGAAGCTCGGCCCGCTCGCCCAGGGCCTCGGCGGCGGCAGCGGCATCCCCGGCCTGCCGTTCTGAGACCCCGGCCTGCCTTTCAAAGACAGGCGGCGGCCAACTACCGTACGTACTGAAAGATTCCAGGAAGGGCGGCAGTCCGTGTACGAAGGCGTGGTCCAGGACCTCATCGACGAGCTGGGGCGGCTGCCCGGCGTCGGTCCCAAGAGCGCGCAGCGGATCGCCTTCCACATCCTGCAGGCCGAGCCGACGGACGTCCGCCGTCTCGCACAGGCCCTCATGGAGGTCAAGGCGAAGGTCCGCTTCTGCGCGACCTGCGGCAATGTCGCGCAGGAGGAGCTGTGCAACATCTGCCGCGACCCGCGCCGCGACCTGTCGGTGATCTGTGTGGTGGAGGAGCCGAAGGACGTCATCGCGATCGAGCGCACCCGTGAGTTCCGGGGCAAGTACCACGTACTGGGTGGAGCGATCAGCCCCATCGAGGGCGTGGGCCCGGACGACCTGCGGATAAGGGAACTCCTCGCGCGCCTGGCCGATGGCACGGTCACCGAGCTCATCCTGGCCACGGACCCGAACCTGGAAGGCGAGGCCACGGCCACGTACCTCGCCCGCATGATCAAGCCCATGGGCCTCAAGGTCACCCGCCTGGCCAGCGGCCTCCCAGTGGGTGGCGACCTGGAATACGCGGATGAGGTCACGCTCGGCCGCGCCTTCGAGGGGAGACGACTCCTAGATGTCTGACGCCACGCTGCACGCGACCAGCCAGGACCCCGACGACTTCGTGGTCCAGATCGCGGACCAGGTAGAGAGCTTCCTGGTCGCCGTCACCGAGGTGGCCAAGGGCGACGAGCCGGACTCGGCCGTGCCCTTCCTCCTCCTGGAGGTCTCCCAGCTCCTCCTGGCCGGCGGCCGCCTCGGCGCGCACGAGGACATCGTTCCCGACGAGCGCTACGAGCCGGACCTCGGCCCGGAACCGGACGTCGACGAGCTGCGCGAACGCCTCGCGGTGATGCTGGAACCGGTCGACGTCTACTCCGAGGTCTTCGACCCGTACGAGCCCCGCAAGGCCCCCGTCCCTGCCCGTATCTCGGACGACCTGGCGGACGTCATCACGGATCTCCGCCACGGCATGGCCCACTACCGGGCGGGCCGCACCACGGAAGCCCTCTGGTGGTGGCAGTTCTCGTACTTCTCCAACTGGGGCTCCACCGCCTCCGCGACCCTGCGCGCCCTCCAGTCCGTGGTGGCTCACGTGCGGCTGAACCAGCCCCTGGAGGAGCTCGACGGCCTCGACACCGACCAGGACCTCGGCGAGGAAGCCCTCGCCGAGGAAGCGGGCAAGGTCATGGCGGAGGAGATCGCGGGCCCGCTGGGGCTGCGCAAGGTCAGGTAATCCGTCATCTCCCCGCACGCCGCGGCCACGCGGCGATGCCGCCGGTGATGCCCGCGCCGAGCAGAGCGAGCGCGACGGTCAGTGCGAGCCAGTGGTGTCGCGCCAGGTCGAGGACGCTCTGCTCCAGGGCGCCGACGGCCTGTGCCCGGTCCGGGTGCGCCGGGTCGTAGACGACCGTCGTCGCCACCCGGCCCTCGCGGTCCGGGGAGCCGTGCGGGACGTAGAGGGAGCCGCCGATCGTCTCCTCCGGCTCGCTGACGGGGTCGCCGGTGGCATCGGTGAAGTCGAGCCACACCGAGGACGTCTCGCAGCTCGTGCCGCGCCCCCCGGAGGAGAAGGCGGTGTCCAGGGTCGCATGGGCCGATGCGTGCCGCCCGTGGTGACGCAGTGCCGCCAACTCCGCTTCACCGTGGTGGAGTTGGCGCATCTGGCCCGCCAGAAGCAGACCGCCGATCAGTGCCACCGTCACCGCGGTCGCCGCCGGCCACCATCGCCGTGCCTGACCCCGCACGCCCTCAACTCCCTTCACTGGCATGCTCCTTGCGGCCATCGCCCCGGTCGGCACCGTAGTCGATGCCTTCCGGTCGCCGCGCATCCGCTCACAGCCCCCACAGCCCCTTGCCCAGCGTCGTGACCCCGCCGGTCAGCGCCAGCAGCAACACCAGCAGACGGGCCCGCTTCTCGGGGACGCGCTCCGCGAGCGCCCGGCCGGCCAGGGCGCCCACCACCATCCCCGTCACCACCAATCCCCAGCGCCCCTCGCCAAGATGGGGCACCCCGTTCGCGGCAACCGAGAAGGCGTTCACCACCACCCCGTAGAACTGCGCGTTCGGCACGAACTCCCGTACGGTCCAACCGGCGTTGGCGGCGTACAGGGAAATCGGCGGACCGCCGACCCCCGCGGCGGAGTTCATGAACCCGCCCGCCGCCCCCGCGGCCACCGCGCCTCGGGTCCCGCGCAGGGCCGGCACCCGCGCGCCCCGCATGACCAGCAGCACGGCGACGGTCACGAGCGCGCCCATGAACGCCAGCAGCGCGGGCTCCGGCAGTCGCCGGGCCAGCCACGCTCCCGCCGGGACCGTGCACGCCGCCGCCACGCACAGGGGCACCATCGCGCGCGGCCGTACTCTCCGCCATCCGCCCGCGAGCCCCACGACACTGATCGCCCCGGCGGCGCAGTTGGCGAGGACGACGCCCTCCGCCGGGCCGAGCAGCAGCACGAGCGCGGGCACCGCGACGAGCGCGAACCCCATCCCCGTGAGCCACTGCACGCAGGAGCCCACCAGCACGATGACACCCAGCAGCAACTCGCCTGTCATGCAGGGGCCTTGCCCCGGCCGGAGCCCTCGCACGCCACCCCGGCGCACCCGTAACCGACCCCTCACACCACGTGAGTTGGCCGGTTATTGGATCAGCCCTGCATGTCCCCTGGACGCCCCCTAACCGGTGCGACGCGAGGCTGGAGTCACTCCCACCGCAGAGCACACGGAGCACTGCGGGAGGGAGCATCCAGCCCCGACCGCACTGGAGTTGTCATGCAGCGTCCGTTCCGCACCCGCACCCGAGCCGCGATACTCACCGCCTCCGCCCTCGCCGTCGCCACCACCGTGGGCGTCGGAATCACCTCGGCCAGTGCGGAGCCCACGTCGAGCAAGCCCACCAAGGCGGAGATCGCCGCCCTCTTCGACGGCTGGAACGCGGCGCTGCAGACCGGTGACCCGGAGACGGTCGCGGACCGGTACGCGAGCGACGCCGTGCTCCTGCCCACCGCTTCGCCGAAGATCCGTACGACCCACGCCGAGATCGTCGACTACTTCGAGCACTTCCTGCAGAAGAAGCCGGTGGGCGAGAAGGTCAGGTCCGTCGTCAACGTCCTCGACAAGAACTCCGCCATCGACGCCGGCCTGTACGAGTTCCATGTCACCGACCCGAAGACCGGCGAGAAGAGCACGATCGAGGCCCGCTACACGTACAAGTACGAGAAGCGCGGCGACCAGTGGCTGATCGTCAACCACCACTCCGCTGTGCTGTCGAGCGAAGGCTCACGTGTTTCCTTAGGTATCCGTAGTGATTCGTCATCTGCTGGCGTCATGCGGTGTGTTCGGTGTCGGTGTCGTATGTGAGTGCAGGGATCGAATGCGTGACCTTCTTGTGGGGTGTGTCGTTGATCGGATGACAGCATCACGGACGGGGGAGGGGGCGGTGGTGAGCCGGAAGCTGCCGCTCGGCGAGGGTGAGACTGCCCGCACCGCCTGTGCCCGTGGTCTGCTGCGTACGGGGGTGGAGGAGAGGGGCGGCGAAGTCCTGTCGGCTGCTGTGCTGGCGGAGCAGGTGGGCTGGGCTGCCGATCTGGTGTCTGGCATGGCCGCCGCCTTGCTGGCCGAGCACTGGAATACCGCCGATGTGGACGTGCTGGCGCGCGGTGAGGACGGCGGGGGCCGCGCGCTGCCGTCGAACGCCTGGATGGCCCTGCGCCGCCTGGGCTGGACCGTCGGCCCGCGCGAGGGCATCCGCGTCAACGACCGCATCGTGCGCATCGCCCAGGAGACGGCCGGGCGCACACTGCGTTCGGTGAAGTGGCGTGCCGACCTGACCGCCGCGGTCATCGCGACCTGGCCCGCCGACCCCGCCAGGCGGACTGCTGGGGAGTGGGATGCGGTGCGGGAAGCGGTGCCCGGCGGGCGGTCTGTGCCCTCGAGCGTCATCAAGTCCCGTACCCGGCAGATCACCGCCTTCGTCAGCAAGCATGGCCGGATGCCGGCCGATGTGTTCGAGGTGGAGGCCGCGCCCCGGCTCGGGCGGATGCTGCTGCTGTCTGCTTGCGACGGGCAGCAGGCCACCATCGAACGCGCCGACGAGCCGGGCCGGGCGCTGCTGCGGGTGCAGCTGCCCACCCGTCCCGACCCGCGGTCCTACGCGGACTGGAGGTGGGTGGCCTGCCCGATTGCGCTGCCGCCGACGATCCCCGCGAACGCGGTGCTGCACCTGCCCACCCTGCGCCTCCGTCAGGGCCGGGTGCGGGCCGATCTCGCCTACACCCACCCCGTCCCGAAGACACAGCGCTCCGGGCATGTGGTCGCGCTGGGCGTGGACTGGGGCCTGAACACCCTGCTGTCCGCCGGAGCCGCCCGGCTGCACGACGACGGCACGATCACCGCCCTCGGGGCCGGGGCGATGTTCCGCGCCGCTGGAGTCCTTGCCAAACAGCACCGCCTGCGCCGTCAGGGCGAGCACCTGCACACCAAGGCCGGCCACTACGAGCGGCTCATCGGCGGGGCCGAAGAGCACCACCTGACCGGCAGGCACGCGGTGCTGGCCGACGAGATCCGGCACGTCTCCCACCGGCGGTCGAACCTCAACGACACGCTGGCCCGGGCCGCCGCCCGCTGGGCCGTCGACCAGGCCATCACCGCCGGGGCGAGCGTCATCTACGTCGAAGACCTCCGCTCGATGGAAGCCCGCGGCATGGGCCGCAGCATCAACACCCGCATGTCCCAGACGGTGCGCGGCCGGATCGTGGACCGTATGCGGCACCTGGCCGCGGAGGCCGGTATCGCCGTGGTCACCGTTCCGGCCAGAGGCACCTCCAAGCACTGCCCGCACTGCCTGGTGCCCTTGCGGCACTGCAAGGCCCCCGACCGGCCCACGACACCGGGCTGGAAATGGGCCGTGTGCGGCTCCTGCGGCTGGCAGGGCGACCGCGACCAAGGAGCGTGGCGGCGCATCGCCGCCCGCGGCCTCACCCACCAGACCAAAACCGTCACCGACCGCACCAGCGGGGCCATGGCGATCCGTGTGGTGGTGGACAGACTCGAAGCGGGCGCGGTCATCACAGCGTCCGCGCCGAAGACGAGCCGGACGGACCGGTCCAAGACCGGACCCACCCGGCACCGCACCACACGCCCCGCGCCCAGGCGACGCAGGGCACCCTCCCCCGCCAGACCCTCGGGTCCGGCGGGCCAGCGTCCGGAGGGACACGTTCACACGGACCGGCCCCGGCTGCCCCGCGCAGCCCACCGGTACCAGGGCGTGACGACGATCAGCACACCCACCACCAGCCGACACCGGCCACGAGGAGCAGCACTGGGCGCGGGCTTCCACCTGCACACCCACGCCACCCCTCCACGGTGGGCAGAACCCATGCCAGACACCACGACTTGCATAGGATCACTCAGCTAATCAGAGACGCTGATCGCCACGCACAGTCCGCCTCCCGGCGCGTCCTTAAGCGCCACCGTCCCGCCGTCGTCCGTCATCAGCTGCTTGACGATGGCGAGGCCGGAGCCGGAGCGCGGCGCGGCCCGATTCGGCGACCGGCTCGTCGTCTTCCACCAGGAGTACGCGCACAGGCGAACACTAGTGCTTGAAACTTAAGTCACGGTGGCCCCATGTGACACGGGGCACTTTCCGGAGTGGTCGGCGGGAGGGCGGGCAGGTGCCGCCTTGGAGCGGCCGGAGGGCCCGGCAGACCTGACGTCTCCGAAGTGATCACGTCGTGAGCGGGACATCTCACGATGCGATACTTCGGAAGGGAAATCCGGCCGCTCGTTAGACTGAGCCGACCGCAGTTGTGCGGTGCAGAGACGGACTGAGCGAGGAGCGCACGTGGGCCTTGTCGTGCAGAAGTACGGAGGCTCCTCCGTAGCCGATGCCGAGGGCATCAAGCGCGTCGCCAAGCGGATCGTGGAAGCGAAGAAGAACGGCCACCAGGTGGTCGTGGTCGTTTCCGCGATGGGCGACACGACGGACGAGCTGATCGATCTCGCCGAGCAGGTATCTCCGATGCCCAGCGGACGAGAGTTCGACATGCTGCTGACCGCCGGAGAGCGGATCTCCATGGCACTGCTGGCCATGGCGATCAAAAACCTGGGCCACAGCGCCCAGAGCTTCACCGGCAGCCAGGCAGGCGTCATCACCGACTCGGTCCACAACAAAGCCCGGATCATCGACGTCACGCCGGGCCGTATCCGTACGGCTCTCGACGAGGGCAACATCGCCATCGTCGCCGGCTTCCAGGGCGTCTCGCAGGACAAGAAGGACATCACCACGCTGGGGCGCGGCGGGTCCGACACGACGGCTGTCGCGCTCGCGGCCGCCCTCGACGCCGAGGTCTGCGAGATCTACACCGACGTGGACGGCGTGTTCACCGCCGACCCGCGCGTGGTGAAGAAGGCGAAGAAGATCGACTGGATCGCCTTCGAGGACATGCTGGAGCTCGCCGCCTCCGGCTCCAAGGTGCTGCTCCACCGCTGTGTGGAGTACGCCCGCCGCTACAACATCCCGATCCACGTGCGCTCGTCCTTCTCCGGACTGCAGGGCACCTGGGTCAGCAGCGAACCGATTCAGCAAGGGGACCAGAAGGTGGAGCAGGCCATCATCTCCGGTGTCGCTCACGACACCTCCGAGGCCAAGGTCACGGTCGTCGGCGTCCCGGACAAGCCGGGCGAGGCCGCCGCGATCTTCCGCGCCATCGCCGACGCCGAGATCAACATCGACATGGTCGTGCAGAACGTGTCCGCCGCCTCCACCGGCCTGACGGACATCTCCTTCACCCTCCCCAAGACCGAGGGCCGCAAGGCCATCGACGCCCTGGAGAAGGCGAAGAGCACGATCGGCTTCGAGTCGCTGCGCTACGACGACCAGATCGGCAAGATCTCCCTCGTCGGCGCGGGCATGAAGACCAACCCGGGCGTCACCGCCGGCTTCTTCGAGGCCCTCTCCGACGCCGGCGTGAACATCGAGCTGATCTCCACCTCCGAGATCCGCATCTCGGTCGTCACCCGCGCCGACGACGTTCCCGAGGCCGTGCGCGCGGTGCACACCGCCTTCGGCCTCGACTCCGCCAGCGACGAGGCCGTCGTCTACGGAGGCACCGGACGATGACCGTCCTTTCGCGCGGCGGCACCGGCCGCTAATGGCCCCCTCCATGGGACCGACGGGGTCCGTGGGACCGACGCTCGTGGTCGTGGGAGCGACCGGAGCCGTCGGCACGGTCATGCTCCAGATCCTGTCCCAGCACGCGGACATCTGGGGCGAGATCCGTCTGATCGCCTCGCCGCGCTCGGCCGGCCGCAAGCTGGCCGTGCGCGGCGAGGAGGTCGAGGTCGTGGCCCTGTCGGAGGAGGCCTTCGACGGGGTCGACGTCGCGATGTTCGACGTACCGGACGAGGTGGCCGCCCAGTGGGCGCCCATCGCCGCCGCCAAGGGCGCCGTCGTCGTCGACAACTCCGGCGCGTTCCGGATGGACCCGGACGTGCCCCTCGTCGTCCCCGAGGTCAATCCGCACGCGGCGCGCGTGCGCCCGCGCGGGATCATCTCCAACCCGAACTGCACGACCCTGTCCATGATCGTGGCCCTGGGCGCGCTGCACGCCGAGTTCGGGCTGCGCGAGCTGGTCGTGTCTTCGTACCAGGCGGTCAGCGGCGCGGGCCGTGCGGGCATCGACACCCTGCGCCGGCAGATGTCGCTCGTCGCCGGTACGGAACTGGGGACCAGCCCCGGTGACGTACGACGGGCCGTGGGCGACCGGACGGGGCCGTTCCCGGAGCCGGTGGCGCTGAACGTGGTGCCGTGGGCCGGGTCGCTCGCCGAGGACGGCTGGTCCTCGGAGGAGATGAAGGTACGGAACGAGTCACGCAAGATCCTCGGGCTCCCGGAGCTGAAGGTCGCCGTGACCTGCGTACGCGTCCCCGTCGTCACCACGCACTCCCTGACCGTGCACGCCCGCTTCCAGGGCGACGTCACCGTGGCGAAGGCGCGGGAGATCCTCGCCACCGCGCCCGGAGTCGTCCTGTTCGACAACCCCGCCGCCGGTGAGTTCCCCACGCCCGCCGACGTGGTGGGCACCGACCCGACCTGGGTGGGCCGGGTGCGCCGGGCGCTCGACGATTCGACGGCCCTCGAACTGTTTGTGTGCGGGGACAACCTGCGCAAGGGTGCCGCATTGAACACCGCCCAGATCGCGGAGTTGGTGGCGGCGGAGATCATCGGGGCGTAGGTTCTGCGTTCTGGCTGTCCGACAGCCGGAATCTTGGTGGCCGTCGCGGGATTCGTTTGTAGGATCTGTGTGAGTTCTGTGGTCAAGGCGATGGTCCGGACCACTTGAATCGACCCTGTTCGGTGTTTGAAGATTTTCCTCCCCGTCCTCCGCAACCGCGCGGAGGGCGGGGAGCGTCTTTGCGGTCGCCATTCAGGGGGCGGCCGGTGCGGTATGGCATATGGGGCATAGGGGATGAGCTGGTGCGCATGAGGGCATTTGACGCATTGTCAAACGGGGTGCCTGACGCAAAAGCGATGCCTGATGCGTACAACCCTCCTGGGGGGACGCGTGTCCAACTGGCGTGGCAGAGGTACTCGAATTCACCGCGGTCCAGACGAGGGGCACAGCCCTCCGTCCACCCCGCCGACTCCGCAGCCCCGGCACGCCCGGCGGCATGCCGGTGATCGCGCCCATGCCCGCAGCGCGGCCCGCCCGCATACCGAACCAGCGCGACGGCGCTGAGGACAGCCTGGCGGCGGGCACCACCGTCGACCATCTGACCGAGACCTACCGCGCCCACTACCGGTCGCTCCTGGGTCTCGCGGCACTCCTGCTCGACGACACCGCGTCCTGCGAGGACGTCGTCCAGGAGGCCTTCATCCGGGTGCACTCGGCGCGCAAACGCGTCCGCGACCCCGAGAAGACGCTCGCGTATCTGCGCCAGACCGTCGTGAACCTCTCGCGCTCCGCCCTGCGCCGGCGCATCCTCGGCCTCAAGCTCCTCTCGAAGCCGATGCCCGACATGGCGAGCGCCGAGGAAGGCGCCTACGACCAGTTGGAGCGTGACGCGCTGATCAAGGCGATGAAGGGCCTTCAGCGCCGCCAGCGCGAGGTCCTCGTCCTGCGCTACTTCGCGGACATGACCGAGGCCCAGGTCGCCGAGACGCTCGGAATATCGCTCGGCTCGGTGAAGGCGTACGGCTCGCGCGGCATCGCAGCGCTCCGTATCGCCATGGAGGCCCCGGCATGAGCGAGCGACGTGACACCCACGACCGACACGAGCCCTACGAGTGGCATGAGCCGATGGACCGGCACGAGCCCTACGAAGACGAGCACGAGCAGCATGCTGGGAACGGAACTGTGAACGACGGCCCCGACGGAAACCGCCCTGACGGCCAGGGCCCCGAGGGGCTCGGCTCGGACGAGCTGGCGCTGCGCCGGCTGCTGCACCAGGCCGTCCAGGAGATCGAGCCCACCGACGGCACCCTGGAGCACCTGCGCCGCGCGGTTCCGGCCAGACGAGCCCGCAAGCGCCAGGCCGTGGTCGGCATGGCGGCCGCCGCACTCTTCATCGGCACGGCCGTCCCCGCCTTCGTGCACGTCTCGAACTCCTCGGGGTCCAACGCCGACCCGTCCATAGCGGCCAACAGCTCACAGGCACAGGGCGGCGCGGGCGAGGGCAAGGGCCCGGACGGCGGCGACGGCAAGGCCGCGGGCGGCTCCGCCGGCACCTCCAAGGGCACGGGCAAGAACGACCAGAAGGACGAGCCGGACAAGGGCAAGGGCAGCGGCGGCGGCAGCAGCGGCACCACCACGGGCGGAGCCGACCCGACGGCCTCGGCCACGGCGGCGACCGCGTGTACGGCGGCCCAGCTCGGCGGGGCCACCGGCGCCATCGGCGACCCGGACTCCACCGGCGCGGTCTACGGCTCCTTCACCGTCTCGAACGTCTCCACGACCGCCTGTACGGTCACCGGCGCGGGCACCGTGAGCGCGACCGCGGAGGGTGCGGCGGACGCCAGCAAGATCGGCGTGGCGACCCATGTGGCGGGCGACGCGGCCACCGGGCTGCCCGACCCCTCCACGGAGGTCGCCTCCCTGCTGCTCCAGCCGGGCACCTCGTACGTGGTGAAGTTCGCCTGGGTGCCCTCGGAGACCTGTCCGACCACCTCGGAACCCTCGCCGGACCCGTCCCCCACGGAGGGCACCACCGACACCGGCGGCACCTCCACCGAAACCGGCGGCACCTCGCCCCAGCTGGTCACCGAGGACGGCGTGGCGGACGGCAGCGTCGTCATCTCGAACACGGCGGAGACGGGTGCGGCCACGGCGGCGGCGAAGGTGTCCAACGCGTGCGCGGGCACGGTGTATCACACGGGGATTCTGGCGGCTTCCTGAGCGGCGTCGCGCTTTCCGCCGTGAGGTGCCGTAAGGCGCCTCGGGTCGTGAACCCTAGGCGTCGTGAACCCTAGGCGGTGGGTGACGGTGACGCGGGGGTGTTCTCGTCCTCGGTCTGCTGCGCGGTCCGGTCCTCGGAGTCGTCCGGGGTCAGGCCCAGCGCCGCGTCCCGTGCGAACTCCACCTCGCGGCGCAGCAGTCGGAACCACATGAAGACGACGAAGCCCGCGAAGACGAACCACTCTCCGGTGTAGCCGAGGTTCTGGAACGCCTTCAGGTCCAGGCCGGAGTCCTGCGGGGCGGTAGCGGGCACCGCCTTCATCCCGCTGTCGGCCGTGGCGAGCGTGATCCACGCGGAATACACCTTGTACGGCACGAGGTTCACCAGCGACGCCGAGCTGATCGCGCCGGTCTGCCCCTCGGGAAGACCGCCGGCCGCACTGACGCCGTTCGACCCCGGGCTCTCGGACGCCTGGAGCGCACCCGTGACGGTGACCTCGCCGGTCGGCGCGGCCGGTGCCTTCGCCGGGTCCGCGTCACCGGGCAGCCAGCCCCGGACGACGGGCAGCGCCTTGCCGGTGTCGGTCCGCAGCATCGTCAGTACATAGAACCCGCGCTTGCCGTCCAGCTCGCGGTCGGGCACGAGCAGCTGCTCGCCGTACCGGCCGGTCGCGGTGGCCTGCCGGCCGGAGGTCTTCTTGTCCACGGGCAGCAACTCGGTGAGCGGACGGGCCGCCTCCGTCTTCGTCGAAGCGGCCTGCTCGCTCGCCGTCCGGTGGTCCTGCATCCGGTCCTCGAACCGCCCCAACTGCCATGAACCCATGAAGACGCAGAAGGGAATGGCGAGGAGCACGAAGACGTTGATCCCCCACCAGCGGGGCGTCAGCAGGAACCGGTACACGCCTCCCACGGTACGGGGCCGCCGCGTCGGGCCGGGCCGCGGGGTGGGTACGGTCCAGCACGGCTCGGCGTAGGGCTCAGTACCGCTCGACGAGGTGCTCGCGGCCCGCCGGGGGCTCATACGGCTCCGGCCAGAAGTCCGTCACCGTGACTATCCGCCCCTGCTCGTCCGCCGTGAAGAATGTGATCGCGTGCATCTCTTCCAGCCCCACGGTGAAGTGGGTCCAGGTGACGGCCTGACCGGGCTCGGCCACAACACGCTCGATCCGGACGTGCCAGTCGCCCGGATACTCGCGGTTGAACTGGAGGTACCTCTCCCTGCCGCTGATCCGCTCCCGCGTCTGCGGCAGGGTGTAGACGACGTCCTCGGCCAGTGTGTCCGCGAACCCGGTCCAGTCCCGGGCGTCGGCGGTGGCCCAGTAGCTCTCGACTGTCTTGCGCAGATCGGTCATGCGGCAAAGTCTGCGCCCCGCCACTGACAATCGGCCGGTTGTCCACAGGCTGCGGACGTCGGTTGTCCACAGGCTGGGCACCTCGTCGGCGCGGGGTCGGGTGGGCCAGGCACTATGGGGCCATGACTGAGAGCAACAGGCCCATCGAGCAGCAGCAGGCGGCCATGCCCGACTGGGAGAAGCGCTTCCGGGCACCACGGGTGTCGTTGCCGGACTGGGCGGAGGACGCCCCGCACCGGTCCCTGTTCGTCTCGAACGCGACCGGGACGTACGAGTTGTACGCGTGGGACCGCGCGACGGGGGAGCAGCGCCAGGTCACACAGCGGGCGAACGGGACGACGGACGGGGTGCTCTCGCCGGACGGCGAGTGGATCTGGTGGTTCGACGACAAGGACGGCGACGAGTTCGGAATCTGGCGCCGCCGGCCCTTCACCGCAGCGGCCCCGGGCGGGGACGCCTCGGGTGGGGCTGCCTCGGGTGGGCACGCCTCAGGTGGGGCCGCCTCAGATGGGGACATCGACGACCCGGCAGTCCCCGGCCTCGAACCCTCCTACCCGGCCGGGCTGGCCATCGGCCGGGACGGGCGTACGGCGGTCGTCGGCCGCTCGACGGACGACGACGGCTCGACGATCCATGTGGCCCGCATCGGCGAGGCCCCTGTGGAGATCTACCGGCACCGCGAGTCGGCCGGGGTCGGCGACCTCTCGCACGACGGCTCGCTGATCGCGATCGAGCACACCGAGCACGGCGACGCGATGCATTCGACGCTGCGGGTGCTGCGCCCGGACGGTTCGACGGTCGCCGAGCTCGACGACACCAAGGGCGGCACGGTCGAGCTGGGCCTGGAGGTGCTGGGCTTCGCCCCGGTCGACGGGGACACGCGGCTGCTCATCGGGCATCAGCGGCGCGGCCGCTGGGAGCCGCTGGTGTGGGACGTGGCGACCGGCGAGGAGACGGACCTGGACCTCAGCCTCCCCGGCGACGTGGCGGCCGAGTGGTATCCGGACGGTTCGGCCCTCCTCATCGCCCACAGCTTCGAGGCCCGCAGCGACCTGTGGCGCTTCGACCTCGACTCCCGCGAGCTGGTCAAGGTCCCGACACCGCCCGGCACGGTGTCCGGGGCGACGGCCCGCCCGGACGGGTCGGTGGAGTACCTGTGGTCGTCGGCGGCCGAGCCGTCGACGGTCCGCTCGACAACCGGTGAGATCGTCCTCGATCCGCCCGGTCTGAAGTCCCCGGGATCGGTCCCGGTGGAGGACGTCTGGGTGGAGGGCCCGGGCGGCCGCATCCACGCCCTGGTCCAGAAGCCGGCAGGGGCGAGTGGCCCTCTCCCCACGGTCTTCGACATCCACGGCGGCCCGACCTGGCACGACAGCGACTCGTTCGCGGCCGGCCCGGCAGCCTGGGTGGACCACGGCTACGCGGTGGTCCGGGTCAACTACCGCGGCTCCACGGGCTACGGCCGCGAATGGACCGACGCGCTCAGGCACCGCGTCGGCCTGATCGAGCTGGAGGACATCGCGGCGGTCCGCGAATGGGCGGTGACGTCCGGTCTTGCCGACCCCGACCGCCTGATCCTCACCGGCGGCTCCTGGGGCGGCTACCTCACCCTCCTCGGCCTCGGTACGCAACCCGACGCATGGACCCTCGGCATCGCCGCCGTCCCGGTCGCCGACTATGTCACCGCGTACCACGACGAGATGGAGGCGCTGAAGGCCATGGACCGCACGCTCCTCGGCGGCACCCCGGAGGAGGTCCCCGAACGCTTCGAGGCGTCCTCCCCCCTCACCTACGTCGACGCGGTCAAGGCCCCCGTCTACATCTCCGCGGGCGTCAACGACCCCCGCTGCCCCATCCGCCAGATCGACAACTACGTAGACCGCCTCGCCGCCCGCGAAGCCGTCCACGAGGTCTACCGCTACGACGCCGGCCACGGCTCCCTGGTCGTAGACGAACGCATCAAACAGGTCCGCCTGGAACTGGACTTCGCACAGCGCCATTTGGACCTGTAACCACCGGGACTCTGGGAGCGCCCCGCAAGGGGCGCGGGGGACTGCGCGACCAGCCCCCACCACCCGCAGCCGAAAACAACCCGGGGGGTCTGGGGGGCGGAGCCCCCCAGGTACGGGACGGGTAGGGGCGGAGGGGGCGATAAACCGCCCTACGCCCCCGCCCGCTCCCGGGGCCGCCGACCCAACAGCTCCGCCAGCCCCCTCCGCGTAGCGGCAAGAACCACCCGGTCCTCGGCCCGCAGCACATACGTGGAGGGAAGGTCCCACACCAGCCCGGAGGGACGCCCGGCCCCGGAGGAAACCGGCCCGGAGGAAACCGGCCCGGAGGAAACCGGCCCGGAGGACACCGACCCGGAGGACACCGACCCGGAGGCCGCCGGATCACCCTGGCGTCCCCCCGACGCGGCCACGTCCAGCGCCAGCACCCGCCACGCCCCCGCCCGAAACGCCTCCCCCACAGTCCGCCCCTCCAACTGCGGATGCCCACCCACATCCACCGCCGCAAAGAGCAACACCCGCCGCTCGACAGGAATCGCCCCGAGGATCTGCCGCCCCATCATGGCCCCGGCGAACGCCGGCGCCGCCAGATGGGACACACTGCGACTCCGCGTCAGCGCATCGGGATACGCGGCACGCAGCGTCCGATACACGGCGGTCGCGAAGTCGTCGTCGTACAGCCGCAGTACGACCCGCAGATCGGGCCGCACGGTGCGCGCGTACAACACGGCCTCCAAGTTCATGGTGTCCGCACTGGTCAACGCCAGCAGCGCATGCGCCCGATGAATCTTGGCGGCCTCCAGCACGCCCTCCTGGGTCACATCACCCAGCACCACCGGCACCCGCAACCGCCGCGCCAGCGCCAGCCCCCGCGCCTCCGGATCGGCCTCGACGCACACCACGGGAATATGCAGCTCCCGCAACCGCGCCAGCACCCGCGTGCCGATCTTGCCGACCCCGAGCAGCACCACATGCCCGGACAGCCCACGCGGCGGCCGCCGCAACGCGGACCCGCTGCGGAACGTCCCGAGCGCCTCCAGTACGGCGGCCAGCAGTACCGGCAGCAGCAGCAACCCGACGAGCCCGGACAGGAGTTGAAGCACCTGTCGTCCCGCGGGCTGCCCAAGGGCGGGATCGTTGATGGCGAAGAGATCGAGCAGCGTCAGATACGTCGCCCGCAGTGGATGCTCCCCGGTGACCACCATCGACGCGACGGCGAGCCCGACCACACACCCCACGAGCCCCGCGAACGACCACCGCAGCCGCCGCGACAGCAACGACCCGAAGGGCACGACACTGCGCCCGGCGGACAGTGCGGGACCCGAGTACGACACGTTCTCCAGTACGACGGTCCCGCGCCCGGTGGCGGCGGCCACCGCCCGCTCGTCGGGCAGGAGTTGGGGCCCTTGTGCCCCACTGCTCTCGGAGCCGTCGGCACCGGCGGGATCGTTGGTCGTGGCGGACAGCAGCGCCAGCGTGCACAGCCCCGGATCGGCGACCTGACCGGGCCCCGGCGGCGGCCGCTCCACCGCGCGCAGCATCAGACCGTCCGTCTGGACGACCTTGCTGGTCCCGGCCAGGGCGGTCGCGGCCAGCGCGGGCGCGGCGGTGTCGGCGTCGGACAGCACGGTGGTGGACGCGTCGAACACCTCACCGTCACCACGGTCACCACCGCTACCGCCGCCACCACCGCTTCCGGCTCCCGCGCCTCCCGCGGCGGCACCTCCCGCAGCGGCGCCTCCCGCGGTGGCCAACGCCGAGGCCTGGTCGAGGAGCGCCTCGATGTGCTGGCCGAGGCGCCGGTTGTAGAGCCGCAGGACCAGCCGGATGCGCGGGTTGAGCCGCCGGGCGGTGAGCGCGACCCGGATGTTGGTCTCGTCGTCGTCGTACACGAGGGCCAGCGCGGCGGCCCGCTCGACGCCCGCCTCGGCGAGCACGGGCTCGGTGAGCTCGGCGGCCTCCAACACGCGCTCGGAGCCCGGGGGTTCGGGCGTCCGGGTGCTCCCCGACTCACCGTTCCCGGAGGCGCGGTTCACCGCCGCGGACACCCGGTCGAACAGGGCCGTGGCCCGTGTCCGTCCCACCACCGGCGGTCGCACGCTCCGCTGGGCGGGCGGCACGACCAGGGTCACCTGCTCGCCGTACACCCCGCGCAGCTCCGCGGCCAGCCGGTGCGCCAGGGCGTCGTCCCCGGCCACCACCATGTGCGCGGCGGCAGCGGTCGACGAGTTCTGAGACGGAAGGTTCCCCGGGTTCCCCACGGAAGAGAAGACTGCCGTACTGGTACGGGTGGTTCCACAGGGGCGGGCCGGTCAGTGCCCACGAACAGCCACGAACCGCCGACCATCACGGCTGAGGGGGGTACCCGAACCGCTCCCGCACCTCGGCCCGTTCGGCCAGCCGCGCCGGATACCCGGGCCCGAGCCGCGGTCGGGTGTCCTCCGCGGTCATCGCCTCGCCGCACGAGGAGCACACCACCTCGGCATGCCCTTCGTGCCCGCACCGCTCGTGCCGGAAGACGATCGGCGCGCCCTCTTCACCGGCGAGCCAGCGGTCCCCCCACGCGTTCATGGCCATCAACACGCCGAAGAAATCCCGCCCCTTGGCGGTGAGCAGGTACTCGTGCCGCACCGGCTCGCTCTGGTACGGCTCCTTCTCCAGCAGCCCCTCGTCCACCAGCCGCCGCAACCGCTCCGCCAGGGTGTTCCGCGCGATCCCCAGCGACTGCTGGAACGCGTCGAAGCGCCGTACTCCGGAGAACGCCTCCCGCAGCACGAGCGGCGTCCACCAGTCACCGAGCAGATCCATGGTGCGGGCGATGGAACAGGGCCAGTTCGCGAAGGAGGTCCGCCTCATACCGCCAGGATACGGCCGGGATCCCGTCGGTCTCGGTACGGGACCCAGCAGGCGGCGGACCATGCCCCCGGACATCGCCCGCGTGGCCGCGCTCTTTTGGCGACGGGCGACCGCTCACCGTACCGGCATCGCGGGGGTACATCGGCGCAACTGGCCCCAGATGAACGGAAGATGGTACATCGCATGCGCAGGCGGCCCGCCCGCGCCGCGATCCGTTGCAGATGTTGCCCACACTTTTTTCGCCCTACCTGAGGGTAACAACGCCCGTCATTTTCAAAGCACTTGAGCGGCTGCCCCTTCAGATGGAAGGCAACTGTGGCCCCTCACGCGCGATTGTCGACTCGTCTACCCGAACAGGTGCCCCAGAGCACGGGAGTTGTGGCATCAGCCCCTTGACGAACCACCGTTAACCCACATGAGCGATACGGGATCGGGCCCCGTCACCCGGTAGTCTCTCCCTAGCTCTTCTCTGTGCCGGTTCCGGTGGGCTCCGCGCGGGTTCATTCGGCCCGGATCCCAACAGAGAGGAGCAGGTACGTGGCTAGCTCTGAGCGGCCAAGCGACCGGGACGACGCCGTCCCCCCTGACCCGGATGATCCGGACCCATCGGTCCCGGAAACCCTGGATCAGGACGACGGTTCTCGCTCGCGCGGCCTCGCAGAGCCGGACCGCGGTAGCGCGTCGCGCGGGCATCGGGTGCGCGTGGTCGGGGAGTGCCTGTATTGGCTGATCCGGCTGCTGCTCGACCTGTACGGCAACGGCGGATGAGGTTGGGACCTCACCCGCCGTCAGTTACCGAATAGCCGGTACGTGGGCCCGTGCTCAGGTTCCCGCCAGACACGGGTCCACGGTCACTTTCGGTAAGCCGTCGCGGAGCGACGCGCTCCAGGGTCGGTCCCCACGATAGAGATCCCCCCGGAAAGCCTCCCCGCTTGCGCCCAATACTCTCGCTCGCGCCGTACGCCGTGAACCCAATTCAGCTCTAAGCGGTACCGCAACACCGGGATTGACCTGCAAAAAGTGGGCGAACCACTCTCCCGGATGAATCGCTAGGCGCGATCCTGTCCCTAAACGGTACCGTAGCGGTGGTTGAAGCGATGACGAGAGGGGCCAGTGTCAGTGGCTCGTGGTACTGCGGACTTCGACGGCAAGGCGCTGCGCTTCGCACGGCTGACGCGTCCCGTACAGGGCAGACTGCTCAGCGCGGCGGCTGTCGCCAAGCACCTGGGCACCTCCAAGAGCCGCATCCTCGCGTACGAGAACAACGCCTCCAAGCCGGACCCCCAGCGGATCGCCGAGCTGAGCAGTCTCTTCGGCATCCCGGCCCGCGAGTTGCGCACGAAGCGCGCGCTGGCGGACATCCACGGGCTGCGCTGCCAGGCCGGGCTCACAGTGACCGAGACGGCCGAACTCGTCGGCATCAGCCGCAGCAGCTACACCAACATCGAGCGGGACGCGCTGCTTCCGGTACGGGACGACGGAACCGTCCGGATGAACCTGGCCCGCGTCTTCAACGTCAGCCCCGCCGTCATCGACCGCGCCCTGCTCCGCCACCCCGCCGCGGTCGCCCGGCAGACCGAGCTGACCGAGCACCTGCGCGTCGTCTTCCGGCGCGCCCACCGGGAACACGCCCCCGCCGTGGTCGACGTGGACGAACCCCTGCTGCAGGAGATCGCCCCCCTCCTGCAACGCCCACCACAGGTCGCCTGCCGCCTCATCAACGCCGAACTCGACACGTACCGCGACCTGTTGCGCGACCTGGCCCGTGTGGAGGTCGACGAGGCCTACGCCCAGAACAGGAGCGTCGTGATGCGCGCCCGGGCCGCCCACGCACGCATCGAACTCCTCATCAAGGACGCGGCACCGACCGCCGCGAAGCACCTGACCCGGTTCCTGTCCGAAGCGATGAACGTCCGCCAGTGGCGCCTGATGGTCACGCTCGCCAACGCGGGCATGGAGGGCATCTCCTTTGCCAGCACGTCCCGTTACGCCCCCCTCGACGACGTCTACGCCCTCCAGATCCGCCAGTACGTCACCCTCCTCCAGCGCGGCGACCAGTCCTACCTCGCCCCCACCGAGAACGGCATCGCCACGGTCCGCGCCAACTATGTCCGCTACGGCCGCCTCTACCCCCGCGTGCCTTCCCCCACCCTGATCCACTACTCGGCCCAGCGCCGCCAGCCCCGCATCGCGGCACGCCCCCGCCCGGGCCGACCGCCGAACGAAGGCGGCGCGCCGAACCTCGCGTGAAGGAGCTGGCGTCGGCCGGACGGTGCAGCGGGCGGTCCGCCCCCGCCCGCACATCAACCGGCAAGACTCACGTCCCCGACGCAGGGTTGTACGCGATCTCCTGCGGACCATTGCCCTGCGCTCGGTACGAGAGGCAACGCGGGCGCGCCCAGCAAGCTGCCGGACGCGCCCGCCGGGGCGTGAGGATTACCTCGTGGCCGTCACCTGCAGGGGCGCGAGGTCCGGGCTCGGAGCGGACAGGGTGCTGTCGGGCAGCTGCTGAGCAGCCGTGGTCTGCGGCGCCACGCCCTTGTAGTACGGCGTGTAGACGTAGTGGGTGCCTACGCCGATGGCCGCACCGATCTTGGGAATGACGGACGCGTCGACCGATCCCGTGCCGCCGAAGACGGCCACGTGGTACATGCTCGACGACATCCGCATCAGATACCGCTTGGTGTCGTACGACAGCGAGGTGACGTCGGTCCACAGCAGCGGACCGTGGGTGGTCATCGCCGACGACGCGGAGACGCCGCCGCGCCAGCTCCCCACGGAGGCCACCGCGGCGTTCGACGGCAGCGACCACCAGAAGTCGGCGAGCCGCATGGCGTTCGACTGCGGCGTGCCGCCGGCGACCCGGTAATAGCGGTACGAGCTGGGCCAGTTCGGCATCTTGCCGGCGTTGTACGCCTTGGCCAGCGCCGACTCGGCGTCGGTCCCCACCGTGATGATCTTCGTCGTGCTCGGGCTGTACTTGTTGAGGTACCCGTAGACCGAAGACGTCATGGTCGTACCGTCGGTCAGCAGGACGGTCGCGGTCCCCGAACTGCCCAGGGCACCGGCGGCGGAACTTGCCGCAAGGGCGTTGTGGTAGTCGGTGCCGGTTGCCAGGAAGACGTACTGCGGCGTGCTGGTGATGGCCTTGGCCACGGCCACCGAGGTGGAGTAGCGCGAGACGTCGGACAGCCGCTTGGCCACGTACCCGAGCGAGGTCACCTTGGACGCCACCGTGCTGCTGAGAATCTTGGTGCCGCCGATCAGGTAGACCGTCCTGCCCTTCGGCAGCATGCGCGTGAGCTCCGTCTGCACCGAGGAGTCCAGGCCCGTGCCGGAGGTCATCAGCACCGGCCCCCGCTTCTTGCCGGCCAGCGACGTCGCGGTGGTGGCGTACGCCGAATCGGACTTGCTGATGAGCACGGCCGCGTTGGCGTTCGTCAGGCCAGGCGTGCTCTTGCCGACCGTGTTCCAGGTCCACTTGGACGCGGCGATGTTGGTGTCGTACGTGTCGGAGCCCCAGACGCGGGAGATCGCGTTGTTCCGGAGCGGCTGCCAGGCGACGTTGGTGCCGTCGGCGATGGGGACCTGCGTCTCCGTGCCGGTGCCGAGGTCGTGGAGCCAGACCTGCGGGCCGCTGGGGCCGGTGTCCGGGCTGCCGGTGAAGTAGATGTCGTACGCGATCCGGTCGCCCTGCGGGGACCAGGCGGGACGATTGTGGTCGGTCGCGTCCGTGGTGAGCTGGGTCAGCCCGGTGCCGTCGGTCTTGACGCTGAAGAGCTGCTTGTGTCCGCCGACCGGCCGAGTGAAGGCCACCGACTGGCCGTCGGCGGAGATGTTCGGCTCACGCGCGTTGTCGGCCAGCTTGGTGAACGCCCCGGAACGGCCGTTGTAGACCCAGACGGCCGGGGTGCCCGCGGTGCCGCAGCTCGTGCCCGTCCGTACGAAGGCGAGCATGCCGTTGACGGCACCGCTCGGCTGCGAGTCGCAGCCGTCGACATCGGTGCCGAACAGCGCCTTCGGGGTGCGGGTGCCGTCGGCCGCGGTCAGCCGGAGCCGGCCGGCGGCCGTGAAGACGACGTCGCCGCCGCCGTACCAGAAGGTCGGATCGGCCGGGTGCCAGGCGCTGCCCGACGGCATGGCGATGTCGTTGCCGGTGGTCTCCGAGTCGGCCCAGGACGTGCGGATCTCGTCGCCGTTCACGAACGCGATCTGGCTGCCGTCGGCTGACCAGGCGCCCTGGTTTCCGGACGCGCCGAACGCGTCCCGCGAGGACCCGTCGGTGTTGCTGAAGTTCATCCAGCCGCCGCCGTCGGTGTACAGCAGCTTCCCGTCGGTGGCCGGCCAGCTGCTGGGGACGGCAGACGCCGACCCCGGAAGCGCGGTGACGAGACCGGCCGCGAGCGCGGCGACGGTGGTGAGCGCCGCGGATCTGCGACGCGTACGCGTGTTCAATGTGCCCCCACAAGTGAATGGACAGCTGCCGGACCTCTCCCCCAAGGTGAACGGACAGCGTCATATTCGTCCGCACAGCAGCGGCGAAACCTTAACGGCAGGCCCTGACAGCTGAGAAGACAGGGGGGTCACTCAGCTGCGAGGCAGGTGACCTCGCGCGATGTGGAGCAACCAGATGACCGGCGGGCCTCTCGCACGGTGCGTGCGTGCGAACGTGTGAACTGCGGGGCGTCGGGCAGCAGTGGAACGGTTTGGTGTCCGCCGGCGTCGTCCCTCTCCGGGCACGATGGCCGTGTCCCGGAGAGGGGAGACCGGGTGCATACGGGCGGCTTCGCCAAGTGGACACGGCGGTTCGAGGACGAGCGCGAGCGCAGGCGCACCCAGGGTGACCCGGACTGGGGGCACAGCGCGACGCTGCATCCAGCGGTGTGGGCCAGCATTCAGCGCTTCCAGGTCGGCGAGGACGGTGACGGCGCCAACCTCATCGGCAAAGCGGACCAGGCCGCCGACGCCGACTACGCGCAGGCGGTCCGGCTCTTCGTCGCCGAGGAACAAAACCACGCCCGTCTGCTCGCTCGGCTGCTCGCTGCGGGTGGCATACCGACCTTGACCGGCCACTGGAGCGACACGATCTTTGTGCGGCTGCGACGTCTCATGGGCCTGCGCCTGGAACTGCTGGTGCTGATGATCGCGGAAGTGGTGGCGCTGCGTTATTACCGGGCCCTACGCGATGGCACCGACGACTCGCTCACTTCGGATGTGGCGGGACGGATCCTGTCTGACGAGCAGCGCCACGTCCCGTTCCACTGCGAGCGACTGCACGCTTCCCTGGCGGAGCTGCCCCGCGCGATGCGCCGCCCGGTGATGGCCCTGTGGCGACTTCTCCTGCTCGCGGTCTCCCTCGTCGTCGCCGCCGACCACGGTCCGGCACTGCGCCGGCTCGACATCGGGCGTCTCCGTTTCGTGGCCGATGTCATGACCTCGTCCGACGCGGTGGTCTCCGCGGTGCTGGCGCCCCGCCCAGACGCATGGTCGAGCCCGGGCTGACAACAGACAGCCGACCGCTGATCCACTCCCCGCTCACTCCCGGGATGCCCCCGGAGAACGCATCAGGCCCGGTTCCGGAGAAGGAAACCGGGCCTGACCTGCTGTTTCAGCTGTCGGGGTGGCGGGATGTGAACCCACGACCTCTTCGTCCCGAACAAGATGGGGGAAAGATCCCCACCTGACCCCGGCCGTGGAACGGACTCCCGGCGAACCGATCGCGACATTGCGGCGCGCACTGACTCGACGCTGTGTCCAAGGGAGTACTAGAGCACGATGATCACGACACCTCCGTGGTTGAAGACGAAGCGGTGGTGGTCGAAGCGGTGGTCGAAGCGGAACCTGTGGTGGTCGGAGCGGTGGTCGGAGCGGTGGTCGGAGCGGTGGTCGCAGCGCCCGCCCCAGTCATCGCGGTCGCCGCACCAGTTGGTGGTCACATGAGTGTCCACGGCAGGGGCTGCTGCTGCGGCCGTGCCTGCTGCGCCGGTCACAGCGCCGCTGGCCATCAGAATGCCGGCGGCGGACACCGCGGCGAGACGCCTCGCGCGTTGTGCTCGCATGATGGATGCACCTTTCCTCCATCGTCTCGCGCAGCTCTCAGCGGCACGAGATGGCAGCCGCAGCCGCAAGGGATGAGCGGCGCGGTCGCAGGCGTCGCCGCGCACCTACGAGAAGCACGTCTTGCAGCCAAGATCCCCGCTGTACGGGAACCAGCCGACCGGGGCGTATCCCCGGGTTGCGGCTCTCTTTATCAGTACGCTGACGGCGCCCTTTTGGATTGCGCGTCGGCGGGAAGTCCGCGAAGGGGCTCGCACCTCACGGACTGCGCCACACGGCCAAGACGCGCATGGGGGTTCCGCACCCCGCCGACGCTGATGGATGAACGGGGCACATCGACGGATCGGTGCGGGCGCGCTGCTCGCACATCACTCGGCAGATGCGCGAGGACCTGATGGCCAACCTACTCACAGTGATTAGGTTGGCCTGACAGGTGCTGCCTAGGGTTGGTTGGAGGATCCCTTCGACAGCTTGGCCTTGGCGCTCGGCTTGCTCTGGCCTTTCCCGGTTTTGTTCGCCTTCGTCGGCGACGGGGTGGTCTCGTCTGCTGAACTCGTCGACTGGGCGCAGTAGGCCGCCACGTGCTCTTCGCCGCCCGCGGCCTGGACGAGGCGCTGCCACGCCGTGGCGTTCAGGGCGTGGCCACGGTTCTCGACCTTCTCGTAGGCGCGGCAGTGCGCCTCGACGTCCTTTGCCGTGTCGGGATGCTGTGCGCGCGTGGTCGGTGCAGTGCTGGGCCCGGCGGAAAGGGAACCCTGTTCGCCGGGCGGGTGCGCCGGTGGCCGGCGAGTGCTGTGGCTGGTGCCGGGATCGGGAGTGGAGTGCTGCTGCGTGTCCGTCGCGCGGATGGAGGCGAAGGCGATGCCGCCCAGCAGCGCGCTCGTCACGACGGCGACCGCTCCGCCGCGCGCCCATCGCTGCTTCTGGGTCCGTGGGCGCCAGTCGTCCCGGCGCCGGGTGCGCACGGCCCGGTCGCCCGCCGTGCGGGCGCTGCGGAACGCCGCGACGGCGGCCTGCTCCGCGGTGTCGTCCACTGGCTGCTGCCGCAGTGCCTCGCCGATCCGTTCGGCCGTCCTCTCCAGGGCGGACGCGTCATCGAGGCCGGTCGAGGAGCTGGCGCCTTCAGGCGCACCGGGATGCGGGGCGCCTTCGCGCCTGCAGACTTCGCCGCTCAACGGTTCATCCCCGTTCCGATCGGTGCTCATCTCGGTTCCCCCAGCGTCCGCGCGACATCATGCGTCACATCGTCGGGGGCGAGCAGACGGGCCAGGTTCCTCAAGCCGCGGCGGGCCCGCACCCGTACGACAGAGCGGGGCCTGCGTATCAACCGGGCCACCGCGGGCTCATCCAGGCGTACGGCATGGCGGAGGAGGACCGCCTCGGCCTGGGCGCGGGGCAGTCGGGCGACAAGGGCCTGGGCCGTCTCGACAGACAGCGTCGCTCCGTATGGAGTATGGGCGGCGGGCGGTGCCAAGGAGCGTCCCGACGAGCGGGACGATGCGCCGCGACGCCGCAGGTGGCCGAGCGCGTGGCGCCGGGCGATGCTCGCCGTCCACCCGCGGAATCCGGGCCCGTCGCCGCGGAACCGTGGCAGCTCGCGGGCGACCTCCCGCCATACAGCGGAGGCGATGTCCTCGGCGCCGTCACCCACGATCCCGCGCAGGTAGCCGAGCAGACCCGGCTGGACGAGCCGGTACAGCGCGGCGAACGCGGTCTCGTCACCGTCCTGGGCCTGAGCGACGGCGGTTTCCAGCGCAGGATCGTCCGCCGACACGCGCTGAGCATGCCCTCGTCGTCCCAACGTCCGTCCCCCCAATGGCCGGCCAGTGCCCCGGGAGCGTACGACACGTCGCAACGGCCTCCCAAATACTCGGTGGCCCCTCCACACAACAGTCACGGACACCGATCACGGGCCAAACAGGGGAGCGAGCGGGATGTCGTCCTTCGACCTGCCCTGTGGGCCGGTGACGGCGGATGTTGCGAGAGCAACGCTCTTGTGGCGATGGGTACTTGTCGTCGCCATAAGTTGGCCGGGTCGCCTGGGCGCGAAGGCCCGTCGGGCTCAGCCCCTGGGGTCGTCATCCGGGATCGCCCAGGTGGGGCGGGCGGGGGAGAGTGCCTGCCGCGGTCGTTGGGCGGGGCCGGGGCGCGAGCGGGGAGGCGGGGCGGGGCCCGGTCGTGGCGGGCTCGGTGCGGGCACCGGGGTGAGCTGCCCGGTGGCGGTGGTCACCGAACCACGCGGTGGGGTGAAGCGGGCCACCGTGCTCGGAGACATGCCGAGCAGGCGGCCGGCGTCACCCTGGCTCAGACGCAGGCTGGCCACGAGCTCGTGGACGGCGACGGTGATCGCCTGGTGTTCGGCGGCGACCGCTGCCGCCCTGCGGCGCCGCGCTTCTGCCACCGAGCCGAGCACGGGCGCGAGTTCGGGCACCATCAGGTCCAGGACGATCGCGTCTGGTGGGGCACCGACGGTTTCGGCGACGAGGCCGCGCGCCAAGTCATCGGCCTCTTCGAGGGTGCGGCACTGGGTGTGCAGGGCGAGGCTGGGGACATCGACGGCCCACCATCGGCCGACGCGGCGCAGCACGACTTCATAGCGGGGACTCACGGGGCCGCCTCCTCTCCCTTCCACCGGCCGGGTCGCTTGCTCACGGACCGCCGTACGGCTTCCGCGCTCGGTTCTTCTTGCGCCGAGCCGGTCACGGCCGGGTGCTGAGCACAGTCAGCCCAGACACACCACCAGCAGGCAGACCTCCGTCGGTGACGTCGATGCCGGTGCGGGGTTGGTCTGGGGCGTGCCGGAGTTCGTGTCGTCGGAGGCTGCGGGCGCCGAGGGCTGCTCCGCCGCCGTACCGGTGCGGTCCGGGGCCGTGTCGCCCGAGGACGCGGCGGTGGTCTGCGGCTGCGGGGCCGACGTCGCAGCCGGACGGGGAGGATCGGCGGCGTCCGGCCGGGTGATCGGCGAAGTCGTGCGGGGTGAGGCCGTGAGGGACTGCTGCCGCGGGGCGTTGGTCGCCGGTGGCTGCGCCTCCGGAGTGGTGTGTGACGACCGGTGAGTGGTGGGCGGTGTCGACGCCGGATGAGTGCGCTCAGGCGTCTGCTCCTCCGCCGTACCCATGCTCCGGTCGTCCGGCGCGGTGGCCGCCTTCGCCTGGTCGGGGGAGTGGCGGTCCAGCGAGGCGATGGTCAGACCGCCTCCCACGAGTGCGACGGCGGTCGCGACCACTGCCCGGCGTTTGTTCTTCTTCCAGCGCGCCAGCTGGCGACGCCGTGCCGCCCGTCCCTGCCGCGCGGGCGGAGTGGCCTCGACGTCGGCGGACGGGGCCGCGCTTGTGCCGGCCCCGAGCTCTGCTTCGCCCCGCAGGGGGTCGTCGTGCCAGATGTCGGGGGCCTCGGACTCGCCGGCAGTCGTGGTGCCGGGTGCGTCGCCGGTCATCGGTGAGGTGGCGCCCCGGGCCGGGCCGGTGCGAGTGGCGGCGGCGGGCGGAGCGATGTCCGGGGCGTAGGCGCCGCACCCCGGACACACCAGGGCGCCGTTGAGATGTCGACGACACGAGGAGCAGTAGTCCATCTGCGGTCTTCCTGGGTTGCTTGCGCCGTCGGCCCACCGGGGCCACGGCCTGGTCACGTGCGCACGTGGGATCGAGCGATCAGTCACGCTAACGAGGCTTTCGAAAGGCCGTGTGCAGTCTGTGTGGCACTCCTGCGTAGATTCTCTGGGCCCCTTCCGCGAGTCCTCACACCCCCGTTCGGCCTGTTCTTGCCCAGCCGGGTGAGACCCGCGGGGCACCGGGACCGCGGGCCCGAGTCCTGTGCACCGGGGCGGCATGGTGGCAGGGTCTCCGCATAGGCCTGGCAGGAGGAAACGCATGCTGGGCACCGACTTCCGAACCGGGGCACCCCGTGACCGGTCTGCTCCTGCGCACAGAATCCGGACCTCACTGCCGAATCCCCGGGTTCACGGTGCGCGTCCGCTTCGGACCCACTGCGGGTGTCCGGAAGATTGGAGAGCCGGACGACCGAGGATGCGAGACGATGCTGCGGGGCAGTGCAGGCCGTCCTAGTTCACGGCAGCGCCCCGCGCCACTCCGGCTGATCGCCGGCTGTGGCTCTGGCCTGAGCATCGGAGTGAAAGGCCGGGTGACCCGCGTCCTGTCTGCCGAGTAGTTCCGCCGCCTGATGCTGCGTGTGTTCTGCCGCCAGCTGAGCCTCCGCGACAGCGTCACCGCGTTCGCGTACCAGGTCCTCGTAGATCGGCAGTTGGACTTTTTCAGTGGGGCTGCGTGTCACAGTCGGTCCTTGCGCTGTCGTGCTTCTGCAGCGGTTTGTGCCGGGATTCGGCAACGGCTCGCGGTGTTGTCAGGCCCGGTTGATCCGGGCGGCGATTCCGTGACCGATCAGCAAATACATAACTGCAGGGAGTCCATAATTAAGGACGACGCGTAGACCCTCTGTGTCCATCGTGAAAATGTCCTGCGACCACCAGGCCAGCCAGTCCGCCGCTCCCTGCACGAACTTGACGAATACATTCGCCTGGTTCGCGTCGAGCAGGAACAACAGGATCCACAGGACCAGCAGACCTGCCGCGGCGTCGGCGATCGTGCAGACCGTCAGCGCCGTGCGCCGTCCAGCGGCCTGGCGGCGCACGGAGCGGTCTGGGCCCGAGGGCTGGTTGTACGTGGGGTATCCGGAAACCGGGTCTGTGTTGCTCACGAGAAATTCCGATCTGACGAGGTGTCGTGTCGGCGAGGTCGCCCGGGGCGTTGAAATTCGGTCCGGGGCGTTTACCCGCTCCTCTCTCCTTCTGCGTCTTGTCGGCGCGGCCGCGTTACACCTCAATCCGCTACGCACCATATATGGTCGCCTATTCGGGCACTTACCCAAATGTTCAGGTGCGGCGGCACATTTGAGGATGGCGCGGCAGAAGCTGTCCCGAACAGACGGAATTTCACGTCGAGGCGGGTGCATGCCGTGCCGCTGGCCGCCTACGGCGATTGAACCGGCGTTTGCGGCTCGCCGCCGGGCGGTTCTCGCCTCCGAACTGGGCCGCGAACTCGGCGACGCGGGCGGCCCGTTGTGCGTCGCCTCGGTCGCCTCCCTCACCACCCTGACCTACGGTTACGCGGGCCTCGCCGCGCTGATCGCCCTCGGCCCGGTCGTCGCGGGGGCGGGTGCGGCAGGTCAGAACGTAACGGGCGTCGATGTCGGCCGAGTCGAGGTCGCAGTCGTCGAGTCGGACCGGCCCGGTGATGCGGCCGCGGCTCAGTCGGAGCAGGCCGTGGTCGGCGAAGTCGTGCAGGACCTTGGCGCAGGTCTCGCGGGAGGTGCCGGCCAGGGCGGCCAACTGCTCGTGGATGAGGGTGATCTGGGGGTGGCGGGCGCCAGGCCGCAGGTTCCCGGCGGGGGTGTCGGTGCGGGCGGCGAGGGTGGTCAGGGTGGTGGCGTCGGCGGTCACGCCCTGGTCACCAGCCCCAGATGGGCGGCGGCCGGCCCGCCGCCCACGCCCGCGGTCCATGCTGCGGTCCGCACCAGGCGGGCGGCGCCAGTCACCGTCACCGGTGGTCTTTCGGCACCACTTCTTCGACCGCGACGCCGTTCCAGAAGGCGACATGGTTCTTGATCCGCCTGGCGAGCGGGCTGGGATGCGGGTAGTACCAGGCGGCGTTCGCGTTGACCTGGTCGTCAACGGTGATCGTGTAGTAGCGGGCGAGACCCTTCCAGAAGCACAGCGACCGCGCCCGGCTCTCCGTGAAGTACGTACGGTCCAGCGACTCGGGCGGGAAGTAGTGGTTGCCTTCCACCACGACGGTGCGCTCCGCCTGGGCGAGTACCGCTCCGCGCCACACAGCGCGCATCATGAGCGTCCACCTCCGGGCAGGTCGGGAGGGTTCATACCCGCGACGTTAGTACGGCAGCTCCGGTCCTTTCGGTGATCCCGCTTACAGTGCGGCGCTGTTGTCGCTAGTGCAGCGCCACGGCCGTCGGGACCGGACGCACGACACTGTCACCGGCTCGGTGACCGCGCTCACGGTTCCCCGCACCGGACGAGATCTACCGTGGCCGGTACGAGGCCACCCCAGAAACGTGAAGGGGAAGACCATGGAACTCGTCGTGCTCACGGTGCCCGACTGCCCGAACGCCCCCGCGATGCTTCAGCACCTGAAGCAGGTGCTGCCCCGTGACGCCGCCCCCGTGGACGTCCGTGTGATCACCAGCGAGGAGGAGGCAACCCAGATGGGCATGCACGGCTCCCCGACCCTTCTGATCAACGGCAGCGACCCCTTCGCCCCACCGGACGCCGCCGTCAGCTTCTCGTGCCGGATCTACCGCAACGCCGACGGACGCACCAGCGGCGCCCCCAGCATCGAACAACCCGCAGACGTCTTGAAGCGCGCCGGCCGGGGCGAATGAGAACTCCTCCCGGTACGACGGGGGATGACCTCGCTCTTGTGGAAGCCGCTTGGGAGCGGGCTTTCGAACTCGGCTCCCAAACGGCTCCCAAAACGGCGCCCACAACCACTCAGGGGCCCGATCCGCTCAGCGGATCAGGCCCCTGAACTGGTACTTCTCTGTCGGGGTAGCGGGATTTGAACCCACGACCTCTTCGTCCCGAAGCAACTTGGGCAGGCGCTCGACCTTGGGTCGGTGGGCTCCTCACCTGCGCTGACGGTCCGCAGACGTCCGTACTGGTCCGCCGTTGTCCGTCGGCGTTGTCACGCAGTTGGACACTCGCCGCTGCTGCTCCTCGCGTGCGGGAAACACCGGTGCGGGAGCGCTAAAGGCTGCCGAGCTGGGCGGCGCCGCGGGCGTCGGCGGCCTTGCCCCGCCGCAGTCGCACCGCCGCCAGCACCGGCCGGGCCGCGTCTTACCTGTCGTTTTCGTCCCGGCCATCCTCGAAGACGAAGAGCGGTTTTGCGCCATGTGCGGGTGCTTCGGCGAACGAGATGGCTTCGGTGAAGCGTTCGATCGGGAACGGCTCGCCTTGGGGGATGCTCAGCACTTCATCAGCGACGAGACTGCGAACCTCGGACAGCGCGCGCAGCGCATCCGCAGGTGAGGCAGTGCCGAACCAGCGGTTCAGCCAGAAGCCACGGACTGCTTTGGTCTCGTAGATAACCGAGCGTGCCTGCAGCGGGATCGTCAGCGCTGCCGGGTCAGTCTGCCGATGGGTAGAGAGAGCGCCGTAGACCACGACCTCTCCTCCCGGAGCCAATGCCTGGGATACCTGGGCACCCACATGGCCCGCGACACAGTCGATGGCCTTGCGCACGCCAGCCGATCCTGCAATCTCGGCCACACGCTGCAACAGGTCCTCGTCCTCAGTGCAAATGACCTCCTCACCACCAAGCGCCTTGATCTCCTCAACGGCATCGCGCCGCCGCACGACATTGATCGTGCGAATACCCAGATGCCTGGCCAGCTGAATGACGAGCCGGCCGACGGTGGAGCCCGCGGCCGTCTGCAACAACCATTCACCCGGCTGTACGTCGAGTTCGCGAGACACGAGGAGCAGCGCGGTCAATGGGTTGACGGCGAGCTGACAGGCGCTGGAGTCGCTCAGATGATCGGGGACCGGCAGGAGCCTTCGTGTATCGGCAACAAGGTATTCCTGCCAAGTGCCGGCCACATGCGGCCCGGGTACCGCCGGGACAGCAACGGCCACCACGCGCTCGCCGATCTTCAGTCCCTCGGTATCCGGGCCCAGGGCCTCAATACGGCCCACGCATTCCATGTGACCCCCGACAGTGGGAAACTCCGGGGAGAAACCGTAGCGGCCACGCAGCACGTGCAGATCACTGGCGTGAATCGGAGTCGCCTTCACACGGATCAACGCCTGACCGGCTTCTGGCGTGGGAACAGGGCGGGATTCCAGCCGCAGGACATCGGCCGGCTCGCCAACCTTTCCGGCTACGAGCGCGCGCATGGATTGTGGCATGAGTGACCTTTCGTCTCTCAGCGCCCGACGAACTCGGCGGGCGTTCCGGACAGGAACAATGCCGGTGGGCGGCATCCTCGTCGGCGACCAGACTCCGGACCTTTCTTTCTCGACGGAGCACGCCCGTGCGCAGAGCGTCATCGGCGTCAGGTTCCCCTCGAGGCCTTTACCGACTCGCCCAGCATGATCACGTGAGCGAGCTGGGTTCGTGCGGCCTACTGAGGTCCGTGATCAGGACCGCTCGCCGCAGCGCACTGATCTGAGGTCAGAGTGGAGGATCGGCGAACGGATCGGATGCCTGAAGGTGTCGGCGAGATTCTTGACGAGCGTCTGTGTGCTGTCAGTCATCATTGATCACCTCGATGGACTGGACCCCGGGCGCATGCCCTGCTAAGTCCGCCGCACGCACCGCACCCGAGAGCCCCTGGAGTCCCCGACATCACGCTAAGCGCCACTGACAGGGCCTGCAATCCAGCCTCCGACGGCTCCACCTGGTCGCCAGCCGTATTGCCGCAGGCGAAGGAGCGAGGTCGGCGTAGCGACTTTGGCCGGGAGCTGCTTTGGCGCGAGTGATCATGGCCCCGTAAGCTTCCGGCGCGTCGGGCAGTCTGTTGAGCTGCCCCCCTCGGTGAGCTGCGCCAGGCCCGCGCCGACTACCGCGCCCCCCAGGAACGCGAAGCCCTCAGCCTGGACGACCGCGAGCCGGACACCGTGCTTGTCCTCGCCGACTGGCAATACGCCGGACACGGCCACACCCCGGGCGAGTCCGCCCTCGCCGAGACCATCGCCCGGGACCTCCAGCTGAACCGCGAAACCGCCCGCGGAGCCATACGCGACCAACTCGCCCTGGAAGGAGCCGCAGCATGACCACCGCCACCGCAGAACTGCTGACCGTGACCGAGGCCATGGCGCGACTCAAGGTCGGACGCTCCAAGGTCTACGACCTGATCCACACGCACCGGCTCGCCTCCATCAAAATCGATGGCTCTCGCCGCATACCCGCCGACGCCGTACGCCACTTCATCCAAAGCCAGCAGGCGGAGGCAGCCTGATGACCATGCGGCGGAGTCGTGGTGACGGCCGTCTGCACTGGGACGAGAAGAGACAGCGTTGGATTGCCACGGCGAACCTGGGCTTTGATCCGAGCGGCAAGCGAATCGTTCGGCGGGGGAGTGGCAAGACCAAGACGGAGGCGAAGAACAAGCTCAAGGAGGTGTTGCGGGACTATGAGGACGGTCTCACCATCGCCCCCACGAACTACGATGCCGCGAACGACTGGCTTGCTTACGGCTTGGCAGGTCGCGACGCTCGCACGGTCGAGAACTGCACCAACCTGAGCCAGAAGCACGTCATCCCTGCTCTCGGCGCCCGGAAGCTCCGCGACCTGAGCCCGGAAGATGTCGACCGTTGGCTCGCGGCCAAGGCCCGGATCCTCAGCACGCGCACGTTGCAGGCGGTCCATTCCTGTCTGAACCGCTCGGTCAAGCGAGCTATGGCCCGGGACAAGGTGAAGCGCAATGTCGTGGAGTTGTGCTCCGTGCCTCAAGGGCAGGCGGGCCGACCGTCCAAGGCGCTCACCTTCGCTCAGGCAGAGGCGGTACTGAAGGCGGCCGGGGGCACTTCGATGCACGCGTACATCGTCGTCGCCCTGCTGACCGGCGCGCGCACCGAGTAGCTACGGGCGCTCACCTGGGATCACGTGTTCTTGAAGGGCAAGCCGGACGCCGATCCGCCGCAGCCTCCGCACATCGCGGTGTGGCGCTCGGTCCGGCGTGGCGGGGACCCGAAAATCGCGGCGAACCTTCGCCCTGCCGGCGCGTTGCGTCGAGGTCCTCTGGCAGCAGTTCGAAGACCAGGGCTGGGAGCGGCTCGCTGCTGGTGACGACTGGCAGGAACATGGGCTCGTCTTCTCGTCAGCCGTGGGCAAGCCGCTCGACGCCACCAACGTGCGGCGGGCCTTCCGCTAGGCGCTAAGGGACGCCGAGGGGATCAACGCCGACGAGTGGACGCCGCGGGAGCTCCGCCACAGCTTCGTGTCTCTGCTCTCCGATCGCGGCATACCGCTGGAGGAGATCTCCCGTCTCGTCGGCCACTCCGGAACGGCCGTGACCGAGGAGGTGTACCGCAAGCAGATCCGGCCGGTGATCCAGACCGGAGCCGTGGTCATGGACGGCATCTTCAAGGGGGATCCGGAGCGGTAGTCGACCAGATAGACACGCAGCAACGTCAGAGGGCCCTTACCTACCCGGTAAGGGCCCTCTGACCTGCTACTTAGCTGTCGGGGTGGCGGGATTTGAACCCACGACCTCTTCGTCCCGAACGAAGCGCGCTGCCAAGCTGCGCTACACCCCGATTGTCGCTGCTTGTCGCGGCGACGTCGTTTACTTTAGCCCACCGGTGGCCGGAGACGAAATCCGGTTTTCGGGGCGGCGGACGCGGCGGCGGACCGGGTCGGGGCGGAGGTGGTCGAGGGCGACGGTGAGGAGGGCGAGGGCGTAGAAGGCGAGGCCGAGGATTGCCGCGTTGCCGAGGATGCCTCCGTAGCCGTGCTGGTCGACGTCCACGAAGGAGTAGAGGTAGCGCGCCGGGGTGCCGGGGGACATCAGCAGGCCGCGGGCCAGGGAAAAGGCCAGGTAGGCGAGGGGGTAGACGAGCCAGGTGGCCGCGTTGCGCACGGCCAGCGGGGTGGGGCGGGTCAGCAGGAGCCAGTCGGCCAGGGCCGCGATCGGCGTCGCGGTGTGGAGGAGGTGGTTGGCCACCGCCTGCCAGCCCGTGAGCGGGGCGACGTCACCCGTCATCGAGAAGCCGCTGGACTGGTTCGCCAGGATCAGGTGGTAGACCAGGCCTGTGGTCGAGATGTAGAGCAGTGTGGCGCCCGTCACTGCTCCGGGCAGCGGGCGGCGGGCCGTCCACGCGCGCCGGGCCGAGGCGGTGAAGACCAGGGCCACGAGCACGTTGGCCTGGATCGTGAAGTAGCTGAGGACCTGCGGCGGGCTGCCCAGGATCAGGTCGATGGTCACGCCCGTCGCCGCCGCGAGGGCCACGAGGAGGCGGAAGGCCGCCGCCACCGGGCGGGGCGCGGGGGCCACCACCGCCGTCGCGGGGACGACGGAGGGGACCGGCGGGGGGATGCCCGGTATCGCGGGGAGGTCGGGCATGTCCCTGGGTATGGGGGCGATCATGGCCCCACGCTAAGAGGAACGGGCGAATCGGGCGATTCGTGTCGTCTGGGTGGGTTACGTGGTCACTTCCGTCCCGCCCGCCCCATGGAACGCCCGCCTCCGCTACCTCCGCTCCACCAACGTCAGCAGCGACGCCTCCGGCGGGCAGGCGAACCGTACCGGCGTGTAGCGGTTCGTCCCGCAGCCCGCCGAGACGTGCATGTACGCCGTGCGCCCCTCCGTCGTATGCGTGGACAGGCCCTTCACGCGGTCCGTGTCGAGGTCGCAGTTGGTGATGAAGGCGCCGTAGAAGGGGAGGCAGAGCTGGCCGCCGTGGGTGTGGCCGGCCAGGATCAGGGGGTAGCCGTCGGCCGTGAAGGCGTCCAGGGTGCGCAGGTACGGGGCGTGGACCACGCCCATCGAGAAGTCGGCCGACTCGGACGGGCCGCCGGCCACGCGCGCGTAGCGGTCCCGCTTGATGTGCGGGTCGTCGAGGCCGGTCAGCTCGATCTCCGCGCCCTCGACCTTCAGCGTCCCCCGCGTGTTCGTCAGATTCAGCCAGCCGGCCGTATCGAAGCCGTCGCGCAGGTCCTCCCACGGGTTGTGGAGGGCGCCCACCACCGGTGCGTTGCCGTTCAGACCGTGGCGGCCCTGGGTCTTCTCGATCAAGTAGCGGGCGGGGTTGCGGAGTCTGGGGCTGTAGTAGTCGTTCGAACCGAAGACGTACGCCCCAGGGAACTCCATCAGGGGGCCGAGCGCGTCCAGGACCTCGGGCACGCCCTCGGGGTCGGAGAGGTTGTCCCCGGTGTTGATGACGAAGTCGGGGCGCAGCCCGGCCAGGGAGCGCAGCCACCGCTGCTTCTTGCGCTGGCCGCTCACCATGTGGATGTCGGAGACCTGAAGGACGCGCAGCGGTCGCATCCCCGGTGGCAGCACCGGGACCGTCACTCGCCGGAGGCGGAACGAACGGGCCTCGAAACCCGCCGCGTACAACAGACCGGCGGCGCCCACCGCCGTGATTCCCAGGGGTACTCCGTATCGCGCGCGCATGCGTCCATCGTGTCAGACCCGGACGCCCCCGCCTCCCCGCCTGTGGACAACCCCGGGCGCATGCGCAGCGCGCGTCGAAATGAACAGGCGACCGCCGCATCACACCTGCGACAATCGACGGCATGACCAAGCTCAAGTCGAAGCTGCAGGAAGACCTCAACGCCGCGATCAAGGAGCGCGACGAGCTCCGCTCCTCGACGCTCCGGCTGACCCTCGCCGCGATCACCAAGGAGGAGGTCGCGGGCAAGACCAAGCGCGAACTCTCCGACGACGAAGTGCAGAAGGTGATCACCCGCGAGGCGAAGAAGCGCCGCGAGGCCGCCGATGCCTTCGCGCAGGGCGGGCGCCCCGAGTCTGCCGAGCGGGAGAAGGCGGAGGGCGAGGTTCTCGCCGCGTACCTGCCCAAGCAGCTGTCCGACGAGGAGCTCCAGGAGATCGTCGCGCAGGCCGTCGAGGAGGCGAAGGCGGCGGGTGCCGAGGGGCCGCGTGCCATGGGTCAGGTCATGAAGATCGTGAACCCGAAGGTGGCCGGCCAGGCCGAGGGCGGCCGCGTCGCTGCCGTCGTGAAGCAGCTCCTCGCCGGCTGAGGCGGCGACAGAACGCCCTTGTGGGCCAGGAGTTCGTCCTGGCCCACAAGGCTACGAGCCCGACCGCACCACCGCTCCTCAGGTAGCCGTGTGCCGCGCGCCCGCCACCGCGTCGTAGCCCAACAGTCCTGCTTTTCTAGGGCTTTTCTGTAGGCGTCTCTGCGGGATTTTTGTGGGCGTCCCTGCGGGAATCTCTACGAGCAGTTCTACGGCAGTTCTACGGGCATTTCTTTGCCACGTGGAGTTCTACGTCCGCCGAGGCGTCGAAATCCCTTCCCGCCTTCGGGCTCTGCGCGCAGACGTGCCAGTCGGCCAACGGCTTCGGCTGTACGGGTGTGTCCGGATCGCTGGTTTTGAACACCTTGATGTGCTTCGGGTCGTATCCCGTCATGAGAATCCCGGGCAGGGAGCCCACGAGGGTCTTTCCGACGGCGTCCGGGGTTTCGGGCGCGGGCGCCACGGCGCCCCGCTTCTTCGGGCACTTCTCGTCGGAGGGAACCGCGAAGAGGTCCACGGCGCTCAGACGCGGGACCACCTTCTCGAAGCACACGACGTACTTCCGTGCCTGCCCCGGGTCGACATGGCGGCCCAGGCTGGTCGCGTCCTTGAGGCCGAATCCTTTTCCGTCGTCTGCGGTCTGTTTCATGGCCGTCAACAGGTCGAGGCCCACCATGGACCGCTCGGCGTGGCTGCCGCTCGGCTTGTCGGCGCTCGCGTGTCTCCCGCCGTTCGCCGGTGACGCCCCGTCGTCGTCCGTCCCGCAGGCTGAGGCCGACGCCAGCAGCAGTGCCGCGAAGAGCCCCGCTCCTGCCGTACGTCGTGCCCTGTTCGTGCCCACGATCCCCGCCCCCTCAACGCTCGCTCTCATCCAAGCATGATGATCGCGAACGGCGGCTCGGTTCCGCCGCGGTGACGTCATTACGCCAAGTTCGACCATGTGGAGTTCTTGAATGTGCATGGCAAGTTCTTGAGCGGAAGGCGGCTTTTCGCGCGGCTCTTCCGGACCTTGGAGAATCCTTGAGGCTGAGAAATGGAGCGCGTATCTCTCTCGCGCTGATAGCCGCCTCCGTGGCGGTCGTCGGCCTGCCCGGATGCCCCGGCCCGCAGGCCCAATGAGCCGGATCTGCCCTGCGCGAACGTGGTGGTCTTTCCTTCGGCGGTACGTCGGCCGCGGGCCTTGCCGGCCCGTGGCACGGCCACCGTCACCACGCGGGGCGACAGCACGGTCGTCACTTTCCCCACACGCGCAACCTCCGGCAGGCCCGACGTCCGCGAACAGACGTCGGCCTGCCTCCAGTTCACGCTGACCCCCGCACGCGGGCTCCCGGAGGTCACCCGGGTGTCCACGTCCGTCTGTACGGGTCGCTAGTGATCGCTGCTCCCCAGAAGCCCGAGTTCCTGTGCGCGCGCCCCCAGGGCCACCCGCCCATTTGCTTCGAGGAGTTCCATAAGGCGGTGCACTTTGCGCTGTATCGTGCGGTGCCCCACTCCTAAGTGCCGGGCAATCGACGCGTCGTTCAGCCCCTCGTACAACAGATTCAGGATCTTCTGGTCGTTGGCGTCAATTCTCGGATTACTGGCGTTTATTTCTGGCGTAACGGTCAAGTCGCCTCCCCCAAGTAGCAGCAGTCGATCACTGCCTCTCGCGTGGCAAGTCTAGGAAGCGCTTGTGATTCGGGACAGCTGAATAAATCTCACCAAAGTCTGTTAACGGGGCGAGCGGGGTGACGTAATTACGCCATCCCCGCTCGCTTTCAGGGCATGCTTACGTATGGTAACCGGCCGGGCTCAGTACCACGGGGTGCACGACTGGTCGCCCGAGGGGTCCTCCACGCAGGCCCGCATTTCGTAACCCGACGGGTTGTAGTACATCGGGGTGCGCGTGAAGTAGTAGTTCGTTCCGCCGGGGACCTTCGAAGTCCAGCCGGAGGCACCGCCCGTCTTCGCGCCGAGGCGCCAGTAACACGTGGAGTGGCTCTTCGTGCAGCGCTGGACGTAGACCGTCCACTTCTGCTCGTCGGAGCCGCTGATGTACCAGAGGCGGCCCCAGCTGTACTGGTCCCCGTCCGTCTTGCCCCAGCGCAGCTCGTATGCGAACGAGCCGCCGAGGTCGTACGGGCCGTAGGGGCTGACCGGTCCGGTCTGCCAGGTCTGGACGTTCGGGTCGTGGCCGTCGCATCCGAAGTTGTCGCAGGACGCCGCCGCGGCCGAATTCGGTACGGCGAGGGCAAGAGTCAGGGAACCGAGCAACGCACTGAACGTGACACCGAGCCGGGATCTGAGTTTCATGTCCCCTCCAAGTGAGCTGGCAACAGCAAGGGCACCCTCAAGGCGGGGCCGGGGGCGAATATGTCACGCCCACCGCCGAGAAGGTGCCCTTACCGCGAAGCTGACGTAATCACGCCGAACGCTTCAATCGCAGTTCACGAGTGCGGGTATTCCCTCGCAGGTCAAGGGGTACGGGTCAGCCGCGCTGCCCGCCGTTTCCGTTGCCGGTGTTGGTGTTGCCCTGAATCCAGCCCTCGGGAATGGAGAAGGAAGGCGTCGGGAACGTTCCACCGTCGGTCAGACCGCCGATGGTGTCCCCGTTGGTGCTGTTGCCGTTTCCGTTGCCATTCCCATTGCCGTTGTCGTCGCCGTTGTCACCGTCGTCGCGGCCCTTGTCCTTGTCGAGGTCGGGAATGTCGACCAGGTTGAAGGCCGGGGAGTCCTTGCCAGTGAGGGCGCCGGTCATCAAGTCCCGCCAGATGGGGCCGGGGACCTCGCCGCCGTAGACCTTGGCGTGGTACGCGCCGCCGATCGTGATGTTCACCATCTTGACCTTCTGGGTGGCGCTGCCGACCCAGACCGCGCCGGACAGGTTCGGCGTGTAGCCGACGAACCAGGCGTTCCTGCGCTCGTCCGTCGTACCCGTCTTACCGGCGTTGGCGCGGTCGGTGAGACCGGCCTGCTGGCCCGTACCGGAGTCGATCACGCCGCTCAGCAGGGTGTTGACGGTGTCCGCGGTCTTCTCGGACATCGCCCGCTGGCACGTCGACTTCGGCACCTCGAGGGACTTCTGCTTGCCGTCGATCTTCTGCGCGATCGACTCGATGGCGATCGGCGTGCAGTACATGCCGCGGGAGGCGAAGGCGGCGTACGCGGTGGCCATCGTCAGCGGGGAGATGCCCTTGGCGCCGAGGGCGATGGAGGGCACCTGGGGGAGCTTGTCGCCATTGCCCTGGACGACGCCGAGCTTGTCGATCTGGTTCATCACCGGGCAGAGGCCGATGTCCGAGATCATCTGCACGAAGTAGGTGTTGACCGACTTGGCCATCGCCTCCTTCAGCCGGTACGGACCGACCTCCGACTTGCTCTCATTCGGTACTTGCTCATTGGCCTGGTTGGTCCAGGGCTTGCTGCCACACGTCTGTACGGGGCTGGGGTAGGGCATCTTGTACGGCGACGAGTACTCCTGTGTCGCCGGCCGGCCCTGCTCCAGCGCGGCCGCGGCCACGAACGGCTTGAAGGTCGAACCGGTCGGGAAGCCGTAGTTCGAGCCGCCCATGTCGTAGTTGACCGAGAAGTTGTACTCGGTCTCGTTCTTCCCGTAGCCGTACGGCTTCGACTGGCCCATGCCGAGGATCTTTCCGGTGCCCGGCTCGACCAGGGTGGCCGCCGCGGCGACCTTGTCCGACTTGTTGACGTGCGACTTGATCGACGTCTGCACCGATTCCTGGGACTGCGGGTCGAGCGTCGTACGGATCGTCAGGCCGCCCTGGTTCCAGATCTTCGCCCGGGCCTCCTTGGTCTTGCCGAAGACCGGGTCGCTCAGGAAGACGTGCTCCACGTACTTGCAGAAGAAGCTGGCGCCCTTGACGGCCGTGATGCAGCCGTTCTTGGGCCGGCTCACGTGCAGGCCGAGCTTCTTCTCCTTGGCCGCGTCGGCCTCCTGCTGGGAGATGTCGTGCACGTCCGCCATGCGCTGCAGCACGGTGTTGCGGCGCTTGGTGGCCTCCGCCTCGTCGTTGACCGGGTCGTACCGGCTGGGGGACTGGACGATGCCCGCGAGCAGCGCCGACTCCTGGAGGTTCAGCTCCTTGGCGGGCTTGGAGAAGTAGCGCTGGGCGGCGGCCTCGATGCCGTAGGCCTGCTCGCCGAAGAACGTGATGTTCAGGTAGTTCTCGAGGATCTTCTTCTTGCCGAGTTTCTCCTCGAGCTGGATCGCGTACTTCAGTTCGCGGATCTTGCGGCCGAGGGTCTGCTGGGTGGCCTGGGCGACCTTCGTCGGGTCGTCGCCGGCCTCCTCCACGAAGTAGTTCTTCACCAACTGCTGGGTGAGGGTGGAGGCGCCCTGGGCCACTCCGCCGTTCTGCGCGTTCTGGTTCAGGGCGCGCAGGATGCCCTTCAGGTCGACCGCACCGTGCTGGTAGAAGCGGGAGTCCTCGATCGCGACGATCGCCTTCTGCATGTACGGCGAGATGTCCTTGAGGTCGACCACCGTGCGGTCGCGCGAGTAGACCGTCGCGATCTGACTGCCCTGGCTGTCCAGGATCGTGGTCCGCTGACTCAGCGCCGGACTCTTCAGGTTGTCGGGAATGTCGTCGAACCCCTGAACGGATCCCTTGGCCGCGAGACCGAGCGCGCCCGCGGCGGGCAAGGCGATTCCGGCCATGACGGCACCCGCGAGCACGCTGACACCGAGGAACTTGGCGGCCTGCTGCGTAGGGGACAGACCACCGCCCGAGCGCTTCTTTGGCATGAGGGCAGCCTACGTTCTCATTCGCCGGACACGCGTATATGCCTTGGCCTAAGCTGTTCTCAACTGTCACAGCAGTGCGGTCACGTATCAATACGTCCGGCGAACCCGAATCGTTCCGGAGGTTCCCCAACTTTTTTTGGTTGAGGGTGCGTTGAGGGCGTGTCCGAATCCGCCTCATGCGTCACCAGGTGTCCGTTGTGACTCAACTGAACTGTCCCGGTTTGCCGGGATGCTCACGCATGTCCTCAGCTCACTCCCCCGGGTGATCTGCCGCTTACGCATAGTCCGTTCGGGCCATTCAAGATTGGGCCCGAAGGGGGTGTTGCGCTGTGCCCACCTTCCGTAACGTCCTCAACTGGCGGCGGTGAATATGCCGCTGCCGCCGTGGGGGAGCCTCGATTCGGGAGAGGACGGCGCCGGTATGGGCTGGGTAACCGACTGGAGTGCGCAGGCGGCCTGCCGCACTACCGATCCGGATGAACTGTTCGTTCAAGGAGCAGCGCAGAACAGGGCGAAGGCAGTGTGCACCGGATGTCCGGTACGCACGGAATGTCTCGCCGATGCGCTCGACAACCGCGTCGAATTCGGCGTGTGGGGTGGCATGACGGAGCGTGAGCGCCGCGCGCTGCTGCGCCGGCGACCGACCGTCACCTCGTGGCGTCGCCTGCTGGAGACCGCGCGTACGGAGTACGAGCGCGGCGCGGGCCTGCTGCCCCTCGACGAGGAAGAGGTGTACGAGCGCTACGCGGCGGTGGGCTGAGGGGCGCCTCCCTTCGGGGCAGGGCGTCTCCCAGGGGCCTCGGGCATTCCGCTCGGGCTCCCCTCGGGCCACCTCGGATTCTCAGCTTTCGGGCAGCTCCGGCCGATTGGCCGCGAGCCGGTCCCCGATGTCCCGCAGCCCCGCGAGATCGTGTACGTCGCCCGGCAGCGCGGCCACTTCGGCCACCGCCACCTCGGGGTGGCGCGCGGCGAAGCGGTCACGCGTGCGCTGCTCGCGGGAGAGCAGCTGCATGCGCTCGGCATGCAGCCTCAGCAGGCCTGCGGTGAGCTGCTCGACGGTCCGGTCGGTGTCCGCCGCGGCAGTCCGGTCCTTGTCCGTGACGGCGGTCCTGTCCGTGGTGGCGGGGGAGCCTACGTCGGGACCGTCAGGAGCTGGTGTTTCGGAAGCGGCAGATTCTGAACTGTCGTACGTGTCGGGAGAGTTACGAAGTCCAGCTTTCCCGTCCCCCTGATCGACAATGCGGGCGTTGTCAAGATTTTCTGCAGCCTCGGAATCAGCCTCGGAGTCAGCGTCAGAATCAGCCGCTGAATCGGCCGTGGAATCGAGATCCTCCGCGGCGGCGAGCGCCCGCTCGGCGGACAGCTGAGCGGCGCCGCTGCCGTGCACCCGGTTGAGCACCAGACCCGCGAACGGCATGTCCTCCGCGGCCAGCCGCTCCACGAAGTAAGCGGCCTCGCGCAGCGCGTCCCGCTCCGGGGCCGCCACCACCAGGAACGCCGTGCCGGGCGCCTGGAGCAGCTTGTACGTGGCGTCCGCGCGCGTACGGAAGCCGCCGAACGTCGTGTCCATCGCGGCCACGAATGTCTGGACGTCCTTGAGGAGTTGGCCTCCCAGCAGCTTGCCCAGGGTGCCGGTCATCATCGACATCCCCACGTTCAGGAACTTCATCCCCGCACGGCCGCCCAGTTTCGCCGGTGCCGTCAGCAGCCGGATCAGCCGTCCGTCGAGGAAGGACCCGAGCCGCTTGGGGGCGTCCAGGAAGTCCAGCGCCGAGCGCGAGGGCGGCGTGTCGACGACGATGAGGTCCCATTCGTCACGGGCCCGCAGCTGCCCCAGCTTCTCCATCGCCATGTACTCCTGCGTGCCCGCGAAGCCCGCCGAAAGCGACTGGTAGAAGGGGTTGTTGAGGATCGCGGCCGCTTGCTTGCCGTTTGCGTGCGCCTCGACGATCTCGTCGAAGGTGCGTTTCATGTCGAGCATCATGGCGTGCAGCTCGCCGTCCCCCTCGACGCCCTTCACGCGCCGCGGGGTGTTGTCCAGCGAATCGATGCCCATGGACTGGGCGAGCCGGCGCGCCGGGTCGATGGTGAGCACGACCACCTTGCGGCCGCGCTCGGCGGCGCGCAGCCCCAGGGCCGCCGCCGTGGTCGTCTTGCCGACGCCGCCCGAGCCGCAGCACACCACGATGCGGGTCTTCGGGTCGTCGAGCAGCGGGTCGACGTCCAGTACGCGGGCCGGGTTCAGACTCATGAGATCCCTTGCGTGCGCAGTTCCGTGGCGAGCTCGTACAGGCCCGCCAGGTCCATTCCCTCGGCGAGCAGCGGGAGTTCGTGCAGCGGCAGGTCCTGCTCCTGGAGCACGGCCCGCTGCTCACGCTCCAGGGCGTACCGCTCGGCGTACTCCTCGGCCTGCTGGAGCAGCGGCTCCACCAACCGCTCGGCGAGTCCGCCGCGGCGGGCGCCGCCGAGTCCGGCCGCGGAGAGCGACTTGGCGATGGCGCTGCGGGGAACGGCGCCGGTGAGCTCCAGATCGGTTTCGTCGAGGAGCGCGGGCCGCACCATGTTCACGATGATCCGGCCGACCGGCAGCTTCGCGGCGCGCAGCTCGGCGATGCCGTCCGCGGTCTCCTGGACGGGCATCTCCTCAAGCAGCGTCACCAAGTGCACCGCGGTCTCCGGCGACTTGAGGACGCGCATGACGGCCTGTGCCTGGTTGTGTATCGGACCGATCTTGGCGAGGCCCGCCACCTCGTCGTTCACGTTCAGGAAGCGCGTGATGCGACCCGTGGGCGGTGCGTCCATGACGACGTAGTCGTACGCGAACCGCCCGCTCCTGTCCTTGCGGCGGACGGCCTCACAGGCCTTGCCGGTCAGGAGCACGTCCCGCAGACCGGGCGCGATGGTGGTCGCGAAGTCGATGGCGCCGAGCTTCTTCAGGGCGCGGCCGGCGCTGCCCAGCTTGTAGAACATCTGGAGGTAGTCCAGAAGGGCCAGTTCGGGGTCTATGGCCAGGGCGAACACCTCCCCGCCCCCCGGAGCGACCGCGATCTTCCGCTCCTCGTAGGGCAGCGCTTCTGTCTCGAAGAGCTGCGCGATGCCTTGTCTGCCCTCGACCTCCACGAGGAGGGTGCGCTTGCCCTCGGTCGCGAGGGCGAGCGCGAGGGCCGCGGCCACCGTGGTCTTGCCGGTACCGCCCTTGCCGCTGACGACCTGGAGCCTGCTCACGTATTCGAGCCTAACCAGTCCGCCGCCGGACTACGCAGGAGGCTGTGGACAACGTGTGCGCGAGGCTCCGCACGGCAGCGGCTACAGTCGGCCACATGACCAAGTGGGAATACGCAACCGTGCCGCTGCTCGTCCATGCCACGAAGCAGATTCTGGACACCTGGGGCGAGGACGGCTGGGAGCTCGTCCAGGTCGTGCCCGGGCCGAACAACCCCGAGCAGCTGGTGGCCTACCTGAAGCGGGAGAAGTCGGCATGAGCGGCGCCGTCGAGTCGAAGCTCGCGGAACTCGGGCTGAGCCTGCCGGATGTCGTCCCGCCGCTGGCCGCGTACCAGCCCGCCGTGCAGTCCGGCGTGTACGTCTACACCGCGGGCCAGCTCCCGATGGTGGACGGCAAGCTTCCGGTCACCGGGAAGGTGGGCGCCGAGGTCACGGCCGAGGAGGCCAAGGACCTGGCCCGCACCTGTGCGCTGAACGCTCTCGCCGCGGTCAAGTCCATCGTGGGCGACCTGGACCGCATCGCGCGCGTCGTGAAGGTCGTCGGCTTCGTCGCCTCCGCCTCGGACTTCACCGGCCAGCCGGGCGTCCTGAACGGCGCGAGCGAACTCCTCGGCGCCGTCCTCGGCGACAAGGGCGTCCATGCCCGCAGCGCGGTCGGCGTCGCGGTCCTCCCGCTGGACGCCCCGGTCGAGGTCGAACTCCAGGTGGAGCTGACGGGGGCGTAGGCGAGCAGGGTCCCGTCTCTGGGGCTCCGCCCCAGATCCCGCTCCTCAAACGCGGGAGGGGCTGAGATTTTCAGCCCGTCCGGCGTTTGAGGACGAGGCCGTCAAGGCCGATGCGGGGGTCTGGGGGCGGCAGCCCCCAGGGGCGATGGGGGTCCCCCTGCTCGAGCGAAGCCGAGAGCTTGGGGGAGGGTAGGGGCGGAGGGGGCGAAGAAAACCCCACCGCACCCTTGGCGCCGATCATCGTGGGCGGCGATCGGCTCTCGAACATCCGCCCGGCACGGGATAGCCTCCGCCCATGGCGAATGGGCAGTGGTACCCACCGGAGTGGCCCGAGAGGATCCGCGCGCTCGCGGAGGGCACGCTGACACCGGTCACCCCCAAGAGGGCGGCCACCGTCATGCTGCTCAAGGACACAGAAGACACCCCCGTGGTGCACATGCTCCGCCGCCGCGCCTCCATGGCCTTCGCCGGAGGCGCGTACGCGTACCCCGGCGGCGGGGTGGACCCCCGCGACGACGAGCACCAGATCCGCTGGGCGGGCCCCACGCGCGCGTGGTGGGCGAAAAGGCTGGACGTGGACGGGACCGCCGCCCAGGCCATCGTCTGCGCGGCGGTACGGGAGACGTACGAGGAGGCGGGCGTCCTGCTCGCCGGACCCACCCCGGACACCGTGGTCGGCGACACCACGGGCGAGGAGTGGGAGGCGGACCGCGCGGCCCTGGTCGCCCGCGACCTCTCCTTCGCCGAGTTCCTCGACCGCAGGGGACTCGTGCTCAGGTCCGACCTCCTGGGCGTCTGGACCCGCTGGATCACCCCGGAGTTCGAAACACGCCGCTACGACACCTGGTTCTTCGTGGCCGCCCTCCCGGAGGGCCAGCGCACCCGCAACGCCTCCACGGAGGCCGACCGCACCGTGTGGATCCGCCCCGCGCACGCGGCCGACGGATACGACAAGGGCGAGCTCCTGATGATGCCGCCCACCATCGCCACCCTGCGCCAGCTCATCCCGTACGACAGCGCCGCCGACGTCCTCGCCGCCGCTCCCGCCCGCGACCTGACCGCCGTCCTGGCCAAGGCCCGTCTGGAGAACGGCGAAGTGGTCCTTAGCTGGCCAGGCCACGACGAGTTCACCAAGCGCATCCCGACCGGTGGAGCCCCCGCATGACCGACGCCACCGCCCTCCCCGGCCAGCCACGCGGCGCGGTCCTCTCCGGCCCCGCCACCGCGCGCGCGGTCAACGTGCTGGCCCCGAACGCGTCCGCGATGACCCTGGACGGCACCAACACCTGGATCGTCTTCGAGCCGGACTCCGAGCTCGCGGTCGTCATCGACCCGGGGCCCCTGGACGACGTACATCTGCGGAATGTCGTGGACACGGCTGAGAAGGCCGGGAAACGGGTCGCGCTGACGCTGCTGACGCACGGGCACCCGGATCATGCCGAGGGCGCGGCGCGGTTCGCCGAGCTGACCGGGACGAAGGTGCGGGCGCTTGACCCGGCGCTGCGGCTCGGGGACGAGGGGCTGGCCGCGGGGGACGTGATCTCCGTCGGCGGGCTCGAACTGCGCGTCGTACCGACCCCCGGACACACCGCCGACTCGCTGTGCTTCCATCTCCCGGCCGATCGGGCCGTTCTGACCGGTGACACCATCCTGGGCCGCGGTACGACCGTGGTGGCCCATCCGGACGGCCGTCTGGGCGACTATCTCGACTCCCTGCGCCGGCTCCGCTCACTGACGGTCGACGACGGCGTCCACACCGTCCTGCCGGGCCACGGACCCGTCCTCGAGGACGCCCAGGGCGCCGTCGAGTTCTACCTCGCCCATCGCGCCCACCGCCTCGCCCAGGTCGAGACGGCGGTCGAGAACGGCTACCGGTCGCCGGGCGAGGTCGTCGCGCATGTCTACGCGGACGTGGACCGTTCGCTGTGGCCCGCGGCGGAGCTGTCCGTGCGGGCCCAGATGGACTACCTGCGCGAGCACGGCCTGATCTAGGGGCCGTCCGGCCGTGCTGATTCAAGAGCCGTCCGGCCGTGCTGATTCAGGGGCCGTCCGGTCGTGGAGCCTTGACGCCGTGCACGCGCGCGTACTCCTCGGCGAGCCACGGCCCGAGATCGTCGACGTACGAGCGCAGGACGGCGAGCTCGCCGCTCGGCTCGTATCCGCGGACGGCCGCCTGCCGCATCTCGGCGGCCCGCCGCGGGTAGTACCCGCCGAACGCCTCGGCCATCTCCCTCAGATCGCTGGTCCAGCCGTTCCAGCGCGGCATGACGAGCGTGAAACCGGTGCGGACGAGATGGCGCGACATGTAGCGGACGAGCGGCCGCAGGGCCTCTGCGATGTCCGTGTCCGTGCCCATGTCTGTGTCCGCGTCCGCGGCCGCGTCGATCCGCTCGCGCCAGCGGGGCAGCAGCAGGGCGAGTTCGCCGTTCGTCTCCCGGGCGAGCAGGGAGTCGGGGCGATAGCGCGGCAGGTACTCGGCAAGATCCTCGCCCAACAGGGGCGTACAGAGGCAGGCGACGAACCAGCCGAGGTCGTACGTCTCCAGGTCGCTCAGCACCCGCGCACGGCTGAGCAGCAGGGTCCCGACCCCGTCGATCTGCGCGAACTCCTTGTCGAGCGCCTCCTCGAGCGCCCGCGCGTCCGCCCGGTCCGCCTCCGTGGGCTCCTCGCGCAGAGCGAGCAGCAGGTCGAGGTCGGAGCGCCCCACGCGCGCGGTGCCGCGCGGAATCGACCCGTAGAGGTACGCGCTCGTCAGCCGCGCCCCGAAGACATCCAGCACCCGGTCACGCGCCGCGGCGACGACCGGCCGAAACGCGTGCGGAATCCGCCCGAGGGATCCCTCGCGCTCGATGTATCCCTGGGGGTCGAGCCCTCTGCCGCTCATGAGCCCACTGTGCCCTGCCGCAGATGGCAGGGCAGGTCATTTTTCTTTCAGCCCGTCCGGCGTTTTGAGGACGGGGCCGTCAGGTTCTTTCAGCCCGTCCGGCGTTTGAGGACGAGGCCGTCAGGCCGATACGGGGGTGGCGGAGCCCCCGGGTCGGGACGGGTAGGGGCGGAGGGGGCGAAAACCCTCCTGCGGCAACCACACTCGGCCCCGCGCCCGCGGCAACCACAACCGGACCCGCGCCTCCGGCAACCACAACGGGGCCCCGCCTCCCAAGGAGGCGGGACCCCGTCGACGTACGGCCGGGACGAAGCGTCAGCGCGAACGCTTCGCAAGCCTCTCCACGTCCAGCAGAATCACAGCTCGCGCCTCCAGGCGAAGCCACCCGCGCCCGGCGAAGTCGGCGAGCGCCTTGTTGACCGTCTCGCGGGACGCACCGACCAGCTGGGCCAGCTCCTCCTGCGTGAGGTCGTGCACGACGTGGATGCCCTCTTCGGACTGCACGCCGAAGCGGCGGGAGAGGTCCAGGAGCGCGCGGGCAACGCGGCCCGGCACGTCCGAGAAGACCAGGTCGGACATCTGGTCGTTGGTCTTGCGCAGGCGCCGGGCGACGGCGCGCAGCAGCGCGGCGGCCACCTCGGGCCGTGCGTTGAGCCACGGCTGAAGGTCCCCGTGGCCGAGGCCCAACAGCTTGACCTCGGTCAGCGCGGTGGCGGTCGCCGTGCGCGGGCCCGGGTCGAACAGCGACAGCTCGCCGATCAGCTCACCGGGGCCGAGGACGGCGAGCATGTTCTCGCGGCCGTCGGGGGAGGTGCGATGGAGCTTCACCTTGCCCTCGGTGACCACGTAGAGGCGGTCGCCGGGGTCGCCCTCATGGAAGAGAGCGTCACCGCGTGCGAGGGTCACCTCACTCATGGAGGCGCGGAGCTCCGCGGCCTGCTCGTCATCGAGCGCCGCGAAGAGCGGGGCGCGCCGCAGAACGTCGTCCACGAGTTCTCTCCTTGTCGACCTGCTCAGGGGATCTTGCTCCCCCGTGTACCAGGGGACCGTGTTCCCCATCTTGCCGGACGGTCCAAACAGTGTGATCAGTCACAAGTCTGCCGCACTGGCGTCCCGGCGAGTGCGGCAGGGGGCCAATTGGGGGCCGATCTCCTCGGTCCGGGGCGGATGTCGGTGTCGGGCTTTAGGCTGGCCGGGTGTCCAAATCGCCGGTGAGAGCACAGGGTAAGGGGGCTGGGCGGGTGGTTGTACGTCGCGATTCCGCTGTGGGCGAACAGAGCCCCGACGGAACCAAGAAACCGACAAAAGCGACAAATTCGACGCCGGTGAAGGCCTCCACCAAGGCGCCGACGAAGAAGGCGACGCCGGGCGGGACGGCAGCCGCCAAGAAGACGACGGCCACGAAGGCGACCGCCCAGAAGACGGCCACCACCAAGAAGGCAGCGGCCAAGAAGACGACGACCACCAAGAAGGCGGCGACTGAGACGGCGACTGAGAAGACGGTGCCCGCCAAAAAGGCGACTACGAAGACGGCGCCCGCCAAAAAGGGGACGACCAGCAAAGTGACGGCTGCCAAGAAGGTGCCTGCCGCCAAGACGGCGACGGCTACGAAGGCGGCTGCCAAGAAGGCGGCTGCCAAGAAGGCAGCGGCCGCCAAGAAAGCGCCCCCCTCCAAGAAGTCCCCCCAACAGGCGCTCCCGCCCGACCCCGCCCTCGTGCGTCGAGCCCGCCGCATCAACCGCGAGCTCGCCGAGGTGTACCCGTACGCCCACCCGGAGCTGGACTTCGAGAACGCCTTCCAGCTGATCATCGCCACGGTCCTGTCCGCCCAGACCACCGACCTGCGGGTGAACCAGACGACTCCGGCGCTCTTCGCCAAGTACCCGACCCCCGAGGACCTGGCCTCCGCCAACCCGGAGGAAGTCGAGGAGATCCTGCGCCCGACCGGGTTTTTCCGGGCCAAGACCAAGTCGGTGATAGGGCTCTCCAAGGCCCTCGTGGAGGAGTTCGGAGGCGAGGTCCCCGGCCGCCTCGAAGACCTCGTCAAGCTCCCCGGCGTGGGCCGCAAAACCGCCTTCGTCGTGCTCGGCAACGCCTTCGGACGCCCCGGAATCACCGTGGACACGCACTTCCAGCGGCTCGTCCGCCGCTGGAAGTGGACCGACGAGACCGACCCGGACAAGATCGAGGCGGCCGTCGGCGCGCTCTTCCCGAAGAGCGAGTGGACGATGCTCTCCCACCATGTGATCTTCCACGGCCGCCGTATCTGCCACGCCCGCAAGCCCGCCTGCGGCGCCTGCCCCATCGCCCCGCTCTGCCCGGCGTACGGGGAGGGCGAGACCGACCCCGAGAAGGCGAAGAAGCTCCTGAAGTACGAGAAGGGCGGCTTCCCCGGCCAGCGCCTCAAGCCCCCGCAGGCGTACCTGGACGCGGGCGGCATCCCGGCACCCCCACTGGGCGCCGGATGACGGGCCGGACGACGAATCGGGCGACACGCCGGACGACGCGCCACGGCATGGAACGAACGCGGCACCGGCAGGCGTTGGGAACAGCAGAACGGGGGTGGCGATGACGCACGCGAGCAACACACAGGGCGGCCCGGTGACACTCAGCAAGGACGGTCTGCCCGACTGGCTGGCCCCGGTGGTGCGCGCCGCCGAGACGGTCGAGCCGCTCCAGCTGAGCCGCTTCCTGCCCCCGGCGAACGGCGCGGGGCGGCAGTCCGCCGTCCTCATCCTGTTCGGCGAGGGCGACCACGGCCCCGAGCTGCTGCTCATGGAGCGCGCCGGCTCCCTGAGATCGCATGCCGGCCAGCCCTCCTTCCCCGGTGGCGCCCTCGATCCCGAGGACGGCGACCCGAAGGCCGACGGGCCGCTGCGGGCCGCTCTCCGCGAGGCCGAGGAGGAGACCGGGCTCGACCCGAGCGGCGTCCAGCTCTTCGGCGTGCTGCCGACGCTCTACATCCCGGTGAGCGGCTTCGTCGTCGCCCCTGTACTGGGCTGGTGGCGCCGCCCGACGCCGGTGGGCGTAGTCGATCCGAACGAGACGGCCCGCGTCTTCACCGTCCCCGTGGCGGATCTCACGGACCCCGCCAACCGCGTGATGACCGCGGCCCCCAGCGGCCACCGAGGTCCGGCATTCCTGGTCGAATCGACCCTGGTCTGGGGCTTCACCGCCGGAATCATCGACCGGATCCTGCACTACGCGGGTTGGGAGCGCCCCTGGGACCGCGGTAAGCAGGTCCCGCTCGACTGGCGCGCATGACAAGGTGACCTCCGTGCTGTGTTTTCCCGGGAGACGCCATGTTCAATTGCCGCGGCGCGGCGGGCCGGACCCCCGGCCGGGCGATGGCGACCGGAGAGTGATGAGGCGAGGCTTGAAGCGGTGAACGTGCTGGACATCCTGTTGCTGGTCGCCGCTGTGTGGTTCGCGATCGTGGGCTATCGCCAGGGCTTCGTCGTCGGCATCCTGTCGGTGATCGGCTTCCTGGGCGGTGGCCTCGTCGCCGTCTACCTGCTCCCGGTCATCTGGGGCTGGGCGACCGACGACACCAAGGTGAGTACGACCGCCGCCGTCGTCGCGGTGGTCGTCGTGATCGTCTGCGCCTCCGTGGGCCAGGCCCTCACCACCCACCTCGGCAACAAGCTGCGCCGGTACATCACCTGGTCCCCGGCCCGCGCCCTGGACGCGACGGGCGGCGCCCTCGTCAACGTCGTGGCGATGCTGCTCGTGGCCTGGCTGATCGGCTCGGCCCTCGCCGGTACGACGCTGCCGACGCTCGGCAAGGAGGTCCGTAACTCCAAGGTGCTGCTCGGCGTGTCGCGGGCGCTGCCCTCCCAGGCCAACACCTGGTTCGCCGACTTCTCCTCGGTCCTCGCGCAGAACGGCTTCCCGCAGGTCTTCAGCCCGTTCGCGAACGAGCCCATCACCGATGTCCGGCCCCCCGACCCGGCCCTCGCCAACAGCGCCGTCGCCACCCGCGCCCAGAAGTCCATCGTCAAGGTCATGGGCACCGCCCAGAGCTGCGGCAAGGTCCTCGAAGGCACCGGCTTCGTCTTCGGCGACCGCCGCGTGATGACCAACGCGCACGTGGTCGGTGGAGTCGACGAGCCCACCGTCCAGATCGGCGGTGAGGGCAAGAAGTACGACGCCACGGTCGTCCTGTACGACTGGGAGCGCGACATCGCCGTACTCGACGTACCGAACCTGAACGCGCCCGCCCTGAAGTTCAGCGCCCAGGACGCGACCAGTGGCAACAGCGCGATCGTCGCCGGCTTCCCGCAGAACGGGGCGTACAACGTCCAGCCCGCGCGCGTGCGCGGGCGCATCACGGCCAACGGCCCGGACATCTACCACCGCAAGACGGTGCGCCGCGATGTCTACTCGCTCTACGCGACCGTGCGCCAGGGCAACTCCGGCGGCCCGCTGCTGACACCCGAAGGCAAGGTGTACGGCGTGGTCTTCGCGAAGTCGCTCGACGACGCCAACACCGGGTACGCGCTCACCGCGGACGAGGTCCAGGAGGACGTCACCAAGGGGCGTACCGCCAACCAGCAGGTGGACAGCGACAGCTGCGCGCTGTAGCTCCGACGGGTGACGGGTGAAAGGTGCTGCGGGCTCAGCCGCGTGGGTGACGCAGCCGCACCGAGACCCAGCGGGCCCGGCGGCGCAGAATGTGCGGGATCCCCACGCGGGGGTCCGTGCCCGCGAACTGCGGCGTACCCCTTTGATGGGAGCTCAGGCCCGTGGCCGAGCGGCGGTTTCGTGCTGCGTCACTGTAGTCGTGCGTCCAGCCCATACCCCGACGTCTGCCCCTGCCCCAAGGTCGATAACCGCGCCCCGGCCCCCCAATTGGCCTATGCGCCGGGCAATTGGCTGTTCGTAGGACAGGTGTTCCGGTTCGCATGGCGGGCGGGACACCCGGCGCGTTCGGACGGTCACCGACGGGTCATCGATAGGTCATCAATGACCTGTCGGTCGCTGACGGGCAGTCCTGACTTCCCAGCGGTCACCGATCGGGCTCGGGATCCTTCAGCCAGTTGACGAGTTCCGAGGAGAAAGCCACCGGATCCTCCTCGTGCGGGAAGTGCCCGAGGCCGTCGAACAGCCGCCAGCGGTACGGCGCTTCCACGTACTCCCCGGATCCGGCCGCGCTCCGCGTCCGCATCACCGGGTCGAGCGAACCGTGCAGATGCAGCGTCGGAACCCGAACCGGCCGCTTCATACGCCGATTGAACTGGATGCCGTCCGGGCGGGCCATGGACCGCACCATCCACCGGTACGGCTCGATCGAGCAGTGCGCCGTCGACGGAATGCACATGGCGCGGCGGTACGTCTGCACGGCCTCGTCGTCCGGCAGCCGCGGCCCCGACCAGTCCCGTACCAGACGACCCACCAGGGCGCCCTCGTCCGCGACGAGTTGACGCTCCGGAATCCAGGGCCGCTGGAACCCCCAGATGTAGGAGCCCGCGGCGGTCTGTTTGACGTCGGAGAGCATGGCGGAACGCCAGCGCCGGGGATGGGGCATCGACGACACCGCGAGCCGGCGTACGAGCTTGGGCCGCATCACGGCCGCCGTCCACGCCAGGTAGCCGCCAAGGTCGTGCCCGACCAGCGCGGCGTCGGGCTCGCCGAGGGACCGTACGACCCCGGTGATGTCGAGCGCGAGGTTGGCGGGGTCGTAACCGCGCGGGGTGCGGTCGCTGCCGCCGACCCCGCGCAGGTCCATGGCGACGGCTCGGAACCCGGCGTCGGCGAGGGCGACCAGTTGGTGCCGCCAGGCCCACCAGAACTGCGGGAAGCCGTGCAGCAGCAGGACGAGCGGCCCGTCGCCCATCTCGGCGATGTGGAAGCGCGCGCCATTGGCGGCGACGTCCCGATGTGTCCAGGGCCCATCGAGGCGTACGGCCGAAGCGGGTTGTTGCGCCGAAGGTGTGGCGGGGTCCGTCATGAGGACGAGCGTGCCACAGTCTCGACGGTGTCCTCGACCCGCTCGGGTCGGGGGTGCGGCTTGGCGTTCTGCAGGACGCCCGCCGTCTCCTTCATCGAGGCGGCGACCTTCTGCGGGCCCTGGCTCTTCTTGGCCTTCTTGGCGAAGACGACGCCGATCAGCGCGAGGACGACGGCGACGAGCACGTTCGCCGCGAAGGACAGCACGAAGCAGATCGCGAGGTTCCAGTCGCTCCAGGTCCGAATGCCGTACGCCAGGGCGAAGTTCAGCATCGGCAGGGAGAACAGGAGCACCGCACCAGCCACCGTGAACGCGCCGCCGCTGACCGCGCCGCGCTTGACGTCCTGCTTGAGCTGCGCCTTCGCCAGTGCGATCTCGTCGTGCACCAGCGCGGACATCTCGGTCGTCGCCGAGGCGAACAGCTGGCCGATGCTGCGTTCGGCGCCGACCGGGCTGCCGTCGGGTGCGCTCATCGCGATCTCCCTCTTCTGCATGTGTGTGTACGGTCCGGCTTCCGCCGGTGTCGGTACGGTCTGGCTTCTGTCGGTGCCGTACGGTCTGGCTTCCGTCTGTCCTGCTCGTACGGTCCGGTCATGCGGTCCGGCATCTGCTTCTGTTTGTACCGTCTGGTCAGATCATGCCGGACCGTCGTCCTCGCCGCCTGCCCCGCCCGCCACTTCGGCAAGCCTCCGATGTTCTGCGGCCTTCCGCTCGTAGATCTCGGCCATCCGCAGGTGATACGCCGGGTTGTCCTGCTCGTAGATGTCGGGGATGCCGTCATGGTCCTCGTCGCGCTCCTCCGCCTCGCAGAGCTCGCGGTACTTGGCGTTGCGTATCTTCAGCAGCACGGTGGCGAGGACGGCCGCGATGAGCGAGCCGACCAGGACGGAGGCCTTGACCTCGTCGGTGAGCAGCGTGTCGCTGTCGAAGGCGAGTTCGCCGATGAGCAGCGAAACGGTGAAGCCGATCCCGGAGAGGCTCGCCACGGCGAAGACGTCCGGCCAGGCCAGGTCCTCACTGAGTGAGGCCCTCGTGAACCGTGCCGTCAGCCAGGTCCCGCCGAAAATACCCACCGTCTTACCGACGACGAGTCCCAGCACGACACCGAGCGTCTCGGGCTGGGTGAACACATCCCTCAGCGCCGCGCCGGAGACCACGACCCCCGCGCTGAACAGCGCGAACAGGGGCACGGCGAGTCCGGCGGACAGCGGCCGCACAAGGTGCTCAATGTGCTCACCGGGGGAGTGCTCCTCGCCTTCCCGTCGGTGGCAGCGCAGCATCAGGCCCATCGCGACACCGGCGATGGTGGCGTGGATGCCGCTGTTGTACATCAGCCCCCAGATGACAAGGGCGAGCGGGGCGTACACGTACCACCCGCGTACGCCCTTCCGCAGCAGCAGCCAGAAGACGGCGAGCCCGACGATGGCCCCGCCGAGAGCCGCGAAGTCGATCTTCTCGGTGAAGAACACCGCGATGATCAGAATCGCGAACAGGTCGTCGACGACGGCGAGCGTCAGCAGGAAGGCGCGCAGGGCGGACGGCAGCGACGTCCCGATCACGGCGAGTACGGCGAGCGCGAAGGCGATGTCGGTGGCGGTGGGCACGGCCCAGCCGTCGAGCGAGCCCCCGCCGGTGGCGTTGGTGAGCGCGTACACGAGCGCGGGCACGGCCATACCGCTGACCGCGGCGACCACGGGGAGCAGCGCGGCCTTGGGGTCTCGCAGATCCCCGGCGACCAGCTCGCGTTTGAGCTCGATCCCGGCAACGAAGAAGAACACGGCGAGCAGTCCGTCGGCCGCCCAGTGCTGCACGGACAGGTCGAGCCCGAGGGAAGCGGGCCCGATGTGGAAGTGGCTGACGCTCTCGTAACTGTCCCGCAGCGGGGTGTTCGCCCAGATCAGCGCCGTGATCGCGGCGACCAGCAACAGCACGCCGCCCACGGTTTCGGTACGGAGTGCATCCGCGACGAAGTTCCGCTCGGGCAGGGACAGCCGTCCGAGCAGTTTGCGGGTGGGGGTGCGGGGCGCGGCCACAGGTGAGACCTCCGGTCGGGTAGGCAGGACTGAACACTCGCCGACCAGACTTCCCGGCACACCTTGACTTCTTCTCGCCGCGCGGCTTTGTCGCGCTGTTGACGCTTTCCTTAGCTTACCTAAGATGTGGCCGGCCTTTTCGCAGCGATCTTCACATTAGGTGCAAAAGGTTCGCTAGGCGCGCTGTGTGGGGGGTGCGGGTGCGTCGCAGGTTCGCCTCCGGGTGGGTGGGGGGTCGGGGCTGTGCCGGTACATCCGCCCGTCGTCGGTGGATCAGGCGTTGGGCTATGGGGAGCCGTTTCCGGATCCGGGCGTAAGCGACGGGCATTTGATGTACCGGCACCGCCCCTTCCGCGCGTTCGCGGCTGCGGGTGCTTGGGGGCGGGCGCCGTCGTGGGGGATGCGTGGGGGCGCGAGTGCGGGACGGGGCGCCATGGGGAGGGTGACGGGGGCAGGGATGGGTGCGCCGTGTCTGAGAAGGGTGACGTACGCGTCGGTGACGTAGGCGTCGTGACGAGGATGCCGTCGCAGGAAGGGGGACGCGGGCGCCAGTGGGGAGGGCGTCGTCGCGTGGGCGGTGCCCGCAAGGGGGGCACGTGGGAGGCAGCCGCCAGGGGTGGGCGTTTGGGAGGCGCCGCCCATACGGCGAGGGGTGGGGAGTGGGGGACGTAGTACCCGGCGGGGGTGCAGGGGGACGTAGTCCCCCGCCGGGGTGCAGGGGCGGAGCCCCGCCATTGCACCGAGTGTGGGGTGTGGGGGCACTCAGTGCCCCCACACCTGATAGGGGTGGGTGGGCGGGGAAAACCCTCAGGACGGGAGCCCGGGCCGGGACCCCCGGAAGGGAACCCCGTCAGTCCTCGCTAGGCGCCGCCGGCAGCTTCGCCTGGATCAGGTCCATCACCGTGGAGTCCGTGAGCGTAGTGACGTCACCGAGCTCCCGGTTCTCCGCAACGTCCCGCAACAGCCGCCGCATGATCTTCCCGGACCGGGTCTTCGGCAGCTCAGCCACCGGTAGCACCCGCTTCGGCTTGGCGATCGGCCCGAGCGTGGCCCCCACGTGATTGCGCAGTTCGGCCACCAGCCCGTCATCCTCGGCGGAAGCCGACCCCCGCAGGATCACGAACGCCACGATCGCCTGCCCGGTCGTCTCGTCCGCCGCTCCCACGACCGCCGCCTCGGCGACCGCCGGATGCGAGACGAGCGCCGACTCGACCTCGGTCGTCGAGATGTTGTGCCCGGAGACCAGCATCACGTCGTCCACACGCCCGAGGAGCCAGATGTCCCCGTCCTCGTCCTTCTTGGCCCCGTCCCCGGCGAAGTACTTCCCCGCGAACCGCGACCAGTACGTGTCGATGAACCGCTGGTCGTCTCCCCAAATGGTCCGCAGCATCGAGGGCCACGGCTCGGTCAGCACGAGGTACCCACCGCCCCCGTTGGGCACTTCCTGAGCCTCGTCGTCGACCACCGTCGCCGAGATCCCAGGCAGCGGCCGCTGCGCGGACCCCGGCTTCGCCTCGGTGACCCCGGGCAGCGGCGAGATCATCATCGCGCCGGTCTCGGTCTGCCACCAGGTGTCCACGATCGGCGTACGGTCACCGCCGATGTGCTTGCGGTACCAGATCCACGCCTCGGGGTTGATCGGCTCGCCGACCGAACCCAGGACACGGAGTGACGACAGGTCGAACTTCGCGGGGATGTCGTCGCCCCACTTCATGAACGTACGAATGGCCGTGGGCGCCGTGTACAGGATCGTCACACCGTACTTCTGCACGATCTCCCAGAACCGCCCCTGGTGCGGCGTGTCCGGCGTCCCCTCGTACATCACCTGCGTCGCACCGTTCGCGAGCGGCCCGTACGTGATGTACGAGTGCCCGGTGACCCAGCCGATGTCGGCCGTGCACCAGTACACGTCGGTCTCCGGCTTGAGGTCGAAGACGGCGTGGTGGGTGTACGCGGCCTGTGTGAGGTAGCCGCCCGAGGTGTGCAGGATGCCCTTCGGCTTCCCCGTCGTCCCGGAGGTGTAGAGGATGAACAGCGGCTGCTCGGCGTCGAACGCCTCCGGCGTGTGCTCGGCGGACTGCCGCTCGACGATCTCGTGCCACCACACGTCGCGGCCCTCGGTCCAGGCGATCTCCTGCCCGGTACGCCGTACGACGAGGACGTGCTCGATCCGGTCCACCCGGTTGATCGCGTCGTCGACGGCAGGCTTGAGCGCGGACGGCTTGCCGCGTCGGTAGCCGCCGTCGGAGGTGATGACCACCTTGGCGTCGGCGTCCTCGATGCGCGTGGCGATCGCGTCCGCGGAGAAGCCGCCGAAGACGACCGAGTGCGCGGCGCCGATACGGGCGCAGGCCAGCATCGCGACGACGGCCTCGGGGATCATCGGCAGGTATACGGCGACCCGGTCGCCCTTGCCGACTCCGAGCTCGGTCAGGGCGTTCGCGGCCTTGGAGACCTCGTCCTTGAGCTCGGCGTACGTGATGGCCCGGCTGTCGCCCGGCTCACCCTCGAAGTGGATGGCGACGCGGTCACCGTTCCCGGCCTCGACATGCCGGTCCACGCAGTTGTACGCGACGTTCAGCTTCCCGTCGGCGAACCACTTCGCGAAGGGCGGGTTCGACCAGTCCAGCGTCTCGGTCGGCTCGGTGGCCCAGGTCAGCCGACGGGCCTGCGCGGCCCAGAAGCCGAGCCTGTCAGCCTTGGCCTGCTCATACGCCTCCGCGGTGACGTTGGCGTTCGCGGCCAGGTCGGCGGGCGGCGCGAACCTGCGCTCTTCCTTCAGCAGGTTGGCCAGGCTTTCGTTGCTCACGACATCTCCCTTTCCCAGGGTGTCCGTTGTGTCCCAGGCCACAGCTCATCAGACCGGGGGGCTCGGTGACAAGGGCCGACCCGAAATTGGTTTAGACCTATTGATGGGCAGTGGCACCCCTCAGAGGCACGTACGGTCCGCCCGTCGGGTTCACTCGGTAACGCTTCCTGGGTCTCGGCCCAAGAACAGGCGAAGTGCCCCGAAGCGAAGCAGACACCGAGCGGAACGGATAGGGAGCCGACCCCCTCGCCGCGGCACGTGATCCACAGCTCGTCGAACAGCTCTACCGGCGCCATGTCGATGACGCCGTGACACGTTTCCTGGCCTGGTGTGTCGAGGACCCGACGCCGCCGCCGACCTGACCGCCAAGACCTCCCCCGCGGTCCTGGACCTCCGCCCACACCCACGGCCCCTGCCCCAGCCTCGACACCGCATGGCTGTACGGCATCGCCCTCCCCCCAAGTTGCGTGGTACATGGTGCGCGGCCCCGCCGACTGGGGCCGCGCACCATGGCCCGGTCACGCGGGATGGCGCAGATCCTCCGCCGCCCCCACGTGAGCGAACAGCTCGGCTCCGTCACCGTCGGCCAGCAGATACGCCTGAGCCTCCCCGACGTGGAAGTACATCCCGTGCAGTTCGAGCACACCCTCCCGCAGGGCCCGCGCCACGGACTCATGCGCCCGCAGATGCTCCAACTGCTGCACCACATTGGTCAGACAGAGCTGCTCCACCGCGTCGGCGGGCGCCCGCCGGGCCAGCCGCGCCCACGGCCGGTCCTTGGCGGCCATCCGCTCCAGGCTCGGCAGCCCGTGCCGCAGCCACCGCTTGAGCGGCGTGAGCGCTCCTCCGGGCTCCGACGTCAACAGGGCCTGCATCGCCCCGCACCCGGAGTGCCCGCACACGGTGATGGACCGCACCTTCAGCACGTCCACCGCGTACTCGATCGCCGCGGCCACCGAGTCGTCCCCGCTCTCCTCCCCGGGCAACGGCACGAGGTTGCCCACATTCCGTACGACGAAGAGGTCACCCGGACCACTGGAGGTGATCATCGATGTGACGAGCCGCGAGTCGGCACAGGTCAGGAACAGCTGGGACGGCCGCTGCCCTTCCCGCGCCAGCCGCGCCAGCTCACCCCGCACCAGGGGCGCGGTGTTGCGCTGGAACGCGCTGATGCCACGCGCCAGTTGATGCCCACTTGGTCGGGAGGCATCGGCCTCTTCGCCCGGCCCGCCCGACTGGCTGCCGGGGGGTACGGACTGCGGACCCGGGGAGGTCTCGCACTGGTGGTTGCGCCATGGCGTCCAGGGCCGGCAGCGGCAGTGGGCGGAGCTCGCGGGCTCGGCAATCCGCGTTCCGGCCCGGCCCGTGAGCTCGACCGCGCCGCCCCCCGCGAAGTGCGCGCTCTGCCAGTCCTGCAGGGACTCGTACGCCGCGTGGTCCATGAACGAGCCGTCCAACTCCACGACGACATCGGCCCCTTGGGGTACCAGATGCAGGGCACGGCTGAGCCGTGGCACCGCGAGGAACGTCAATTGCCCTCGTACCTGTACGTAATGGACTCCCTCCTTCTCTTCGTGCGTGATACGGGTGCGGGCGAGGCGGTGCAGGGCGACGCCGACGGCCACGGAGACCCCCAGCGCCACGCCCTCGAGAACTCCGAGGAAGACGACGCCGAGCGTGGTGACGGCGTACACCAGCACCTCGCGGTGGCGGGTGACCGCGCGGATGTGGTGCAGGGACACCATCTGGATGCCGACGGCCATCACCAGGGCGGCGAGCGATGCGAGGGGGATCAGCTCCAGGATCGGGACCATCAGCAGCGCGGCAACTACTACGAAAACGCCGTGCAGCATCGTGGAGTTCCGGCTCACGGCACCGGCTCGCACATTCGCGGCACTTCGTACGGCGACCCCGGTGACCGGCAGTCCGCCGAGCGCGCCGGAGACGACATTGGCGGCGCCCTGCCCGAACAGCTCCCGGTCGAGGTCGGAGCGGCCCACCTGGGACCGCAGCCCGGGCCGCCCCGTCACCAGCTTGTCCACGGCGACGGCGCCGAGCAGCGACTCCACGCTGCACACCAGCGTCACGGTGAAGACGGCGGCGACGATCCCGAGCACCGGCCCCTCGGGCAGCCCGGCCAGCGCATGGCTGCTCCAGGACGGCAGGTCGACCCTGGGCAGGGTCAGCCCGGCGAGCGAGGCGGTCGCGGTGGCCCCGGCGACGGCGACGAGTGCGGCGGGGACCTTGTGCAGTACGTGCCCGACCCGCCCGGGAATCCGCGGCCAGGCGAGGAGGAGGAGCAACGTCAGCGTGCTCATCGACACCGCGGCGGGGTGGACGTGCGCCAACTGGTCCGGCAGCGCACGGAGGTTGTCGAGGACGGAACTCTGCGGAGTGCCGCCCAGCACGATGTGCAGCTGGGCGACGGCGATGGTCACGCCGATGCCGGCGAGCATGCCGTGCACGATCGCGGGGCTGACGGCCAGTGCCGTACGGGCCACGCGCAGGCAGCCCAGGCCCAGTTGGGTGAGTCCGGCGAGGACGGTGATGGCGCAGGTCGTACGCCATCCGTAGCGGTGGATGAGCTCGGCGGTGACGACCGTGAGCCCGGCTGCGGGCCCGCTCACCAGGAGCGGTGAGCCGCCGAGCCGTCCGGCGACGAGGCCGCCCACAGCAGCGGCGACGAGGCCGGCCTGGAGCGGTGCGCCGGTGGCGAGGGCGATGCCGAGGGATAGCGGCAGGGCGATCAGGAAGACCGCGATCGAGGCCGACAGATCGGCGCCCGCGATACGGAATCGGCGGGGCGGAGTCGGCGGGGGACTGTGGGACTGGTGGATGCGCCTCGGCCGAGTCGAATCGGCGGCGCGGGTGGGGACGCAGGCGGACATGGTTCCCGTCTCCTCCGGGGCAGCGCGGTCGCGGAACAGGTGGTCCCCCGTCCGAAGCGGCGGGGGGCGGATCGCGGCCGTGGGTCACGGCGTGCAGCGGCGGGATTCTCAACACTCGGTAAACGGATCGTAATGCAGAGTAAAGGTCTCGCGCGAAATTTCGGAGCAAATGGGGCACTAAATCACCCTCCAGGGTGAAGCGAGCAATTGATCGGCTTGTCGTATTTATTCCTTCTCGGTCCCGTGCGAACTTGGCGGCGCTGTCGGCAAATCGCTGCACATCACCACAGAACGCCCTAATCAGCGTTGCCCTGACCGAAGGAAGAAGGAGGGCGGAAGATGGCCGCCACCCAGAGGATCGCCGCGGGTGTAGCACTCGCCGCGGCCTGCGCCACGGCGCTCGCAGGTTGCTCGAGCGATACGACCGGCTCCCAGGAAGGCGCGCACGGCGCGAAGAAGGCGGGGGCACCGGCGCCCGGGAGCGCGGTCCGCCTGATCGGTGACGGCTCCACCGCGTACACCGGTGCGCAGCCGCATCTGCCCAGACCCGTACGGCTCAAGCCCGGTCAGAAGCCCCCGCAGTTCGTGGTCTTCTCGTGGGACGGCGCCGGCGAGGACAGCCAGAAGCTCTTCTCGCACTTCCGGAAGATCTCCAAGGCCAACAACGCGACGATGACGTACTTCCTGAGCGGCCTCTACATGCTGCCGGAGGACAAGCGCGACCTCTACCGGCCGCCGCAGCACTCGCCCGGCAGTTCCGAGATCGGCTTCAACGACGAGCAGGGCATCAAGGACACCGTGAAGCAGCTGCGCGGCGCGTGGCTGGAGGGCAATGAGATCGGCACCCACTTCAACGGCCACTTCTGCGGCAGCGACGGCGGGGTCGGCGAGTGGTCGGTCGCCGACTGGAAGAACGAGATCGCCCAGGCGAAGTCGTTCGTGAAGTCCTGGAAGACCAACACAGGCATGAAGAAGGCGTCCCCGCTGCCCTTCGACTACGACAAGGAGCTCATCGGCGCCCGCACCCCGTGCCTGGAGGGCCGGAAGAACTTCACGGAGGCAGCCCGGCAGCTGGGCTTCCGCTATGACACCAGCGGCGTCAACGACCAGGTCTGGCCCAAGAAGAAGCGGGGCCTGTGGGACCTGTCGATGCAGCTCGTACCCTTCCCCGGGCACTCCTACGAGCAGCTGACCATGGACTACAACTTCATGGTCAACCAGTCGGGCACCCAGACCCAGGGGGACCCCGACAAGCAGGAGTACTGGGGCGACCAGATGCGGGACGGCCTGCTCAAGGGCTTCAACCGGGCCTACGACGGCAACCGCGCACCGCTGATCATCGGCAACCACTTCGAGTCCTGGAACGGCGGCACCTACATGCGTGCCATCGACGAAGTCGTCGAGAGTGTCTGTACCAAGCCCGAGGTCCGCTGCGTCTCCTTCCGGCAGCTCGCCGACTGGCTCGACGCCCAGGACCCGGCCACCCTCGACAAGCTCCGCGGGCTCAAGGTCGGCGAGGCCCCGAAGCAGGGCTGGGCGTCCTTCCTCTCGGGCCGCCCCGCCCCGGCCCCGAAGGGCGTCCCCGGGGCACCGGCGGTCAAGCCGTAGCCACCAGGTCTTCGCCGAGTACGAAACCGGGGTCGACCTGTGCGGCCAGGTCCGCCCCGGTTTTCGCATTGCCCCAACTGCTGGCGTTCTTCAAGTGGAAGTGCACCATCTGGCGGGTGTAACGCTCCCAGTCGCGCAGTTCGTACGTGGCGTCTGCGGCGGTCTGCAAGGTGCGCAGGGAGCGGCGGTTGGCCTCCTCCAGGAGTTCGAACCTCGGTGTGCGGCCCTTCTCCGCGGCGCGCACCCAGTCCGAGTGCCCGACCGTCACCAGGAGGTCGTCACCGACTTCGGCGCGGAGGAAGTCGATGTCGTCCTGGCCTTGCACCTTGTTGCCGACGACCTTCAGGATGACGCCGAAGTCGCGGGCGTACTCCTTGTACTGGCGATAGACGGAGACCCCCTTCCGCGTCGGCTCGGCGACGAGGAACGTGATGTCGAAGCGGGTGAACAAGCCGGACGCGAAGGAGTCGGAGCCCGCCGTCATGTCGACGACGACGTACTCGCTCTGGCCGTCGACGAGATGGTTCAGGCAGAGCTCCACTGCACCGGTCTTGGAGTGGTAGCACGCCACTCCCAAATCGGCCTCGGTGAACGGGCCGGTGACCATCAAACGGACGGCGCCGCCGTCGAGTTCCACCGGTCGCGCGCAGGCGTCGTAGACCGGATTGTTCTCGCGCACGCGCAGCAGCCGCGACCCTTCGCCGGGCGGGGTCGTCTTGATCATCGTCTCGACGGACGCGATGCGCGGATTGGCCCCGCGCAGGTAGTCCTTGATCAGCGGCAGCCGCTCGCCCATCGCGGGCAGCCCGGCGGCCTCCGTGTCGTCGAGGCCGAGCGCGGCCGCCAGGTGCTGGTTGATGTCGGCGTCCACCGCGACGACCGGAGATCCGGAGGCCGCGAGGTGGCGGACGAAGAGCGAGGACAGGGTGGTCTTGCCGCTGCCGCCCTTCCCTACGAAAGCAATTTTCATGTTCACCAAGGGTAGCGGTGTGATCGCTCTAGGTGCCCGGTGTGCGTGAAGAAGACCACTCCTTCGTGGGGTGGCCCCACCGGGGCGCGAGGCTCGATGAGGGGTGGCGGTCGGGGTGACGGGTGGGCGCGTAGTGTCGTACTCATGAGTACGACAGGCGCGTCCGCCGATCCGCTCGCGGCCCTGGGTTCGCTTCCCGGAGTGGCCGAATCCGTGGAGTCCGTCCGCAAGGCCGTGGACCGTGTCTACGGTCACCGGATCATGCGGCGCCGCAGCAACGAGATCACGTCCGAGGCGGCGCTGCGCGGCGCGCGCGGTTCCGCGGCGCTGTCCGGCGCCGACTGGGCCCTCGAAGAGGTGCGCCGCCGCACCGACTTCAGCGCGGACGACGAGGCCCGTACGGTCGGGGCGGCCCTCAGGTTGACCGCCGAGGCGGGCCAACTCCTGTCCATCTGGCGGCAGTCGCCCCTTCGGGTGCTGGCCCGGCTGCATCTGGTGGCGGCCGCGAACAAGGGCGACGAGGTCGGCCGGCCGCGCCAGAGCGGTGAGCCGGTCGACGAGCCCCTCGTCGAGTTGCCGCTGCCGGACGCGCAGGAGGTGGCCGGACGCCTCGAAGGTCTCTCGCAGCTGATCATCGGATATGGAGGGGCGCGAAGCTCGGTTGAGGGTGGTGGTGGGCGACGGGCGGGAGGTTCGGCCCCCGCGCTGGTGACGGCGGCCGTCGTTCACGGTGAACTGCTCGCCCTGCGCCCCTTCACCTCCCACAACGGCCTCGTCGCGCGCGCGGCCGAACGCATCGTCCTGGTCGGCAGCGGCCTCGACCCGAAGTCCATCTGCCCGGCGGAGGTCGGTCACGCGGAACTCGGCCGTGCCGCCTACGCGGCGGCCCTGGACGGCTATGTCTCCGGCACCCCGGAGGGCATGGCGGCCTGGATCGCCCACTGCGGCAAGGCGGTTGAGCTGGGGGTCAGGGAGTCGACGGCCGTCTGTGAGGCGCTTCAGCGCGGGGCGGCGTGAGGGTTTGAAAGTCGCCCTCTACTAGTAACTCGCCGGGATCCCGCAGGGATCCGTAAGGGAATCCACAAGAAAAACGCCCTCTACTAAGAGGGCGAAAAACTTCCTGAACAGGGTTGCGGCGGTACGAGGTCTCGTACCGCCGCTGGCATGCTCACCGGGTTACCAAGCGTCCTCGATATGTTGCCCATCAGGTCGGGAACTTCTGCCCGTCACCTGGTGCGGCTGGCCCGTAATCGACGGGTCGACGTCGCGTGGGTGCTCGGTGTTCATGCTCGGTCCGTGGGGCCTTGGTTGCGTTTAAAGGTGATCCTCTCGGATGTCCTTGGTCTCGCGGGCCGTTAACTTCTTTGTACTCCAGGTCCGGAGGAAGCGGAAGCCCCGACTGCACTTCTTTACTTTTAGGTTCAAACGGGTGCGAAGCGGGCGGGAATGTGCTCTCCGCGCACCTGTGACGTGTTCACATCGCTGTCGCGCGCCGTCTGCTGGCGTACCAGACGAGCCCCGCCGTGGCCGCCGCCGCACCTATGGCGGCCACCGCGACGAGCGCCGGACGGGGTGGTACGGACAGGGTCGGCAGCCGCTGCTTCAGGCGGACCGGGCGGTGGAAGTCCAGAATCGGCCATGAGCGGGCGAGCGCCTCGCGGCGCAGCGCGCGGTCCGGATTCACCGCGTGCGGATGGCCGACGGACTCCAGCATCGGCAGGTCGGTCGCCGAATCGCTGTAGGCGTAGCAGCGGGAGAGGTCGTACCCCTCGGACGCGGCCAGCTCCTTGATCGCCTCGGCCTTCGTGGGCCCGTACGCGTAGTACTCCACCTCGCCGGTGAAGCAGCCGTCCTCGCCCACGACCATGCGGGTCGCCACCACACGGTCCGCGCCGAGCAGTTCGCCGATCGGCTCGACGACTTCCGCTCCGGACGTGGACACGATCACGACGTCGCGCCCGGCGGTGTGGTGCTCCTCGATGAGGGACGCGGCCTCGTCGTAGATGATCGGGTCGATCAGGTCGTGCAGCGTCTCGGCGACGATCTCCTTGACCTGCTGGACGTTCCAGCCGCGGCACATCGCGGACAGGTACTTGCGCATCCGCTCCATCTGGTCGTGGTCGGCGCCGCCGGCCAGGAACACGAACTGGGCATATGCGGTGCGCAACGCGGCCCTGCGGTTGATCAGCCCGCCTTGGTAGAACGACTTGCTGAACGTGAGCGTGCTCGACTTCGCAATGACCGTCTTGTCCAGGTCAAAGAAGGCTGCTGTGCGAGGCAAGGAGTGGTTTTCCACGAGCCCGAGCATAGGGCCCACCATTCGGCGTAAGGTGAGGCGCGTGGGTTTGCCTGAGAGGGCTCTCGGGTACACCATGGAAGTCACGGATCGTTCGCGACCGTGCTAACCCGGTCCGACTCCTCCCCCCCCGAGTCGGCCGTGGGGACGACCCCCGCTCTCCCCCCCGGCGGGGGTCGTCGCATGTCCGGATGGGTTTTTCCCCTCTTTTGCGCGGCCTCGCGGCCTCGGGGCCTTGCTGCCACCGCTGCGACCGCCGTCTTGGCGCACCCCTGATTCGTCACTGTGTGTAGTCGTGACGCTGCTCTGAGGAAGTCGCACACGGGTCACCGGTATGGGTGAAGGCGATATTCACAACCACTGAGTTGTCCACAGTTATCGACCAAGATCCACACGATTTCCGGGATCGCTGCACCGTGATTCCAGCGCGCTCCGCTCGCGGCGAGTTCCTCGCGGCGAGTTCATGGCCGGTTCCGTTTGTCGGGCGCGTTTGACCGGTTCGTATCGGCCGTTCATATGGAGGCCGGTTGCCGGTTCTTCACACGAGCGGGAATCGCGGGTCCGCAGAGGACCCTGCGGGCCCCGCGCAAGAAGCAGCGAAGGGGGCTGGAGATCGTGGCGGGAGCCATCACACATGACCGGCCGCCCACCGCCGAGGGGCGGCAGGGCGGACCATTGATCGTCACGGAGGACGCTGACCTGCTGGACGACCTGCTGCGCCTGTGCGCGGCGGCGGGCGCCCGGCCGGAGGTCCACCACGGAGTGCCGGACCCCAGGGGCAGCTGGGAGGCGGCACCCCTCGTACTGGTCGGAGACGATGCCGCACGGCGCGTACGCGGCGCCGCGCGCCGACGCGGAGTGGTGTTGGTTGGCCGGGATCAGGACGATTCCGGCGTCTGGCGGCGGGCCGTCGAGATCGGTGCCGACCATGTCCTGGTGCTGCCCGATGGCGAGCAATGGCTGGTCGACCGCATCGCCGACGTGGCCGAAGGAGTCGGCAGGCCCGCCCTGACCGTCGGTGTGCTCGGCGGCCGCGGCGGTGCCGGAGCCTCCACACTGGCCTGCGCGCTCGCCATCACCTCGGCGCGCGAGGGACGGCGCACCCTGCTCGTGGACGCGGATCCGCTGGGCGGCGGACTCGACGTACTCCTGGGCGGAGAGGCGGCCGAAGGTCTGCGCTGGCCGGCGTTCGCCGCATCCCGCGGCCGGGTCGGCGGCGGCGCACTGGAGGAGTCCCTGCCCGAACTGCACGCGCTGCGAGTCCTGAGCTGGGACCGCGGTGACTCGGTCACCATTCCTCCCCAAGCCGTACGAGCGGTCCTGGCCGCCGCCAGACGGCGCGGCGGCGCGGTGGTCGTCGACCTGCCCCGCCGCATCGACGAGGGCGTCGCCGAGGCCCTCGCCCAGCTCGACCTGGGGCTCCTGGTGGTCCCCGCCGACCTGCGCTCGATCGCGGCCGCCGGACGGGTGGCGTCCGCGGTCGGCATGGTCCTGCGCGATCTGCGGGTCGCCGTGCGCGGCCCCTACGCGCCGGGCCTCGACGACCGCGAAGTGGCCCGGCTGCTCGGGCTGCCCCTGGTGGGCGAAGTGCCCGCCGAGCGCCCGCCGTTGGACGGTGGCCCGCCACCCGGAGGAGCGGTGCGGGGGCCGCTCGCCCGGTTCTGCGCCGCCTTCTGGGAGCGGGTTCCGGTGGAAGGCGGGGGCGTATGAGCTGGGATGCCGCTACGGGGATGGACTGCGGCGCGGGCCTGGACGGGCGTACGGGCTTACTCGACGGCGTACGGCAGTGGCTCGCCGAGAGCGGCTCCGAGCCGACGCCCGCGCGCGTGGCGCAGGCGCTGCGCGAGCAGGGGCGCGTGCTCGGGGACGCCGAAGTCCTCGGCGCGGCCGAGCGGTTGCGTTCCGAGCTGGTCGGCAGCGGCCCACTGGAACCGCTGCTCGCCGACCCTTCCGTGACCGATGTGCTGGTGTCGGCGCCGGACCGGGTGTGGGTGGACAGAGGCGGCGGCCTGGAGCTGACGACGGTCTCGTTCGCGGACGCGGCGGCCGTACGACGCCTCGCGCAGCGCCTCGCGGCCGTGGCCGGACGACGCCTCGACGACGCACGCCCCTGGGTGGACGCACGACTTCCGGACGGGACACGCCTGCACGCGGTGCTGCCACCGGTCGCCGTCGGCTCCACCTGCCTGTCCCTGCGAGTCGTACGGCCCCGTGCGTTCACGCTCGACGAGTTGGTGGAGGCGGGGACGGTGCCGCCGGGCGGGGACCGGGTGTTGAGAGCTCTGCTGGACGCCCGACTGTCCTTTCTGATCAGCGGAGGAACGGGCTCAGGCAACCCCAATATGTGGTTGTAACACCTCTAGATCCGGATTACGGCCCGTGATCGTTGCGGGGGTCGATCCTGGGTGCATGTAGGTACCTGACCTGCATTTATGTGGGCTTCGATTGCGTTCGGCCACTGGGCAAGCGGCGCACCTTCGATTCCATGGTGAGCAACCGGGGGCTTTACCGGGGGCTTGGGGCGGCTCATCGCGCGCCTAGGTCACCGGCGCCCGTTGGGCCCCTATCGTCAGTCTGTGATCACCGGGCAAGAGGTAGTCCAGCTTGCGGGGGACAGCTGCACGGGACCAGCCTGGATAACGGGAATCGGCGCCTTTTTTGTGTTGGGGTCCATCGGCTTGGCGCGGGACGAGGGTGACGATGCGCCGACCTGCTGCGGCCTTCTCTTCGTCTGTTGGGTCGCCATCCTCGTCACCTGGTGGGGTGTCTCGGGCCTGATCGAGTGCAGCTAGGGCGCCGTCAAGACATGGAGCGGCCCCGGCCGGTAGACGCATACCGGCCGGGGCCTGGGACCGCCCGCCCCCTCGGGCACGGGGGCAGGGGCGGGCGGTCTGGACGTCACCGGCGCGATCGGCGGCACACCGGTGACGGGGTCTACCAGCTGGTCTTGCTGTACGGGTGCCAGTGCTTCCCGCCGTGTCCGGCCGGCATGGTGCAGTGCACGTGGGTGCGGCCGTGCTCGGTCCAGCAGTAGCCCGAGATGCGTCCCCGGGCGCGGGGAAGGGTGGACGTGCTCACGGGATGTCTCCTTGCTGTGAGGGGCGCCGGGGTCGCTGCGGGCAGCGCGGCCCGCACTCGTACACCTCGACGCTGAGGTCGTGTGCACCGCTGTTGCCGGGGGCCCGTCCGGCGGACCTCGCGCCCTTCGTGAGCGGGGTGCCGCACCAGCAGCAGTTCCAGCCGGAGTACTGGGCGCGCGTCAGCTGTTTGACGGGCGGCGGCTTGGGTCGCCACTTCATCGGTTCGTCCCAAGCTGGGCCCACAGTCCGCACTCGTCGGTCGTGAGTCCGGCGCTGTGGGACAGGCCGGTGACGATGAGCCAGCCGGGGCCGTGGCTGTTGATGAGCGGGAGCGGGTCGAGGCCCTGTGCCGTGATGCGGATGCGGGAGCCGGCCGTCGAGAGGGTCATCTCGACGACGGGGGCGCCGGAGCCGAGGACGGCGAGGTACAGCTCGTCGGCGATGAGCGGGGCGTCGGGGTGCTTCACGCGGCCCTCGGTCCACAGGCGGACGTGGGTTGCCTCGATGGGCTCGGCCTTGAATGCCTTTTGCCACGAACGTCCCGACTCGGGCATGGCTGTCCCCCGGAAACGGTGGTTATCTGAGTACAGGTACTGCTTATCTGTACTCACAATGTCGCGGGGATTGGCGCTGGTCAAGCGGATGGGGAGAGTATGTGTACTCAGATTGACCTGATCACTCGAAGTGGGGGTGCCGTCGTGGCGCAGCCTGAGTACCTGCGGATCGCCGCCGACCTGCGACGCCGCATCTCCTCCGGCGAGTTCGGGCCCGGTGACCAGATCCCTACGCTGCCCGCGCTCTGCGCCGAATACGGCGGAGTCTCCGAGACGACGATCCGCAACGCGCTGCGTCTGCTCGCCAACGAGGGCCTCATCGAGACTCGCGCCCGGGCGGGCACTCGTGTCCGGCCGCGGCCTCCGATCCACCGCATGGCGGCCGACCGCTACCGGACGACCCCGGGCGCCAAGTCGACGCCGTACACGAAGGACCAGGGCATCGGCTGGTCCGAGTACCGACTCGACAAGCGTTTCGAGCAGGTACCGGCCAGCCCCGAACTGGCCGCGCTCTTCGAGTGCGAGGTTGGCGAGCGGCTCCTCGCCCGGCACTTCGTGTTCCACGACAACGACCAGCCGACCCAGATGTCGACCAGCTACGTGCGGTGGTCCGACGTCGCCGGTACGCCCGTCTCGGATCCGATCCATGAGCCGTGGCCGGGCGGCACCCGCGCGCAGATGGCGAGCCTCGGCATCACGGTGAAGCGGATCACGGAGTCGTTCAGCGCGGGCATGCCCACCGAGCTGGAGGCGGCAACGCTGCGCATCGGCAGCGGTGTTCCGGTCCTGCGCTACACGCGGCGGCACATCTCCGACACGGGCCGGATCGTCGAGGTCGCCCACCCGATCGTGCGCCGCGGCGACACCACCATCGTCGACTTCGTCATCGACCTCGACGACTGAGGGGTACTCACAATCCGAGTACCCCCGGGCATGACGAAGCGCCCCCCGCCCGAGCCGCGTAGCGAACGCTACGGAGCTCGAGCAGGGGGCGTCTTCATGCGTACTCGCGGCGGGGGTCGAGGCCTGCGGCGAGCGGGCCAGGCAGGCCGTTGCCGCTGGGCTGCGGGGCGCCGTCCTTGCGGCAGACGAGCGCGTCGGGGTCGTAGGACGGGGCCTGCATCGAGTACCCGTCGGGGCAGGTCTGCCCGTCCGTGCCGTCCTCGCCGGCGGGCCCTTGCTCGCCCTGGGGTCCGGCCGGCCCGGGGACGGTGGAGTCTGCCCCTGGCGGACCGGGCGGCCCCGAGGGACCGGGCACTGTGGAGTCCGTGCCGTCCCGGCCTGGCGCCCCGGATGCGCCGGGCGACGGGGTGATGGTGGGAGCGTCCTTCCCCGGCTCGCCCTTGGGGCCTGGTGGGCCTGGGATGGGTACAGGCACCTGGATCCGGGCGGGCAGGTCTTCGACCGCCTTGCTCGGATCCGGGGCCTTCGGCGTCCCGCCCGCGGCCTGGACCTGGGCGCGCAGCACGCGCACGTCCCCGGCGAGCGTGGACACGGCGTTGCCACGAAGGTTGGCCTCGTCGGCCAGCTGGCTGTACCAGGACCAGCCGATGACGGCCGCGCCGGACAGCGCCAGCAACCAGCAGACGACGGCGATCCCCCGCCAGTGTCCGGCGAGTGCCCGTTCTGTACGGGTCACGGATCGCCTCCCAAGTTGATGACTTTGATGCGGAGGCGGGCGATCGTCTCCTGGTCGGTGACGCGCTGGTTGAGCAGCGTTTCGATCCGGGCGTTCCGTTCGCCGAGCTCCTTGCGCAGCCCGTCCCGCTCTTCCTGGATTTGGTCGATCTCCGAGTTCATGCGGGCGGTTGCGTTCTCTCCCCGCTTGCCGAGGTACGCCACCACCGAGCCGGACAGCACCCCGACGAACGCGATCACGCTGCCGATGGTGGTGACGTCCAAGGTGGCTCCCTACAGGTCGCGCGGAGGGGTGGCCGCCTGCCGGTTCGGGACGGCCCACGTGAAGCCGAGGGCGGCGAGCACGGCGAGGCCAGCCGCCCAGCCCTCCGCGGCCGTGATGGTGTCGTCGGCGAGGGCGGTCGACACGGAGCCGGCGCCCGCCACGACCCCGGCGACGACGGCCTTCCACATCTTCGAGATCCTCATGGGTCAGTCCTCCACTACGAAGCCGTGTCGTGCGGCGAGCCGCTTGAGAGACGCGGAGCCGGGGATGCCGTCTGCCGCCGAGCCGGTGTAGCCGCCGCCGGCCGGGGAGTGCTGCCAGCGCGCGTATGCGGTGATGGTCTTGGTGCCGAAGCTGCCGTCGACGTACTCCGAGGCGAGCAGGCCTTCCGCCTTCAACGCCTTCTCGACGACGAGGACTTCGGCCTTGTAGGTCGTGTGACCCTGCGCGGCAGCCGGGTCGTGCTTCGCCGCGTACACGATGTGGGCCAGCGACACCTTCGGCTTGCTCGCCGTCGGCGAGGTCGAGCCCGTGGCCACGAACGCGGGCCAACTGCCCGGGTCCGTGTGGGTGTTCTCGGGGACGTCGCCGTGCGCGTACCAGCCAGGCTTGCTCGCCCAGGTGGACGCGGAGCGGCGGGAGATGAAGCCGTCCGGCTTCCCCATCGGCCAGGAGTTCGGCACACCCCAGGAGTGCACCCAGGCCTGCAGCCCGGCCCATCCCTTGCAGGGCGTATCGCTGAGCTTCGCGTACACGGTGCTGCCGACGCGGCAGTACGGGAAGAACAGCGCCTCGACCTGGATGACGACGGATCCGGCCCGGTTGGTGCGGGTACCGCCGGCCTGGTCGGCCAGTGACTTGCTGCGGGAGTTCGCGGGCACGAACTGCGTGAACCTGCCAGTGAATGGGTCCCACAGAAGGTGCGGGGCTACGCCCTTGCCGCCGCCGGAGAAGTAGCTCCGCAGCGTTTCGTAGGGCACCAGGTCGATCGGCTTCGCGGCGGTGCCGTTCTTGTCCCACGTGATGTGAGCGATGGCCTTTGCCGGGCCGCCGTCGGTTGCGGCATGGTCGCCGATGTCCAGCCGGGTCGCGCCCGGCATCCACAGTTCTGCCATCAGGTTCTGTCTCCTGGCATGAAAAAGGCCCCGGCCATCGGGCACGGGGCGTCGGTGAGTGCTGGGTCAGGAGGCGGCTTCGTAGACGCCGGTGATGCGGAGCTGATGCCCGCTGGCCAAAGTGACTGGCACGGTGGGCTGCAGGAACGACGCCGTGGTGGTCGTCGAGTTGGTCGGGAAGAACGGCGAGGTGTTCGTCGCGGCCGGGGAGATGACGTTCTGCCCTAGCCATCGGGTGCCAGCCAGCAGGTGGGCGTTGCCGACATAGGCGCTGCCCACGTTGGCCGCGGCGGCGGGCAGATCGAAGGAGTAGTTGCCGGTGCCGTATGTGGTGGTCGAGCCGGTGATCAGGTTGATGTGGTACTGGACTGTCCGCCCGATCTTCATGTGCCGGCCTACCAGCGTGCCGTTGCCCAGTGCCGGGGCCGTGCCCGAGGACGTCCAGTTCGGCGTGTACGACGTCCACGCGGCGAACATCGAGTTGAACTGATCCTTGATTTCGGCGTTGAGCATGGCCGCTGAGACGGTCTCGCCGACGACCCAGGTACGCGGTGTGGTCGTCACGTCGCCACCTGCGGGTCGGGTTCGGCCTGCACCGACTCGGCCGACCAGAACGGATCCTCAACGGCTGGCAGACCCTCCGGGGGCCGGTTCCACGCCGCGTCGTCCGGATGCCACCAGAACCGCTCGGACGGCAGCAGCTCCATGACGGAGGCCTCGGCCGCAGCGACGTCGTCGGGGAAGGTCAGCGGGAACCAGCCGGCCCCGCATTCCGTGCAGGCCAGGCGCGGATCCGCTGGGGTGACGACTTGTGCGGAACGACACGGGCAGTCGGCCACCCACCGGCCCGCGTCGATGCGGGCGTAGGTGGTGTGGCCGAGTAGCACGCCGGGCGGCAGGTCGATGCGGCGCTGCATCCGCAGTTCGTACCAGCGGGCGCAGAGTTCCGCCGGCGGCACCAGCGCCCACGCGTCCGACGGCATCGGGGGCGGCGGCTGGTAGTAGGCCTCAGCCCGCACGATAGGGATGTCCGGCACGGTGGCTCCTCTCAGTAGGCCAGGCGGGTGGTGGAATCGAGCACGCTAAAGACGGGGTCGTCGAGGATCCACACGCTGTCGGTCTGCGCCCGCGACGTGTAGAAGTCCAGGTGGTGCTTGGACAGGCCGATCGTCTCGGTGTAGCCGTCGATGACGACGGTCGCCGTGGCCGACGGCGCCTGGTCGGGCAGGTCGGTGAGCGTCACGGTGGTGGACACGTCGGCGTTCAGGAGCGTGCGGTAGGAGGCCAGGGGCAGGGTGAAGGCGTCGACGGGGACCTGCCGGATCTCCGGTGGGGGATCCGCGTAGCGCGACACCAGCCAGTTCGCCGCGTCGAGGACGCTGTTGTCGTTGGTCTTGAACAGTTCCAGCGGTTGCTTGTACGGGCCGTAGGTGTCGATGCTGGCCTGGTTGGTGACGCGCTGGGTGGCGCCGCCGCTGCGCGTGGCCTCGACGTCGTTAACCTGTTTCTGGTCGTCGTGCGCGTACTCGACGCCGTCGGTGTCCAGGTCCGCATAGTCCAGCGACAGCGCTGGGACGGGGTTGTAGCGCAGGTTCCTCGACTGGAAGACCAGCGCGGCCCCGGAGCGGGACGCCAGGAGTTTGCCGGACTCGGTCATCTCGATTTCCCGCATGTGCTCCAGTGCCGTGCGGCCGAGGGCTGCCTGGCTGGCCATGGCGTCGAACGCTGTGCCCTGGGTGGTGACGGTGAGGCCGACGTAGGAGGCGAGGCGGGACATGCGCACGTCGGCGGCTTCGCCCACGTTTTCGGTGGTGCCGGTGGTGTAGTGGGCGGCGAGTTCGGCGGCGGTGATGGAGCGGCAGTAGATGGCCAGTTGGGAGATGGTGCCGGACCACAGCCGGGTGTTCTGGTAGCCGCCGACGGTCAGCATCCGCAGATCGGTTCCCTGGAACGAGACCAGGGAGTACGAGACGCCGTCGATGTAGAGGAGGTTCTCGAACTCGCTGTAGGCCATGTGGTGCAGGGCCCCGTCGGCGAGGTTCGGGGTGGCGAACACGTAGGTCTGGGTGCCGAAGCCGCCTTGATCCTTCTCTATCGCCAGCTTGCCAGTGCCGGACTCCAGGAGAAACGTAAGCCTGGTCGATGCGTCCGTGGAGGCCAGCGCCATGAGCACGCGGCCGTTGGTCGAGGTGGTGAACCAGCACTCCGCCCGCACCCGGAAGAACAGGTTGGCGTCGACGAAGTTCTGCCCCAGGTCGGCGGACAGGTACTTGCCGTTGCTCGTCGAGGACGGGGTGAAGGTCGGGCATCCCAGGCCGTCGCCTGTCGGGCCGGTGCCGGAGTCGAAGTCCAGCGTGCCGCCGGTACCGGCCTGCGTAACGGACAGGGTGCCGACGCCGGCGGTGCCGGAGATATCCCCGGCGGTCGTGGAGCCTGCGGCCTCGGAGAGCGGGAAGTACGCGGTCGGCCTGTCGAGGAGAATCTCCTGGTTCAGCATCGGCAGCAACTGCCGGTTGATGCCGACCCACTTGAACAGGTCCGTGCAGGTGATCGACACCTTGGACTGCAGGCCGGACCAGGTCACCGGCCAGTTGTTGACCATGCCGTAGAACCGTGGATGGATCTGCGCCCCGTCCAGCGTGGTGAACGGCGCAGCCGTCGAGCCCTGCTGGACCTGGACTGTGTCGACGTACACCAGATCCCCGGCGCCCGTCGGGGTGTTCGGGTTGATGCGTAGCTGTGCGCTGGTCTCGGTCGCAGTGAACGTACAGGTGATCTGCTGCCAGGTGTCGTTGAGTGTGGAGTACGAGCCGAACGCGAAGTCAGTGCCCCCGCTGGTCGCCATCTTCAGCCGCACCGCCTGGTCTCCCGCGGGGACCCGCACGTAGGCGGACGCCGTGTAGGTGGCGCCAATATCCAGTCCGTTCACAGTGGTGCGGACCGACTGGCTGGACACCGCTCCCCAGGTGGTGAGCATGGATCCGGTCCCTCGCTGCGCCTGCGCGGTGGACTGGGTGATCGTCGGCGTGCCGGAGGACGTCCAGCCCGAGGTGTCCGTTTCGAAGTCGGGGTTGACGACATGGTTCAGCGGGACTGCGCTGCTGCCCTCCCACAGTTGCACGGCGTCGATCCAGCACTGGGTGCCCGCCGTCGGGGTGCCGGCGGCCTGGAGGAGAAACCGGTGTTGCGTCGCGGTTGCCGTGAACGTGTAGGTGAGTTTCTGCCACTGGTCGTTGAGCGTGGAAACGTTCCCCACCGTCATGCCCACGATGTAGGGGAAGACGGCCGGCGCGCCGGTGGGCACCCACACATGCGCGCTGACGGTGTAGGTCTCGCCAATGTCCAGGCCGTATACGTCAGTGAAGACCGCCTGTCCGGCCGGCGCGCCCCAGGTGACGCGCATCGCCTGGCTGCCGTGTTTCACGTGCGTGGCGTCCTGCGCGATCGTCGGTGAGGCGGTCTTGTCCCAGTCCGTCAGCCCTGACTCGAACCCCGGGTTGGTGATCAGGTTCATGTCGGCGGAGACGACGCGCAACCGGATCGGCACGTTGCGCTTGACGTTGGGGTAGTAGGGGCTGCCGGACCGGTTGGGCGTGAAACGGCCGTCGGAGTTGTCCAGGGTGAGCGACATGGTGCCGGGCTGTGTATCGGCCCGCTCGTCCGAGGCGCCACGGTTGTTGAGGCTGATCCCGGCCGCCATGTCGACGTACTCGGTGATGGTTGTCCATACGGGCAGGGCCGAGGTGACGGTGTATCCGAACCCCACCTCGGCGATGATCCGCGCCATGCTCGGTCCCTCCCGTCAGGCCAGCCCGAGGCTGCCGCCGCCTTGATTCCGCTTGAGAGTCAGCAGCGTCTTCTGGATCCGCATCGCGACTGCGTTCTCGTCCACGACGGTGCCGTCCACGTGAATGTGGACGACCATGCCGCCCCCGCCGCCAGCGCCCGCCGGACGCCCCAGGATGGGGCGGGTTGAGGCGACGCGGCCGGTGACGGCGTCGAGTGCGCGGTCGACCCAGGGCAGGCCGTCGACGAGTCCGCGGGCGAGCCCCTGCGTGGAGTAGGCGCCGAGCTGCGCCATGACGGTCGACGGGCTCTTGATGCCGAGGGCTTTCTTGATGCTCTTCTGCATCCCCTTGGCGATCTTCATCATCAGGTTCTCGATGTCCTTCTGCTGGCCCTCCAAGCCCTTCAGGAATCCCTTGCCCGCGTTCTTGCCGCTGTCGTACAGGCGGTCCGCGCCGACCTGGCCCAGGCTCGTCGTCGCCTTGTCCAGCTGGCCCTGCATCGAGTTGATGGACTTGAAGGTGTTCTTGTCCGCACCAACCAGAGCCGAGGCGTAGGCGTACCCGGCCTCGGGGCCCATGTTGAGGATCTGCCGGAGCATGCTCTTGTTGAGGCCCTTCTTGGACAAGATGTCGATGTACTTCGTGAAGGTCTTGATCTGCGCCAGCTTCCCGGCGAGTCCGGCCTTGATCCCGCCGGCGGTCACCTCCTCGGGCTGCATGCCGAGGTTGGACAGGCCTGCGCTTTCGCGGGCGGCGGTGGTGACGTCGGACGCGTACTTCTTCGCCTCGGCGATCTTGGCCGCGATCTTGTCGCGCTTGGTGGCGGCGTCCAGCAGCTTCTTCGTCTGCTGGTTGACCATCTTGATCAGGTTCGTTTCTTTCTTGCCGCTGAACGCCGTCTTGATGTCCTTCACCAGGTCAGCCGACGTCGACTTGATCTTGTCGCGGTTGCGGGTCAGCCCCTCGAGGAATCCACGCGCGACGTCGTAGGCCAGGGCCTTCGTCTTCTTGCTCGGGCTGGCGATCTGCAGCTCGGCCTTGATACCGGTCACGACGGCCGCCGCCATGGCGCGCGCAGCCGCGTCGACCCCGGACGTTGCTCCGGCCATACCGGACATGAGGCCCTGAGCTACAGCCGCACCCGCGCCGGGCATACCGCGGCCACTGCCGAGGGTGTCCTTGTTGATGGCCTCAACGAGGCTGCGGTACTTGGCCGTGCTCTTGGCGTTGATCATGTACTCGCCGTTCGAGGCCATGATCGGGATGCTGTCCGAGGTCCCCGTCCCCGGGCCGCTGATCGGGCCGCCACCGGGAAATCCGATCATGCCGCCCGTGGCGTAGTCCCGCTTCGCCACGGTCACGCCACCCTGCACCGACGTGAACTTGGTGACCCGATTGGTTGTGATCGTGATGCTCTTGTCCTTGAGCCCGTCACGCGCAGCCTTCACCGCGCCAAGATTGTGCAGGGCGCTGGCCGTCTTGGCTGAGATCGTCACCGAGCCGTCCGGCAGGCGCTTGACCTTGAGCCCGAACGTCGAGAGCAGATCCTCGGCCGACTTCGACAGCGTCTTGAGCGTGACGGACTTCGAGCCGGGTGACTTCTGAACCTTGCCGATGAACGCGTCGAGGTCGCGGGCAGCGTCCTCGGACTGCATCTCGACCTTGGCCTTCTTGTCCGGGATGTTCCCGATGGACTTGGCCAGCGCTTGCGCTTCCGTCCGGCTCAGGCCCATCGCCATCGCGGTCTTGACGAACTCCTTCCGACCGCGCTCGTAGATGCCGATGGCGCCATCCCACGAGCCGGTCGCCTCGTAGCTCGCCAGCGCGGCTTCCTTCGTCTTCGCCGCCAGGTCGTTCAGCGCGGTCGCGGCAGCCTGAGCCTTCGGCGAGTTGACGTCGAGCTGCCCGTTGACCATGTGGAGGGCGCCGTGGTTTTCCTTCGCCGCCTTTGCCGCGGCGTCAATGCTCGCCTCGAACCCGATCATCCCGCCGAGCGCGGAGCGGTTCGCATCGTTCAATGCCTCGATGCTCTGCCGCAGGCCGTCGGCGGTCGTCTTCTGCGCAGCGAGCGCCGCCTGCGTCTTCTGCGCCTGCGTACCGAACAGGCCCTGCGCCTGCGCCGCGATCTCCTGCGCGAACTTCTGGTCTTCCAGAGCCTTGTTGTACTCGTCCATCTGGCCGCGGAACTTGGCCGCGTCGTGGCCGCCCTTGGCGTACTTCGCCGTCAACAGGTCCAGCGCGGCAGCCGCCATCTGCGCGTTGCCGCCCTGCACGAACTTGACCAGCGAGTCGTCGATCGCGTCGAGACGCTTCTGTGCGTCATCACTCGCGGTCGAGTTGACCTGGCCCGCCGTGAAGATCTTCACGAAGCCGTTCTGGATCTGGTCCAGGAGGCTCGGGTCGGTGATGTTGCGCACCGAGTCGTACAGGCCGTTCATGTTCTCGCCGAACAGGCGGGTCGCCTCGCCGGTCGTCTTGCCGGTCTGCGTCAGCTTCATCAGGCTCGACGACAGCTTGTCGACGTCCGGCGGCGCTTCCCTGCCCAGCTTGGACAGCTTGGTGATCGCGACGACCGCGAGGCCGATTCCGACGGCGGCGAGGTTCATTTTCGCCCCGGTGGACAGGGTGCCGAGCGCCAAGCGCAGCGAGCCCATGCGTGTGGCCGAGCCGAGGGCTGCCGTACCCATGCCGCGGATCGCTGTCGACGCCCTGGAGAACCCGCCCGCCAGGAGCTGGATACCGGAGCCCGCCAGCTTCACCGCGCGGATCGCGACGGCGGTCTGCATGAGCACGGTGACGAATCCGGGCGGCAGCGCGGCCACCACGGCCGCCGCGGAGTTCGCCAACTGCAGGAGTCCCACGCCCACGCCGGACGCGGCCTGCAGCAGGTTCAGTGCAGCCATGCCGACGTTCTTCAGCGTCTCCGCCAGCAGCGGGCCTTGGGCGCGTGCGTAGTCCATGAACTCGGACAGGGCGCCGCCGACCTTGCCCGTGTCGAGGGTGCGCATCAGGTGGATCAGCCCGTCGTTCGCGCGCTTCAGCGAACCCGTGGCGAACTCGGCGAACTTGCCCGACAGGCGGTCGAAGGCAGACGTGTTGACGCCGCCGGCCAGTGTGGTCATGAAGCGGTCCAGCTCGGTGGACGCACCCTTCACCAGGGGGCTGAGCTTCGGCAGCATGGCCGACGCGACAGCCAGCCCCTTGGTGAACACGGGCATGGTGTCCTTGGCCAGCCCGTCCGACCAGCCCTGGTACTCCTTCTTGAGCGTCGACAGTCCGGCGGCCGCCTCGCGGGAGGCTGGCGGCATCTTCGCGATCTGCTGCTGGAATGCCAGGTGCGCTGTGAGCGCGGCCTCGGACGTGGCACCGGACTTGGCGACCGCGTCCTCGTACTTCTTCTGCGCCTGGCTCGCCTCGCCCAACGCGGCGACCTGCGGCACCACGGCAGCGCCGAACGCGGCCACGGCGACCGCCGCCGCGCCTGCCTGGGCGGCGAGCGGTGCCAGCGCGGCGGCCGCCGGGATCGCCGCGCCGACGAGGGCGAGCTTCTTCTCCAGGCCTTTCGCGGAGTCGCCCGCCTTGTCCAGGACGCGGCTGAGCCGGTCCCGGCCTTCCAGCGTGAACGTCAGGCGCGTCCCGGCCATCACTCACCTCCGGCTGCTTGGGCCTGCGCGGCCAGATGTCGGTCAACCCACGCCACGGCCTGGAAGAAGCGGGCACGGGGGAGGGCCTCAAGCTCGGCGGGGCCGATGTGCAGGAGGTGCGCGATTACAGGCCAGTACTCGTCGAAGAGGTCTCCGATGCGTCGTCCGGCGAGGCCTCCGTTTCCACGACTGGAGGCGCGGCGATGGCCGGCGCTTTTGGGGCCATCTCCTCGAACGCCTTGTCGACGTCGGCCGGGTCGAAGGCCATGGCCTTCATGAACCCGGTCATCCGCTCGACGACCTCGTCCGTGGATTCCGGGTTCTTCAGCAGCGCTTCGACCATGTCGAGGATCTCGGCGTACTCCAGGCGCGCCTTCGTGCGCCGCTTCCACCCGGGCAGGTCGAAGTCGGAGAAGCGCAGCGTGGGCTGCTGCCGCTTGCGGAAAACCCACAGGACGGCGCGCATCGCGGTCGGCGCCTGCGAGCGCAGCGCGGTGTCGATGTCGTCCCACTCCATGCCGGTGGCGTTCTCGATGACGGACGACTCGATGGCAGACAGGTCGTCGGTGGAGACCTCGTCGACGGTGCCGTCCTCACGACGGTACGAAACGATCACTTGTTGCTCCTGGTTACTCAAGACGACGGCGCACGTCGTCAAGGACACGGGCGGCTTCGCGTTCCATGCGGGGTCGGCCCTGGCGGACGGTGTCGTCCCACCAGTAGGGCTTCACGTACTGGTTGGCCCACCGCTTCTTGTTGCCGAACACCGGGTGCCGGATCCGCCCTGGCGGTGGGCCAGAGTTGATGACGTCGGGCATGTTTCGCAGGTCGTGCGGCAGGCGGCTCTTGTCGACCCACACCCGGGCGCCCGGGTTGCCCGACGTGCGCACGCTGATCCGGATCGCCGCGGCGATCGTCGCCCGCAGCGGACGCGTCGTCGGGGACGGGCCGCCACGCTTGCCGGCCTTACGCCCCTCCGAGGTGATGTCCAGACCGCGGATAGCGGACTGCAGATCGTCCCGCAGGGGCTCGGCAGCGTGCCGCAGGCGGCGCTGCATCGACGAGCGGATGTTCTCGTGACCGGCAGCCCGCAAGCGGCGCTGGAGTTCGAGCAGGCTGCCGGTGTTGGCGATGCGGATATCGGAGACCATCAGGTCACCTCACAGCGTGACGTCCGTCGACATGTACTCGATCTTCGGCAGGTTCGTGCCGTCGTAGAGCGCCGTGAAGTTGAACGTGGGCCGCACGACGTCGAAGCCGTCGACCACCGGCGGGCCCTCGTCGAAGCGCACCGCAGGCAGCGTGATGCGGAACGTCTCCGCGAAGGTCGACGCGATGATCGGGCCGACGAACTCCCACACGAGCGAGGTCGCGCCGTCGCTGGTGTGCAGGTCGTCGAGGATCGTGTCGATGTAGTCGGTCTCCAGCGAACCAGTGATCTTGACCTGGTCGTTGGAGATCGGCTCCTTCTTCAAGCCGCTCTGACCTGCGTAAAAACGCTCCACGGCCTGCGGCCGCTCGATCTTCACCGAGACCTTGCGGACACCGTCCCGCGCCGTCTCCGTGCCGAAGCTTCCCGTCTTGACCGCCATCTGCCCGAAGTGGAACGGCGACATGTTCGGGTAGCTCGCGGTCGCCAGCGTCTGCGTCTCATCGCAGCTCTTGCCGTCGAACTCGAACGACCCGGTGAGCATGCCGCCCACCTCGCACGCGAACTCGGCCGACGTGACCTTGCAGCCCAGAAAGGTCTTGTCCGTGACGACACCGGTGGTCAGCGGGACGCCCTTCTGGATCGTCAGGCTCTTGCCCGCCGTGTCCGCCAGGGTGTGCGTCTGCAGGTAGGCCGTCGTGACGGCCTGCTGCACCGGAGTGACCGTCGTCCCCATCAGCGCTTGGAGCAGCACACCCATGGACTTGTTGACGATCTCCATGTCGATGGAGCCCTGCACCTCCTGGCGGGTGAGCACGCGCCGGGAGGACAGCGCCAGCAGACGACCGGCCGCGATGCCCGCGCTCTGTGCCGTCGTCTTCTTGAGAGCGAGGCTCTCCTTGGTGAACTCGACGAACTTGGCCGGGGCCACGAAGGTCCCGTAGGTGGTCTCGGCCGAGAGACCGAGCTGGGCACCAAGGCCCGAACCGATGTTCACCATCAGCCCTCAACTCCCTTCGCGGCACGCGCCGCCTTCTTCGCCTCAGCCGCGGCCTTCACGCCGGGCTCCTCGACGGACTCCCAGTTGCTGGGCTGGCAGACGTAGCCGTCGAACCGCTCGTCCGGTACCTCGACGACCTGGTCCGGCTCGACGAGCCGGTCCCCGAGCTCAGGCACGGTGACCGGGTCCGAGCCCACGTAGCGCACACGCGCCATGGCTGTACTCCTCAGATGGGTTGGGTTGGGTTCAGATCCGGGCCCGGCAGGCCACGGTGAAAATCACGCCGGCGACTGCGCCCTCCGCCGTGTCCTGCAGGACGTTGCCCGCCGTCAACTCCGCCCACAGCACGGTGCCGTTCAGGGTCGGGGCAACCGGGTTCGGGGCGGTTGCGCGGATGGCCTGCTCGACCTCGCCGACCAGGTCGAAAGCGTCGGCGCGGCGGAAGGACATGTCCTTGTCGCCGCCCCGCGATTCGGCGTAGCAGGTGATCGAGAACACCTCGTCACGGGTACGGGCGCCCGCGGCGTTGAACTGCTGCTGGATCTCGACCGCTTGCTCGGCGCCCGGCGACCAGCCGATGTGGATCCGGCGCCGGCTGGTCAGGTTCACCGCGGTGGGGCCGTCCACGATCGCGACCTCTTCCAGCGCGGGCCGCGCCCGCAGGATCGCGAGCAGCGCATCGATGGCCGCAGGTACGCGGGAGGTCTGCACTACGCCACCCCCGGTGGAACCTTGTACGGCTCCAGCAGCTGCAGAACCCGGTTCGGGATCGCGTAGCCCCAGCCCGGCACGGCTTCGGTGACGCTGAAGTCCTCGCCGCCGCCAATCCCCGACAGCCCGCGCGACGCCCCGTACTGGGTGCGCCACAGGTGCTGCAGCAGGATCAACGCGGCCAGCTTGATGGTGGGCGGCACCGACCCGCGGCCGGCCGTGTACGTCGCCGTCCACGGGCCGCCGCAGAACGGGGCGCCGTCCTTGCGGCGCAGGACGCCCGTCGCCGCGTCGACTGCGACGTCGGACACCTGGACCGCCTTACCGGCCGTGAGGACCGGCACCAGCGAGGTGAGAGTCACGACGGGGATGTGAGACAGGCACAGAGTGGCGCCACCATCGGTGGTCGTCTCCGTCACCGCGCGGTTCTCCACAGGCCCAACGTGCCGCTCAATCGCCGCAGTCAGGGCATCGACGTACACCTGCAGCTCGACGTCGTCCCCAGTCCCGTCGATGTCCAGCTGCGCCTTCGCCTCGGTGAGCGTGAGCAGCGCCATGGAAACCTCCGCCTACTCCTTGGTGATGACACCCTTGCGGGAGCGGGTGGGCCGCTTCTCGGCGGTGTCCGGGGCGGCAGCGTTCTCGGGCTCGTTGCCGTCGGCCAGCGGCTCGGCCAGCCCGGAGGCACACAGCTGCGCGCCCTCGTCGTCGGGCAGGTCTACCTCGCCGCCCTTGGCCGGCCATTCCTGGCCGTCGCGGGTGCCGGAGATCTGCAGCTTCATGCGGACCTTCATGGGTCCTCCTCTCAGGGGGCAGAGGGCGGGGCCCGGGAAAGGCGCCCCGCCCGGCTTGTCAGGCCGTGTTGCCGGTCAGGTACTTGATCGCGCCAGTGGTGTCGACGAGGTCGCCGTCACCGCGGAGGATCACCCTGAAGGTGGCGAGGTCGGTGTTGAACGCGTAGTCGTCCGACCGCTCGAAGCGCAGCGTCTCGACCTGGCGGACGAAGTACTGCGAGAAGTCGCCGAACAGGACCGACTTGGTGGCGGAACCGACCGCCGCCACGTTCGGGTCGGTGTACAGGGGCTTGCCGAGGATCGTGTCCGGGGAGCCGGCCTGCAGGCCGGGGGCCCAGATGTACTGGCCGGTGGTGTCCTTGAGCTTCCGGGCGACGGCCACGGTGGCGTCCCGCATCAGCCAGGCGCACGACGAACTGTTCCGGTACGGCGCGATCACCGAATAGAACAGGTCGATCAGGTTGTCGCCGATGAACGCGCCGATGACCGCCGCGCCCTGCGCCACCGTGGCACCGGTCACGCCGGACGTCGCTGCAGTGACTACGCCGTTCGGCTGGGACGACCCGGTACCGATGATCAGGTGGCTGCCGAACCAGTTCCCCAGGGCCCGCCCGGCCTGCATCGCCAGGTAGCCCTCCAGGTCCACAGCGGTGTCGTTGAGGAGCTCGTGCGAGACCTGCAGGAGGAAGCCGTACTTGTAGGCGTCCAGCGGCACCTGCCCGAACGTCGGGTCGTAGGGAGTGGCGCCGAGGTTGCCGGCTTCTGCGACCGGGGCACCCGACGGGGTGGAGTGCGCGGTGGTCTTGGGTACCTGGATCTGCTCGCCGGTTGCTGTGCGCAGCAGCGTCGGGTTGGTCTGCAGGAGACCCGAGTTCTCGATCATGTGCTGGATCAGCTGGTTGTAGAACGAGATCGGCACGGTGTTCGCGCCGGCCGCCGCCGTCAGCTTCGACAGCGCACGGAAGTCGTTCGGAGTCGTCGCGTCCGGACGCACCTCGAAGGAGCGCTGGGCCGTCTCGCCCTGCGCCCACTTACGCAGCTCGCTCTGCCGGTCCGTCGGTCCCTGGCGGCCCTCGATGGGCTTGTCGAGCAGCCCGGCGAACGCGGCCTCGGCGTCCTTGGTGCGCTGCTCCGCCTCGACCATGTCCTTGACCCGCTCGTCGATCTTGTCGAGGTCGGCGGACAGGCGCTGGTAGGTCTGCTCTTCGTCGGCCGTCAGCTCGCGCTTCTCGCCCTCGGCCGTGTCGAGCAGTTCCTTCGTCTGCTCCCACACGTTGAGGCGGCGCTCCTGCAGCCGCTTGATGAACTCGGACATCTGCCCTCCTGGGCATGACGAAGGCACCCGCGGCGAGTTGGCCGGGATGCCAGATGGGTGGTGTATCGAGGTGGGGTTCGCCCTGCCTCAGAAGGTGCGGCGCCTCATGAGCTCGGCGCGCCGCTGCCGTACCGCCATGACCGGGTGGGTGTCGCCCTGCCCGGTCGGCGGAATGATCGTGGGGGCCGGGGCCCCGAGGAACCGCTTCAGCTCACCGGCCTCGGCCGCCTGCCGAACCTCGGCCAGGTCGGCGCCAGCCTTCTCGGCGAGTGAGCGCAGGCCCGTGGACGTGTCGAGGTAGGCCGGGTCATTGACCGGTGCCACGTCGACCAGCTGCCCGGACAGCAGCGTCCGTACCGGGAAGCCGTCGTCCGTCATCGCCCAGTCGTCCTCGAACGTGTAGAACGCGAACGACGACTCGCTGATGTCGCCGCGCTGCACGAGCTCGTACACGTCGCCGCGGGCCGCTGGCACGTCCACGCTGTAGTCCAGGCCCGTGCCGTCCGTCTGCAGGCGCAGTGTCTTCGCGCGGGACGTGCCGAGCAGCATGTTGTTGTCGTGGTTGTAGCGGGCCATCACGCGTGGCCAGCCGTCGCCCTCGGACTTCGCGAAGAACCCCGGGTCGATGCGCTCCACGAATCCACCCAGGTTCCGCGACAGCGTGTTGAACTTCGCCGCGTACCCGCCGATGGTCCTGTTGTCGCCGGCCGCCCGGACCTCCACGAGGCCGCGCGTGAACCGACGCTCACTGTCGCCGTTCACTCATTTCTCGCTTTCGTCCGGGGCCACCTTGCCCAGTGGCGTGTAGTCCCGACCCAGACCGTTGGGCAGGGGCGGTTCGTCTTCCACGCGCCGTAGCTCGTCGATGTTGTGCAGGCCGATCGCGCGGGAGATCCGGTGCGACTGGTAGCGGGTCAGGGTGTCGGTGCGCAGCATCGCGTCCACGTTGAACCGTGCTTCCTCTGTGGGAGGCCGCAGCCAGGAGAACGCATCCTCCAGCCGGGCAAGCCACGGGCGCAGCGTCCACGTCAGCAGGTCGATGCTGTTCTGCTCGACCGTGGCGTAGGTGAGACTGCCGCCGGTCTCCCCGCCAACCTTCTCCGGCGGCACACCGTAGATCGCGGCGATCTGATTCGCTGTCGCCTTGATGGTCTCCAGGAACTGCGACTCCTCGGCCGGCACCGAGATGGGCCGGTACTTCACCCCGTTACCGAGGGCCACTACGTCCCGCCCCTCGGCGGCCTCCTTGAACCGGGCCTTCAGGATGAGGGCCGCATCCCGGTCCACCGCCATGTCCGACTCCAGGACGGCGCTGGGCGTGGACCCGTTGGCGAACCAGTCCCGGCCGAACTGGTAGGCCAGGAGCCCGGTCTCTGTCGTCGTCGCGAAGTACGCGATCGGCGACAGCCCCAGAATCTGGCCGGGCACCGTGTAGGCGGGGATGTGAAACATCTGCCCGTCTTCGAGGCGGCGGCCCTTGTAGTACCAAACGGGCACGGCGGCGAGGTTGTCCTCAATGCTCACGTCGTCCGGGTGCAGCCACTCGATCTGGCTCGGCCAGCCGTCCGGCCCCCAGGCGACGATCAGCCCGTAGGCGTTGCCGCGCAGCGTCAGGGAGGTCATGCACCGGTGCAGCCAGTCGTAGCGCGTACCGACCGCGGCCGGGCGCCGGAACAGCGGGGGCACCGGAGCCCGCAGGCGGTCGTCTCCGTCTGCCCGGTAGCTCTTCAGCGGCAGGGATGCCACGGAGTCCGCGAGCAGCCGTGTAGCCGCGTACACGGGCCCCAGGCGTAGCGCCCGTTCCTGGCTCCCACCGCGCAACACCGTGGGGTCCCCGCCAGAGCCCCACACGTCCTGATACGAGATCGCCCGCGTCTGCTCCCTGCGGCGGAAGGGCCACCACCAGCTCATGCCGTCACCCTTCTCACCACACGTTGTTCAGGATGTCGCCGGACTCTTCGACCGGGGCGCCGAGCCCCCACTTCGCCAGCGTCACTGCCACCAGCGGACTGATGTCCACGGAGACGCCCCGCCGGGCCCACGCCCACGCATCACCCAGTGGACGCATCTGCGCGCCCGCCAACGCGGCCGCCAGCGGCGCCTGATCGAGGTGGCTGAGGGTCTGTTCGGTGACGGCGTCGTAGAGCTGGCCGCACGCCGCGGCGACCTCGCGTGCCTTCGGAGAGACGATGTCCACGCCGAGCCGCTCGGCGAGATCCTCGATCAGGGAACCGGCCGGGCCGCCCGCGTCGACCACCCAGCACCGTGGCTTCCACTTCTTGTGCAGCTCCGCGGCACGGTCGAGGATCCAGCCCGTACCCGGCCGGTGGTCGACCACCTCGACGTGCGTACCGCCCCGCCAGGCGCCGGCCACCGCGATCGCCGCATGGGACCGCTCGGGCGTCATGTCGATGGCGAACGCCACCGGGTCGGACGGCGTCGACTCTGCGGCCGCCAGCGCCCGCCACGCGTCCTCGCCGATGACCTGCCACGTATCTGCCTCGTCGGAGGGGTAGGCGCCCACTCCGAGCCGTTCGCGGGCGTAGCCGTCCTTGCCGAGGGTCGCCCGCTCGTTGGCCACCTTCGCCAGCGTCAGCCGGTAGCCCACCGCCGGGTTCGCCTTCAGCACCGCCTCGTCGGAGGCTGCGTCGTCGTGCTTGTCGCAGTCCTGAGGGCACTCGTCGACGTGCGGGTCAACGGACCACTCGAAGTAGGCGAGCGACGGATCTGGTGTCCCCACCTCGATCGCGGCGAGCGCTCGGCGCCGCAGACGGCCCAGCTGCACGGACGGGGCGCCGATACCCGCGCTGCCCAGATACCAGATCTGGGGATCCTCCACCGCGGCCATCGTCGGCAGCAGCGCGTCCATCGCGCCGTCACCCAAGATCATGTCCTCGTCGAGGATGTTGCAGTGCCCAGTGAAGCCACGGCCCGACCCGTTCGACCGAGCGATGAAACGCAGCACCTGCCCGGAATGGAGCTCGATGCCTTCCTCGCCGACGGTCTGTCGGTACGTCTTCACGCGTTTGTGCAGGTCAGGGCATCGCCGGATGAGTCGCTCGATGCGCTTGAACGCGGCCTTCGCCGTCTTGAACTCGTGCGCCGAGTGGAGGATCAACTCCTCACCGCCGATGAACAGGCCCCACAACTCGCGGGCCTCGATCAGCGCGCCCTTCCCGTTCTGGCGAGGGACGTTGACCGCGACCTCGAACGACGCCCAGGAGCCGTCGGGCTTCTCGCCCATGCCGACGCGCAGCACGTGCTGCTGCCACGGGTCCAGCATCAGCCCGGCCTTGGCCGCGATGTCGATGGCCTCCTGGCCAGCGCTCGTCACCGACGGCGGGGCGACCTGGATCGGCGGCTCCTGCCAGCCGAACACGGGGCCGTCAGCCGCTGGCCTGCTCGCGGGCGGCGGCACGGCGTTTCTCTCGCTGCTCAGCAATGTCATCGACCGCGTCCCCCTTCTCCCCGACGGGGGCGAGCTTCCGAAGATCGGACATGATCGAGCGGAGCTCACGGGCCGCTACCGCCTTGGCCGTAGGAGCGTCGGAGCCGTCGATCGCCTTGGCGAGGTCGAGGGCGACGGCGGCCATGCCGGGCGAGGTCTCGTCGGCGTGGAGATCATCGAGCTCGGCGGCGATCTTGTCGGCGACGCTCATGATCACCCCCGACGATGACGGAGCGTCACATCACGCAGGGTGACGGCCGCTAAATCGCTGGCGTTCGCTTCGGCGGATTAGGCCTTTCAAAATCGCCGCGCAAAAAATCGGGCGAGAAGGGCGTTTGGGTCGCCCGGGAAGGCCACCAAAAACTGGAGCGGCTCGGCTCGTCGATCATGGTCACCATGCCCGTGACGCCTGCGGCATGGCTCCCTGTGGCTGTCCGTGTCGGGCGTTGTACCAGCGGCTGACCACCCGCTCCATCTCCGGTTGCCGCATGGCCTTGACCCGCTGCATGACGATGTCCCGCCCGGGGTCGACGGTCACGATGCGGGCATCGAGTCGCTTGTACTTCGCGAGTGCCTTGGCACTGGGCTGGGTGTGGATGACGTACACGTCGACCTTGTCGAGGTGCTGGTACGCCTCGTTGAGGGCAGCGAAGCGGGCACGGTGCACCACCCGCATGAGTACGTCACCGTGCGCGTGGTGGTCAGCGCCCGGTCCGGCCATGGCCAGCGCCATCAGGTCCAGGTCGATGACGATGTCGTCAGCCTTCGCGTGCGCCTTGATCCAGCTGGACTTACCCGCAGCCGGCGGGCCGGTGACCACATACAGCACGCGCTCACACCACAGCCCAGCGCTTGCCGCTCACGATCCGGCAGACCTGCGCCTTGCTCACGCCGTACTCCGTGGCGAGGAGCTGCTGTTGCTCGCCTGCCTGCTGTCGCTGGCGGATCTGCTGCACCTGGGCTGCGCTCAGCTTCGCGTTGCCGTTCCGCACTCCGCGCTTGGGCGTGCGGAGCCCGATGGCGTAGGCGTGCAGGGAGTTGCCAGCGGGGGTGACCAGCTCCAGGTTGGCGAGACGGTTGTCGGTCTTGATGCCGTTGATGTGGTTGACCTGCATGCCGTCTGGGATGGGTCCATGTGCGTGCTCCCAGACCACGCGGTGTCCGTACACGCGGCGCACCCGCTTGCCCTCTTTGATGGCGAGGTGGATGTAGCCCGTCGACATGACGTAGCCGATGCGCTCGCCGTGCTCGCCCGCGACCTTGCCCGTGGCCGTATCGACGGTCCAGGCGCCAGTGGCTATGCGGGTGCGCGCGAGCTCGTACTTGTCCTGCATGGGGGCTCCCGTGGAATGCGAACGGCCCGGCACCACGGGAGCGGTGTCGGGCCGTTCTGTCCGCCGTGATCAGCGGCGGATGCTGATGGTTACCAGCGCCTGGAGGCGCGTTGCTGCGGCTTGAAGGTCATGCGTGCCCCGCGGCTGCTGTTACAGCGCCGGTGCGCACTGCGGGCGTTGGCCGGGTCTGTGAGGTCGCCGCCGCGGCTGAGCGGGATGAGGTGGTCGAGGGTGAACGCCAAGGGATGCGTGCGGCCGTCGACGTTGCTCGGGATGTTGTGGCCGCAGATCCAGCAGGGCAGCCCGAGGGCCTTCTGTGCGGCGACGAGGCGGCGGTAGGGGCGCCCGTTGCGTATGCCGGCCACAGGCGCCACCTCCTGTCGCGACTACTGCTGGCCCGCCTCGGCGTCGAGCTGAGCGGCGAGGGCGTTGAAGGCGTTCACGTACTGGTTCGCCGCTCGCAGGTTGGCGTTCTCGGGTGTCACGTTGTAGGTCTGTGCTGCCCCGTTGCCGAGCGTGACGTTGATGACGGCGGCGCCCTTGTTCTTCCGGCCGGTGACGGCTGCGGAGGCGCCGAGGGTCGCGGCGCCGGCGACGAGGCGGGTGGCGGTCCAGCCCTTGTGGGCGCCCGCGTTGACGAACTCGGCGTGTCCTCCCCGGATGGGCCCGAGGCTGGTCTCGCCGAACTTGGACGACGGCCACGACTTGAGCAGGGCCGCCATGTTCAGGGTGCCTTCGGCGGGGTGTTCGCGTCGCCAGGCCTTGAGGGCGTCCTTCTCGGCTTGGCGTTGGGCTGCTGCCTCGTCGCGGAGTCTGCGCTTCTCGGCCTTCTCTACTTCCCGTTGAGCGGCCTTCTCTGGGTCTCGCTTGAACATGGTGTCCCCCAAGGACGTGCGGCTGCTGAGGGAGCATCATGCGCCGTTCGGAGGCGTCGTGGTAGCTGTGTGGCCGATGTCGTAACCCGTGGGGGTGATGTCCGCCGCCTGGTCGCCACGCGCACCGCTGCCCGTGTCCATTCCGCGGTGAGGCCTCCCCGGCCCTTCGCCAGGCGGCGGACGCTGGACACGACGAAGCCCCAGCCGGGGGGACCGTAACTGGGGCTTCGTCGTGCGTCTGTGGTGCCGGTTGAGGGCACAGGTGTTCACCGGGATCGTGACACGCGCCTGACCTGCGGTCAAGCGGCCTTGGCGGTGCGGCGCTTGGTGGCGAGGGCGGCGACGTCCTGGACGGCGTACCAGGGCTGTCGTGGGCTGCCGCCTGAGCGCTGCAGCTGGCCGCGGCGGACGAGCTGGCGGACGCCGTCGAGGCCGATGCCGAGCTGCTGCGCGGTCTGGTGTGCGGTGAGGTGGCCAGGCCGGATGTTCAGCGACTCCATGCGTCCATGATGCCGCCTGCGGCGGGTATCGGTGGGGTGGCCTGTACCCCCTCTAGGCCCACTACTTGCCTGCTCAGGGGCCTCTACCCGGGGGTCTATGGCCGTAGAGACCCCCCTCTAGATCCACTCGCCTGGTAGGGCGGTGTCAGAGGGGGTCTCGTAGCGGGGTGTGTAGAGCCCTCCCCCTCTACCGGGCGTTGAGGAGCTCGGCGGGCACGGCGGCTTCGAGGTCCTCGCGGCGGTATCCGGCGAGGTTCTTGCCCCCGATGTTGACCTGCTTGGTGGTGCGCTTCACGCCGGCGTCGTCGAGCTCCTTGGCGAGGCGCTCGGCGTCCCAGTCGCCGTAGTCCTCGTCGAGGTTCTCCAGGCGGGCGAGGAGGTCGACGGTGTGCATCTTGATGCTGTGCCGCATGACGGCGAGGCAGTCGGACAGGACGGGGCTGACGGTGATGCCTGCGGCGCTGGCGATGGCGCTGGGGTCGTTGGCGGCCTCGCCGGTGAGCTGTCCGGCCTGCTCGCGCAGGACGCGGCCCTTGGCGCACATGGCGTTGAAGGCGGCGGTCTCCAGCTTGTCGGCCTTGACGGTGACGAAGGACGCGGGGCCGGTGACGAGGACGCCGACGCCGAGGTGGTCCTCGGACAGGACGGACGCGTCGGCGCCCTGGGCGGCCTTGCCCTTGCCGAGGACCATGTCGGAGCTGGTCTGGTCGGTGACCTGCGTCGAGTAGCGGATGGTGATGATCTCGCGGAGCTTGGTGGGCACGGACTTCGCGTCGGGGCGCTGCGAGGCGTAGTTGGAGACGAATCCGGCGGCGGGGCCGCGGCGGGCGATCCGCGCCATGTCGTTGATGATCTCCTCGCGCTCCTGGTCGTCCACGGCAAGGAACGCTTCCTGCAGCTCATCCACGGTGAACAGGATGAACGGCATGTTGTAGCGCTTGACGATCTCGGGCGTCAGCTTGCCCTCGGGGCAGATGGACGTCGGCAGGCCGCGGAGGATCGCGAAGCGGCGCTCCATCTCGGCCAGGAGCTCCTTGAGCATGCTCTTGAAGGCTTCGATGGCGTCCTCTTCGGCGCCGAGGACGAGCCGGTGGGCGACCTGCTGCATCTGGATCCAGTCCTGGCCGCCCTTGAAGTCGGCGACGTAGTGCCGCACGTAGGCGTCCAGGAGGCCGGCGGCGGTGAGCAGGCGCTGGCTGAACGTCTTGCCGCGGCGGGGCAGGCCTCCGAAGAACATGGACTGCCAGACGATGGGGATGGCCACGCGGTTGCCGCGGGCGTCCTGGCCGAAGGGGACGGCGTCCCAGATCGAGAAGGCCTCCAGGTTCTCCAGGGGCGACACGGTGGGCGCGGCGAGGTAGGGGTCGTCGTCGGCGACCCACATGGAGACGCGTCCTGCGTTGCCGCCGTGGGCGGCCCGGACGCGGCTCATGATGACCTGGATCTCGTCGACGCCGAGCTCGGCGGCGATGGCGGTGCGCTTCGCGAGGACGTCGGCCGCTGTCTTGCCGCCGCCGCGCGGCAGGTCGAAGACGACCGCCCAGCCGTTTCCGTCGCGGAGCGGGCCCATGACGCAGTTGACGCGCGGTCCTTCGTCGTCGCCCTTGCCCTGCTTCAGCAGGCCGGTGGCGCGCAACGCGTCGTTGAGCTGCTGGGCGTCCATGGCGATCCGCAGGGGCGGCGTGCCGTGGTCGAGGATCTGCGCCTCGTCGGACCAGCCGATCGCGGTGAGTCCGCCGCACATGATGCAGCCGGCGGCGAGCTGCAGGCCGAGGCTGGCGTAGTTGAGCGCGACGGCCGCGGCGGTGGCCAGGCCGAGGGCGGTCCCCCACCGCCACCTGCGGGCTTCGGTGCGGGCGCGGTGGGCGACCTGGTAGCGCAGCGCAAGCGCTTCGTCCTCGGGCCTCTCTCGGGACTGGGCGCGGACGGCTTGGACGGTGCGGGTGTGGTCGTCGGCGGCGAGGACGGGCCACAGGCGGCGGCCGCCTCGGTACGCGCCGCGCGCCGAGTAACCAGCGATCTTCACGGCGTACTTGGGGCTGCGCAGGCCGTGGTAGCGGGCGTGCCACCAGGTGACCATCACGAAGGCTCCGCTGTTGGCGCGGATGGAGGCCCAGTTGCGTGCCCAGGCGGGGAGGATCGGGGCGTCGGGGACGGTGAGCCAGTCGGCGAGGGGGTTGTCGGGACGGTCGACGGCCTCGACTTCTGTGGTGGCGTCCTGGGCGTCCTCCGCGTCCCAGGGGGCGTCCTGTAGCGGCTTGATCAGTGCAACGGTCATGCTGGGGCTTCCTGCCTCTTTGCTGGGGTTGGGAGGCCCGGGGGCGGCGGCAGCTTGGCGGTTGGACGCCGTCCCCGGGGTGTTGCTACTTCTTGCGCTTGCCGTCCTCGCGCTTCTGCGCCTCGGTGCGGATGCGGTCGACGCGGTTCTCCAGGCGCTTGACGGACTTGCCGCGGGCCTGGCGGCGCTGGATGCGGGCGCCGAGCAGCAGGACGGCCGCCATCTCGCGGGCGTTGTGCGGGTCTTTGTTGGTGAGCGCCATGGTCAGCTGCCCTTCCGGATCTCACGGATGACGAAGAGGAACACCAGAGCCGATCCGGCGACCGCAACCGCCGTGACGGCGATGGCGAGGAACATGCCGACCGCGAAGGCGCAGGCCGCGCAGCCTGCCGCCGTGAGCGCGAGGATTTGGCCGGTGGACCAGCGCGGCTTGGGCTCCGGGTGCTGGTGCTGGCACTGCGGCTGCTGCTGGGCTGCCTGCACGGCGGCGACGACGGCGAGGATCTCCGCGTACCGGTCGCCCTGTCTGGCAGCCTCGACGGCCTCCTGAGAGGCCTTGGTCAGGTCGTCGCTCATCGGGCCCACCTCCGGGCCCTGCGGGCGATGCGCGGCCAGAGGACCGCGCCAGCGGCGAACGCAACGATGATGGGCTGCGAGGCGAGGGCCGCGACCAGGCCGAGGAGGAACGCCGGGCAGAGGACGAGCAGCAGGCCGAGGAGCGCGCCGAGGAGGATCCACCTCATGACTGCACCCCCAGCAGCTGGTCGAGCTCGACGGGGTCGAAGAGGTTGCGTCCTCGGTCCGTCTTGCCCTGGACGGTGAGGCGTCCGTTGGCGACCCAGGAACGGACGGTGGAGGGGTCGACTCCGGCGCGGGCGGCGACGTCGCTGGACGTGATCAGGACGGGCTCGGAGGGCGTGTCTCCAATTGGAGGCAGCGCGTCCTGCTGTGTCCCGGGCGGGAGTTCGGGCGTCCCGTCGGCGTCCTGCTCGTCGGTCCGTTCGAGGATGACGGGCTCGGGCGACTTACTTCCTTCGGGGAAGTCTGTGGACGGCAGCTGGACGGGCGGGACGGTGGCGGGCGGGGTGGCGTCCCGTGGCGTCTGCCTGGCGAGCGCGTGCGTCCTCCACAGACTGATCGGGACCAGGAGCGAGACGACGGTCACGAGGTCGAGGCTGACCTTGATGACGCCTGCCTCCAGTGCGTGCGCGGCGACCTGCGCGGCGCACATGAGGGCGAGGCTCAGGAAGATGTCGAACGCGCGGAACCAGCGCAGGGCTGCGATGACGTAGCAGTCGAGGGCGAGCGGCAGCATGACCGCGATCGGAGGCTTGGCTCCGAGGCGTCGTGCCAGCTCGTACTCGGCGGTCGCGGTGAACGCGATGCCGGCGGCGAGAGAGCCGCGGCGTACCCAGGTGCCGACCTGGTTGTGGCTGCTCATGCATGGCCTCCGTTACGGAGGCGCTGGGCTTCGGCGGTGACCATGTCGAGGCGCATGGCGGCGACGCGCAGGCCTTGGGCGACCTTGGACGCGTCGTCGGCCGTGTAGTCGTGCGAGCCGTTGAGCTCGACGGACACGACCGGGTACAGCTCGGGCTGCTCGCCGTAGGGGGCGTGCGAGATGCGGGCCAGCAGCAGCTGCACCAGGCCGTGCTGCTCGGTCATCGCCGAGGCTTTCACCGGCGCGCTGTAGTGGGTGACGTCCGCGAGGTGGGGTTCGGGCTGCCAGCCGTGGCCACAACACCAGGCGGGCTCGGGCAGCACGACGGTGCCGTGGTCGACGGTGCCGATGGTGACGGTGCGGGGCGCGGTCACTGCTGCTCACCTCGCTCGGCGGCGAGGAATGCGGCGACGGCGGGGAACTGGGCGTCGACGGAGCGGCGGACGGCCTCCTGCTCGCGCCTTTCGTTCGCCGGTACGGAAGGCGCAACCGGCTCGGCGTCGAGGGCGCGCAGCAGGATGCGCAGGGACTCCGTGAGGGCGCCGTGTGCGCGGGCGAGGCCGTCGATGTCACCGATGCCGACGCCGTCGTAGGCGGCGAGCATGCGCTGGCCGACGCTGATGGCGACGGCGAGGTCGCTGGGTTCGCGGAGCTGGTCCGCGGGGTGCGCGTTGGCGCACGGGGGCATGGCAGGATTTGCCACAGCCGTCTCCTTGCTTGAGTCAGGGAGTGCGGTCAGGCCTCTGGTTGGGATTGCCGTCCCGGCCAGGGGCCGCTCTATTTATCTGAGTACAGATTAGAGTGCCACAAGATCTGTGGGTTCGTATAGGTCTGTTACGGATTCAGCGCATCAACTCGGATGCGTCCCACGGGCGTTGTCGACCGTCCTGCTGTACGCCTCATGGATGAGCCGCTGAGCTTCGGCCAAGTGGCGCGAGCAGATCTTGAGTTCGGCGTTGGGGTCGACCGCCTCGCCGGTGCACTGGTTGCCGCGACGGTTCAGGACGCGGCACGTCACGTAGCGGGACGCCATCAGGACGCCTCCTTCTGTCGGGCCTCAAGGGCTTCTTTGTTCTCGTCCTGCGCCTGGGCTAGGTCAATCCACTTCTCGGGCGGCCACTCGGCGCCGCACCAGCTGCACGACACCGACGTCCGGCCCGGGTGCAGCGCCACGACCGCACCGCACAGCACCTCGTCGAGCAGGGTCGGGCAGTAGCCCAGCCGGCGCGGCCGGTCCTTCGGATCACGCGGGTTCACGATCGAGGCGACGTCCCGCTCGAGGTCGCGGATCTCCTCGGCGAACGCGCCCGCCATCGGCCAGCTGGCGGCGATCCAGTCGAGGTTGATGGACAGCGCCCGGGCGGCGACGGCCACGCGACGCTCGGTGCTGCCCGCGATGACGGGCTGACCCCAGCCGCGGTCCGCCTGCATGGCTGAGCGCCAGTCCTCCAGGACGCTGACCATGCCGCCGGGGCCGCGGAGGCTGACGACGGGCTCGGAGAGCGGGAGCGGCGGCTCTGCGGGTGCGGTGCGGCCCAGCTCCGGCCGACGCCCGCCGGGGTGGAGGAAAGCGGCGAGGGCCCCGTAGAGGCGCGGCATGCGGTCGAGGCGCTGAGCGAGGGCGAGCGTATCCCCGGGGCAGAGGTAGCCCGCCTCGAGGTCGCGCTCGCACAGTCCGCACTGGTTCATGCGTTCCACTCCACGATGAGGGCGTTGTCGGTGTCGTCGTCGGCCGCGGCGATGGTGACCTCGATGCGCTGGCCGTCGAAGTCGTCGTCGATCCACACGTCGTAGCCGTCGGCCACGGCCGCCCGGATCACGTCCTGGATCCGGGCGGCCCACTCCTGGGCGTTCACGTGCTGGCCTTCTGCTGTGCGGCCTTGAGCTTGGCCTCGGCGGTTCGGGCCACCTCGCGGTCGCGGCGGTCGTCGAGGATGCCGCCGATGATCTGCACGGCGATCATGAAGTAGATGCCGAGGGTGACGCCTAGGGCGAGCAGCTGGATGTCGTGGTCACTCATGGTCGTACTCCCGTGCCTAGAAGGGGGGCTCGTCGGAGTAGCCCGCGGCCTGCGCGGCGGGCTGCTGCTGGGCGGGCGGGGTGGTTGACCACCCGCCGCCCTGCGCCTGACCGTTGGCGGGCTTGGCCCCGGCCCACGGGTCGTCGCCCGGGGTCCGTTCGCCGGTACGGCCCCCGCCGCTCGGGTTCTTCTCGACCTTGGCGGTGGCGCGAGCGAGGGTCGGGCCGACCTCGTCGACATCGATCTCGTAGACCGTCCGCTTGATCTGCTCGCGGTCCTCGTAGGAGCGCTGCTTCAGCCGGCCCTGGACGATGACGCGGACGCCGCGGGCGAGGGACTCGGCGACGTTCTCGGCGGCCTGACGCCACACCGAGCAGGTCAGGAACAGGCTCTCGCCGTCCTCCCAGGCGCTCGTGGTCTTGTTGTAGACGCGCGGGGTGGAGGCGATGCGGAACTTGGCGACGGCGGCGCCGGCCGGGGTGAAGCGCAGTTCGGGGTCGTCGACCAGGTTGCCGACGATCGTGATGGTGGTCTCTCCGGACACGGAGGGCTCCTTGGGTGGTGAGGAAAAGGTTCGTTCGGGCGAACGGACCTTTCTGGGATGCTGGGTGGGAGGCCGGGCCCGATATCCGCGGGCCCGGCCGGTGTGCGTGCGGTTCAGGCGGTCGAAAGCGGCCCGTATGCCAGGGCGAGCTGGAGGTAGTCGACTCCGTCCAGTGGTGCCACCCGGTCTCCGTGATGGCCGGTGACGAGTACCGGCCCGTGGACGGTAAGCGCGCTGCTGTGCGGGTGGTTCTGGGTGAACCAGGTGATGAACTCGTTGGGCGGCCGCTCGCCGAGGCCCTCTTCGTCCACCCAGAGGTGCAGGCCGGGCGCGATCTTGACGTGCTCGACGAGGTCGCAGCGGAGGATGGCGGCGGCGTACTCCGCGAAGTGCTCGGGGTCGGCGGGCAGGTTGAGGTCGACCATGCGGCTGTCCTCTGTGATCAGGACGGCGTCCGGCTGCGTGCCGCCCATCTCTTCGGCGAGCTGCGCGAGGGTCTTGTTCGTGGTCATCGGGTCTCCTCCAGGAGTTGGGGGTTGACGGCGCCGCCTACCGACGTCCACAGGACTTGGGCCTGGGCGCTGATGAAGTCGCGTCGGCGGGCCTGGTCTTCGAGCTCGGCGTAGGTGAGGCCGAGCCGGGCGAGGGAGGTACGGACCGCGGCATGGAACTCGGCCTCGGTCACCTCGATCACCACGTCGTCGGGGTCATCAGCCGTGGGCGTATCCCCACGGCTGGGGTCGGCTGTGGGCAGCTGGCCCATACCTGCATTGCTCTCCTGCGCACGCAGGTTGCGGAGCTTCTGTGCGTGCCGGTGGGCGAGGGCTGCACGTCGGCGCTTGGCCGCTTCGGCTCGGGCGCGGGCGGCGGCGATCTTGGCCGCGACTATGTCGTCGACGTTCACGGCGCATCGTCCGAGTGGCAGATGCGGGTGAAGTTCTCGCCGCGGGTGGCGTCCTCGGCGTATCCGTCGGAGTCGGCGACGAGGGGAGTGCACGTGCCCTCGGCGTCGAGGGTCCACGCGAGGATGGGGCGGAAGTCGGTGTCCCCGGCGTCGGTCCGGATCTCGGCACGCCACCCATCGCCCGGGATGACGCCGACGAGCGGGGTGTCGGCCTTGCGGAGGCCGGCGAAGTTGCTCCAGGTGTCGGCGTCACGGAGACGGCCTGTCTCCATGTCGGCGACCATGGCGGCGCCGTCATCGCCCCAGGCGATCACGGGCTTGGCGCTGAAGTGGGCGCGTCCGTTGTTCTCGTGGCGGTAGCTGGCTTCGTAGCCGTGGGCGGGGATCATGTCTCTCCTTCTCGGGCAGTCCCACCGGTCCCGCGGCTCCCACTTTTCCCACTTCCCACCCCCCTAAGAGAGGGGGGGTGGGTGGGAATTTGGGCGGGCCGCTGGGAAGAAGATGGGAAGTTGGGAAGTTCGCAGGTCAGTGGCTGTGAGGTAGCTGGGAATTAGTTGGTGAGGGTGGGAAGTTGGGGCTCCCGGGCGGGGGAAATTCCCACGGCGAAAATGGGAAGTTTTCTCACGCTGCGTCACCGTCCTGTGCACTGGCGGTAGCGGAGGACAGGCGCCAGCTAGGCCGGGTCTCACTGCCCGTCTTGACCAGGTAGCCCAGCCGTTCGAGCTTGGCGACCGCCCGGTAGACGGTGCTGGACGCCATCTCGGCGACGTCGACCAGGCGGGCACGAGACACCGACTCGGTCGGGAACACCTCGTGCATCACGTCGAGGATCCGCTGCTCGGTCTTCGACAGCTGGTTCTCCTCGGCCGGGCTCGCGGTCCGGTTGATGAGCACGCAGGACTCAAGGACGGGCTGCATCTTGAGGAAGACGGTGTCGAAGTCCTCGACGTCCTTCTGCTTGTCGCACTGGACTTCGACGTACTCCTCGTTCTTGGTGACCTTGATGATGGAGGTGGCCGCGCCGTCGAAGGCCGAGGCGCCGCGCATGTTCTCGCCATTGCGTCCCGAGTGGTGGATCAACAGGACGCAGGCGCCGGATGCTTTGCGCAGCTCGTCCGCGGCGGCGACGACCTGGCCCATCTCGCCGTTGTCGTTCTCGTTGGCGCCGACGGTGCAACGAGCCTGCGTGTCAATGACGATGAACGCCGGCCGCATCTCCTGTACGAGCAGTTCCAGTGCCCGCAGGTCCGTGCCGTGCAGCAGCTGCACGGCGATCGGCAGGAACGTCACGTCGCCCATGCGGATGCTGGTGTGCCGCTCCCACGCCCGGACGCGGCGGCGGATTCCCGACGTACCTTCGGCGACGAGGTACAGGACGGTGCCCTTGCTGACTTCGTGGACGCCCGCCCAGGGCAGGCCGTTCGCCACGCAGCCCGCCCAGTCGATGCCGACGAACGACTTGCCCGAGCCGGGCTTGCCGTAGATCCAGGCGAGGGAGTCCCGAAAGAGGATGCCCTCGATGAGCGGCACCGGGTCGGGCAGATCGTCGAGCCCGTCGGTGTCGACACGGGCCGCGCGCAGGGCGGCGAGCCGGTCCTGAACGGGGTTGCCGTTCGGTCCTTCCTGGTCTGGCGGTTCCTCGGGCGGCTCCTCTCCGAAGAGCCGCTCGAAGTCCTCGTCGAAGGCGGTACTCACGCCGCGTACCCCTTGTCGCTCGGCCGGCTGGCGGCGCTGTCGAAGGAGGCGCGGGCCTCGGAGTCGGTGAGTCCGACGACTGACGCGGCGTGAAGCAGGGCGGACTCGGCCTCGCCGAGGTCGATGAGCCCCTGCTCGGCGAGCTCGTGCGCGCGGCAGGCTGCGAAGTAGAAGTAGTTGTTGCGTCCGTGCTTCCGGTCCCCGGCCACGGAGTCCAGGACGTGCTGGACGAGTTGGTCGACGGTCCACATCTTTCCGCCGCCGGGGCGGCTGGCCGTCCGCTTCCAGAACGGGTGGCGCAGGTCGCCGGGCCGAGCTGTTGGGCGTGGCGCCGGTGCGGCCGGGCGTTCCTTACGGGGCAGGAGTGCTGCTGGCCAGGCGATCTCGGGCTTGTAGAAGATGTTCCGGGTGCCGGGCCACAGGTAGCGGCAGCCGGAGGAGTGCACGGACGGGGCGAGCAGGATGTAGCCGTTGTGCTTGAAGTCGATGCCCTCGAACGGCTCGCCGGGCAGGTCGAAGCCGGGGGACTGGTACAGCATGTGGAGGCCGTCGCCTCCGGTGATCTGCATGGTGGTGCCGGGCAGTACGCCGACGCGTTCCTCGAGCCTGCACAGCGACTTGTAGCCGCCGTTGCGGGGGTCGACGTCGATGACGGCCCAGCCGTTCGGCTTGCAGGGCGCGCCGATGTTGGCGTCGGGCTCCTCTGTCCACCACTTGTGGATAAGTGCCTGGTCGGTGGTCGCGGCGTGGAAGCCGTGGCAGGTGGGCACACCGCACTGGCAGTCCTCGGGGCGGTGCTTGACGTACAGGCTGCTGTTCTTGTCGCAGCGCGCACAGTTGGCGTAAGGCGTCTTGTTCCGGCGGACGCGGAAGACCTTGATACCGGCGGCGGCGTAGGTCTCGGCGGCGGCCGGGAGCTCGGCGGGGATTCGAATGCCGACAGTCACGAACGTGCTCTCTTCTTCGAGCTGGGCCAGTTGGTTCGTGTGGCGGGCGGGCGCTGTTGGGGGTGGCGGCGCCCGCCCGCGGGTCAGGCCGCTCGGCGCTTGACCTCGGCGACCTCGTCGGCGATCGCGAGGACGTGGGCGCACCAGATGCGGGCCTTGGCCTGGGCGGACGGCCCGGTGGGCTGCTGCTCCAGGTCGTGCCGGATGGAGTCGAGGACCATCTCGTGCAGGGCCTTCTCTGCGGCGCGCTGCACGTACAGCGCGTCGTGGGTGGCCGTGTCGTCGGTGGTGTCGGCGTGAGCGACCCCGCTGGGTTCGATCGGCCACTGGCCGGGGCGGCGCTCGGTCACAGCAGGCCTCCGCCCCGGTAGGTCTGAAGCGGGTTGCCGCCGTGGGCGATCCAGGCGAGTTCCTGCTCGTCGGTGCGGTCGGGCAGGTCGAGCCAGCCGCGCGCCCAGTTCCCGTCGGGCAGCCGCACGGGCGGCGGGTAGCCCCACCTGCGGGCGAGCTGGTCGACGGGTGCCATGACGGCGTTCCACCTGCCGCGGGTGTCGGCGAACACCCACAGGTCGCGGGCCTCGTCCATGTCGATGGCCAGCTGCCGGTACATCTCCATGTGGCCGGAGTCCGGGCGGCCGATGCCGGTGAGGGATTCGACGGCGAGGTAGGCGTCGACCCAGTGCCGCCCGTGAATGTCCTCGAAGAAGGTCCTCACGCGGACGTCACCGAGGAGGTACGTCGGGCCGTCGAGGCCGAGCCAGCGGGTCGCGGTGGGGAGCATGAACTCCCGACGCTCGGCCTCGTTGAAGGCCAGCATCGCCGCTTCCAGCTGCTGCTTGTGGTCGCTCACTTCGCCTCCTGCGTGCGGAAGATGGGCCAGCCGGGGCCGGTCGGGGGTTCGGGCTTGCCCTGCAGGGCGCTGGGCGTGTGCGCGGGGCAACGGTGGCCGGGGATGTACAGGCGGACGCCGTCGCCCTCGCGGCAGTGGCGCTGCTCGGCGCCGATCCAGTGGCGGCACTCGGGCCGCTGGGCGTCCTTCACGCCGCCTCCCGCGCTGCGGGCTGGTGGAAGGCGGCACGGATGCGTGCGCGCTGGTCGTCGGTGAGGGGCGGGGCCTGGTCGACGATGCGGCGGACGCGCTCCCAGTAGTCGGCCGGGCGGCCGAGGGTGTCCACGGTGGTGGACACCCCGGTCGCCGTGGTGTTCGTCTGGGCGGTCACGCCGGGACCTCGTCGAGGTTCGAGCCCGTGAAGACGGTGACCTCGAAGATGTCGGGGAAGAGGTGCGTCGGCAGGCCGAGGTGCTGGGTGACGAGGTAACGGATGGCGACGTCGCGCGCGGCCTCGGTTGCGTTGTCCGGGGTGAACACGGTGATCCCGGAAGGGCGGTCGACGACGTAGCCGAGGAATCGGGTCGTGTCGAGGCCGGCGTACAGAGCCTTCTCGGTGTCGATGGTGTTGAGGCTGCCGTTCACCCGTGCGAGCAGCTCGTCCATCGGGAGGTCACAGACCTGGTCGGGCGTGAGCGCGTGGCGCTGGGCGGTCGGGGCAGGCGACGTCATCGGCGCCTCGGGGATTACGCTGTGCATGGCGTGCTCTCTTCTACTTGCCAGTGGATTCGGTAGTGCGCTCGGCAAGCGGCGTCGGTGTTCCAGCACCGACGCCGTCGCCGTTTTCTCGGTCAATGAGCTCGTCGACGCTCAGCCCGTAGGTCTGCGAGAGGACGAGCAAGGTCTCGGCCGCGGGCTTCGCGATGCCACGGCGAAGCCGCGACAGCGTGGACTGGGCAACTCCGGTGCGCTTCCAGATCGCGTAGCTCGTGAGATCGCCCTTCGCTGCCGCTGCTGAGCGCAGCCGCTCGACGCGAAGGCGGTAGTGGGACATGGATGACTCCTTGCTCGAACGGACGATGTACGTCCGTGCTAGGAAGTACGTTAGACCCGCGTTTAGCGTTCTTGCAAGGAAGCTAAGCCTCAGTCTGGCCCTGTAGCAGTCCTGTGACACGGTGTAGCGTCCTCAGGTGCTTCTAGCGGCGCACGTACTTGCTTGCTAGCGTGTACGTATGACGACCGAAGGAGACCCCGCCCCCACGCGGGTCCAGAAGTTCGGGGAATACGTCTCAGACGCGGCCAGGGCCGCGGGCTACGACATTGACAGCCCCCGTGGCGGAGGCAAGAAGGCCCTCGCCGAGAAGGCAGGGATGTCCCACGCCAGCGTCAGCAGAATGCTGGCTGGCCAGACAATCCCTGACCCCAAGTTCTTCGAGTCTCTGGCCGACGCTTTGAACCTGGAAGTTGGACGCATGCTGGTCGAGGCCGGCGTGCTCTCCGAACGTGCGCTTTCCTATGAGGAATTGCGCCCTCCGCAGGAGATCGATCCCAGGGAGGTGGCCCGATCCCTCGGGATCACTGCGCCCGACAAGATCGAAGCGTTCGTGGCCATGGCGAAAGCGTTGGCCGAGCCAGACGAGCAACACGCTTCGAGGAGGAGCGCGTGAGACACGAGGACGGGTCAGGTTGCCGGGATGACTGCCGGGCCTGCAACAACAAACTGCTTGGAGCGGTCTACATAGCGCGACGCGTATGCGCCGCCGTGGCCGTCGGGGCGGCGATATGCGCCCTCGTCTGGGATACGACCTGGATGCCGGTCTGGCCTGCCACAGGCGCCTGGATCGGAATCACGGGAGGCCTGTGGGCGCCTGTCCCCTTCCTTAGAATCACGCTGTGGCGCAGGGGCCGAGAGATCGAAAAACGGAGAGCGCAGATCCGGGAACTCCAGCAGGAGAAAATCCAGTTGGACATCCTCCATACGCAGCGTCAGGCCCACATCACAGCCCTTCGGGCTGAGAAGCTGGAGCTGGAGCGCCTCCTAGCCCAACGCATGCTTGAGCAGGAAGCACGGGAAGCTCGTCAGCGCCTCGAGATCGCATGCGCGGCGGTTGAGGCCGACCGCCTGGAGGCCGCGGCCTGGCGTATGGAGCTCACGGCCAAGCAGCTTGAGCTAAAGCTGGGGCAGGCGGATCTCTTTGAGAGCCTGTCAGCGATCGAGGACGATGCACAGGACAGGATCATGGCCGCATACCAGCAGGGCGTCGATCACGGGAAGCGCGGGATCATCATTCCCCTCAAGCACTTGCGCCATTTGAGGGTCGTCGACGAATCGGCCTAGATCCCCTAGCCCCGCTTCCACTCGAACTGCACGGCGTCGTAGTCGAAGTACCCGCCGTCGGGCATGCGCCCTTGCCGTGGCGTCGTGAGCGTGACGGTGACGAGGGCGCGCAGCACGCCGCGCTTCCGCTCCAGCTCCAGCGCCTTCCACGCTTTCCGCACGTCCGGCGCCCCCACCAGGTCGACGAGCGGGTCCACCGTCGCCGCACGGGCCAACTGCTTGGTGACACCGTCCAGCTGAGCGCGCGCCGCCTCCATGCCCTCCGTAAACGGGGCCAGCTCCAACTGCCCTGCGCCGAACAGGCCCGCGAGGTCGGTCATGCGGCGGCGGATCTGCTCGCTCTCTGCCTGCAGGCCGGCGACGTCCACGTCGTCCGGGCCGGGCAGCAGCAGGTCTTGCGCGTCGTCCCGTGACAGCCGCTCGACGATGACGTCCTCGACGTACTGGTCGACCTTCTCCGCCCGCCGTCCGCCGCCGTGCCCGGTCGGGCACTTGTAGCTGGGGTACTGGCGGCCGCCAGACTGGGTGACCGTCATCCCGCCGCCGCAGCCTTCTCGGCCGCACAGGTACAGCAGTGAGCCCACCCACTTCGGCTGGGCGCCCACGTTCGTCTTGCGTGACGGATCCTTCAGGATCGCCACGACGGCCCTGAACTTCTCCTCCGGGACGATCGGCTCCCACTTCCCGCGGCCGACCTCCTCGCCGCGATAGACGGCGATCCCGGCGTTCCTCGGGCGCACCAGCATGTCCCGCAGATCCTGATGGGTGATCGCGTACCCGCGCGGGGTCGTGAAGCCCTTGTCTGCGCACCACTTCACGCACGAGCGGACCGAGCCGCCGGACAGGAGCGTGTCCGTCCAGTGCAGGACGGCGGCTGCCTCCTCGGGGACGGGCTTGGTCATGTCGAGGACGGGCACCTCGGATTCCTCGCCCGTCTTCCGGGCGACGCGCTTGACCGTCTCGCCGGTGGGCACGCCCCACCCGAACGGCCGCATGCCGCCCGCCCATTCGCCGGCCATCGCCTTCTGCTGGCGGGCACGGGCGACGCGCTCACCCTTGTGTTCGGATTCCTGCTTGGCGACGGCGCCGAGGATTCGCGCGGTCATCCGCCCGGACGGTGTGGCGAGGTCGAGCTTCCCGGCCTGGACGGTGTGCGTGGACACGCCGCGCTTCTCGCACAGGTCGATGTACTTCTCCAGCTCGGTGGTCGAGCGGTGCAGCCGGTCGGTGTGCCAGACGATGACGACGGTGGCGGTGCCCTGCTCGAGGTCGTCGAGCATCCGCACGTATCCCTTGCGCTTCTTCCCGCTGTACGCGCTCACATCGTTGTCGACGTACACCTCGACGACGTCCCAGCCGTTACGTTCCGCGAGGGCCTCGCAGTCCTCGCGCTGCCGGTCGACGCCGAGGCCGGCGCCCGTGCGGTCCTGGCTGATACGGCAGTAGATGACCGCGCGGGTGCGCCCGCCAGCGGCAACGTCGATTGAGGAGCGAAGAGTTGGGCTCATGCCAGCCAGCATGACGCCTTAGTGGTGTCCCTGTCTCAGGTTCGGCAAGACGACTCTGCTGAGCGCGCTGCTGGGGCTGGTCGGCCCCGGGGAGCGGATCGTGCTCGCCGAGGACTCGGCGGAGCTGCGGCCCGACCATCCCCATGTGGTGCGCCTGGAGGGACGGCCCGCGAACCAGGAGGGTGTCGGGCTGGTTGCCCTCCAGGACCTGGTCCGCCAGGCCCTGCGCATGAGACCGGACCGGCTGGTCGTCGGCGAGGTGCGCGGGCCGGAGGTCGTCTCCCTGCTGGCCGCGCTGAACACCGGCCACGAGGGCGGCTGCGGCACGGTGCACGCGAACGCGGCGGCACAGGTCCCGGCCCGCCTGGAGGCACTGGGCACCGCCGCAGGGCTCGACCGGGCCGCCCTGCACAGCCAGTTGGCGGCGGCGTTGTCCGTGGTCCTGCATCTCGTACGCGACCGGGCCGGGCAGCGGCGGATCGCCGAGGTCCATGTGCTGGAGCGCGACCCGTCGGGGCTGGTGGTGACGGTGCCGGCGCTGCGGTGGGGCGCGGAGGCCTTCGCGTACGAGCGGGGGTGGGAGCGGCTGCGGGGGCTGCTTCGCGACGGGAGCGAGGGGAGCGGGCTGTGGTGACGGAACTCGGTGACGGGAGTGAGGCGAGTGTCTGTCGTGGCGAAGGTCGGTGACGGGAGTGAGGAGAGGGGCTGTTGTGGTGGAGGTCGGTGAGATGTCGGTGGGGGCGGCCATGGCGTGTGCCGGGGCGGTGGCCTGCTTGATGGGCGGCTGGGACTCGGGGGCCCGCAGGGCGCGGTTGCTGTGCGCGGGCGGCGGGGTGGTGGCGACCGGTCCGCCGTCGTGGGCGAGGGCGCTTGTCGGATGGCGGCGGGTGCGCGGGCGACTGCGGGCCGAAGGGTGGCTGGTCGTCGCCGGGTCGGTGATCGCGCTGCTGGGCGCGTCGGTGCTGCCGCTGCTTCTCGGGGCAGCGGGAGTGCCGCTGCTCCGGCGGGTACGGCGGGCCGGGGAGGCGCGGCGCGAGCGAGAGCGCCGGGGCGATGCGGTGATCGCCCTGTGCGGAGCCCTCGCCGGGGAGGTGCGGGCGGGGCGGCAGCCGGGTGAGGCGCTGCTCAGGGCCGCGCGTGACTCGGGTGGGTTGGGCGAGGCGCAGGCGGTGGTGCTGGCGGCGGCGAGGTTCGGCGGGGATGTGCCGGGCGCGCTCACCGACGCGGCACGGCAGCCGGGGGCCGACGGGCTGGTGGGTCTCGCCGCGTGCTGGCGCGTGGCGGTGGACCGGGGCGCGGGCCTGGCGGCAGGTCTCGACCGCCTGGAGGGGGCGCTCCGTGCTGAGCGGGACCAACGAGCCGATCTCCGCGCCCAGTTGGCGGGATCGCGGTCGACGGCGGTGATGCTCGCGGGGCTGCCGGCCCTGGGACTCCTGCTCGGCACCGCGCTGGGCGCCGATCCGCTGCAGGTGCTGCTCCACACCGGCGCCGGCCTCGGCTGTCTGCTGGTCGGCGGAGTGCTGGAGGGCGTGGGGCTGTGGTGGGCGCTGGGGATCGTGAGAGGAGCGGAGACGGCATGAGCGCGGAAGTTGTCCACAGGCTGGGGGCGGTGGTGTGCGGTGCGCTGGCGCTCGGCTGGCTGCTCCAGTCGCTCGGGGCGGCGCGGCGCGAGCGGACAGCGCGCAGGAGGCTGGCCGAATTGCTGGCCTTGGAGAAGGCGGTTACCGAACGGCGGCGCTTCGAGGCCCGAATCACGGTGCGGCGATGGCTGCCGGTGGCGAGTGCGGTGTGCGCAGGCTGGGTGCTGGTCGGCGGTCCTGCCGGGGTTCTGGTGGGACTGGCGGCCGGGTTCGGAGTCTGGCGGTGGCGCCGGCAGCGGCGCGTTGCGCCGGTGGAGGAGTACGACGCGGGGCGCGCCGCCCGGCAACTCCCGCTCGCGGCGGACCTGGTGGCGGCCTGCATCGCGGCAGGGGCGGGTCCCGTGGTGGCGGCCCAGGCCGTGGGTGAGGCCCTGGGTGGGCCCGTCGGAGAACGACTCGCGCGGGGCGCGGCCGAGGTGCGGCTCGGCGGTGAACCGGCCGAGGCCTGGCGGAGGTTGGCGTCGATACCGGGTGCCAGGGCGTTGGCGCGGCTGCTGGAGCGGGCGGGCGAGTCGGGCGTACCGGCGGCCGTGCCGGTCGGGCGACTTGCCACAGAGGCCCGCGCCGAGTGGGGGCGCACCGCGACGGCACGGGCACGCCGGGCGGCCGTCATGGTCACCGCGCCCGTGGGGCTGTGCTTTCTGCCCGCCTTCATCGCGATCGGCGTACTGCCCGTGGTGATCGGGCTGGCCGACGGCTTGTTGCGAGGAGGTGGTGGATGACGGGCGACGGCGACGGAATGCGGTGAACGACACCTGATCAACAGGCTTGAACCTTACGGGGGTTGAAATGCGCAAGACGGTACGAGGACTCGTACGAGGACGTGCTCGGGCGCGGACGTGGCTGCTCGGTCTGGCGGCGCGGAGGGACGCGGGCATGGTCACCTCCGAGTACGCGGTGGGGATCATCGCGGCGGTGGCCTTCGCGGCCGTGCTGTACAAGGTGGTGACGAGCGGGCAGGTCAGCGAGGAGCTGCAGGGCATCGTGGGGCGGGCGCTCAATGTGCGGATGTGATCGGGTGCCGCGGGGTCCGGCCGCTGCTTCCGGATGTGATCGGGTGCTGCGGGGTCCGGCCGCTTCGTCCGGGTGGGAACGGGTGGTGAGTGGTCCGGCCGCTTCGTCCGGGCGTGAACAGGCGGCGCAGGGTCCCGCCCGGCGCCGGGACCGTGGATTCGTGACCGCCGAGGCCGCCGTGGTGCTGCCCTCGCTGGTGCTCGTCGGAATGGCATTGGTGTGGGCACTGCTCGCCGCGTCCGCGCAGATCCAGTGCGTGGACGCGGCGAGGGCGGGTGCCCGCGCGGCGGCGCGCCAGGACCCGCCCGGCACGGTCCTGGCGACGACCCGCCGGGCGGCACCGCGCGGCGCGCGGGTCACCGTGAGCCGGGAGGACGATCTGGTCCGGGTGACGGTCAACGCGAGTGCGCCGGGTCCCGACGCGCTGTCCGTGGAGCTGAGCGACGAAGCCGTGGCTCTGGCGGAGGAGACGGTGGGGGTGGTGGGCAAATGACGGGAGGTGGTTGGGCCACGCGGCCCCTCCGGCACGCGCGTACTTCCGGGGACACGCGGACTTCCCGGGGTATACCGCCCCTCCGCGACACGCAGGCCCTCCCGCACACACGCACCCCCAGAGGCGTGCGTACCCCCTGGAGCCCACGGACCCTTGCCTCTGACAGAGGATCGGCGACCGTCTGGACCGTCGGGGCGATCGCCGTGCTGTGTGTCGTGTTCGGGGCGGTCCTGGCCATGGGGCAGGTCGTCGTGGTCCGCCACCGCGCGGCGGGGGCGGCCGACTTGGCGGCACTCGCCGCGGCGGACCACTGGATGGACGGCGCGACCACGGCCTGCGCCAACGCGGATCGAGTGGCACGGGCCCAGCGCGCACGGCTCGTCCGGTGCGTGGTCGAGGGCGAGATCTCGGACGTGACGGCGGCGTCCGGCAGGGGACCGTTCGCCGCGGAGGTCAGGTCGCGGGCGGGCCCCGCAGGACCGGTCGAACCCGGCCCGGCGGACACCGCAGGCCTGGTCGAACCCGACCCGGCGGGCCCCACGAGACCGGTTACCGGTTGAGCCCGGCTCGGCAGGCACCGCAGGACCGATTGAGCCCGGCCCGGTTGGACCTGCGGGGCCGGTCGACCCTGGCCCGCCTGGCGGCCCATCCCGGGCGGACCCGGAGCCGCCACAGGCGCTCAGTCCTCCGGTGCCGCCCGCAGCAACTCCGTGAGCAGCCGTACGGCCCCCCGCTTGTGCAAGGGATCGTTCCCGTTGCCGCACTTGGGGGACTGGATGCAGGACGGGCAGCCGGCATCGCACTCGCAGGAGGCGATGGCCTGGCGGGTGGCGGTGAGCCAGGCGCGGGCGGTGTGGAAGGCACGCTCCGCGAAGCCCGCGCCGCCGGGGTGGCCGTCGTACACGAAGACCGTGGGCAGCAGGGTGTCGGGATGCAGCGGGATGGACACGCCGCCGATGTCCCAGCGGTCGCACGTGGCGAAGAGCGGCAGCATGCCGATCGACGCGTGCTCTGCGGCGTGCAGGGCGCCGCCGAGGATCTCCGGGTTGATCCGGGCCGCGTCGAGCTGGTCCTCGGTGACCGTCCACCAGACGGCGCGGGTGCGGAGCGTACGAGGAGGGAGGTCGAGTTTCGTCTCGCCCAGTACTTCACCGGTGATGACACGTCGACGCAGGAAGGAGACGACTTGGTTGGTGACTTCGACGGATCCGTAGCACAACCGGCCCTCGCCCCAGGGAACTTCGACATCGGTCTCCAGGACGGAGATGGACGTCGTGTCGCGGGCGACCGTCGAATACGGCGGGTTGGCCTCCTCGACGAGTGCGACGGAGTCCTCCAGATCCAGCGTGCGCACCAGGTACGTACGGCCCTGGTGCAGGTGGACCGCGCCCTCGTGGACCGTCGTGTGCGCGGCGCCGGCGTCGACCGTGCCGAGCAGCCGCCCGGTCCCGGCCTCGACGACCTGCACTGGGCTGCCGCCCTCGCCGCGGATGTCGGTCAGGTCGGCGGCCCGCTCCCGGCGCGTCCAGTGCCAGGCCTTCGTCCTGCGGCGCAGCAGCTTCGCGGCCTCCAGCTGCGGCAGCAGGTCGGCGGTGGCGGGACCGAAGAGCTCAAGGTCGTCGTCCGTGAGCGGGATTTCGGAGGCGGCGGCGCACAGGTGCGGGGCGAGGACGTACGGGTTGTCGGGGTCGAGGACGGTGGACTCCACCGGCCGGTCGAACAGGGCCTCGGGGTGATGGACGAGGAAGGTGTCCAGCGGGTCGTCGCGGGCGACGAGGATCGCCAGCGCGCCCTGCCCGGAGCGGCCCGCGCGGCCCGCCTGCTGCCACAGGGACGCGCGGGTGCCCGGGTAACCGGCGATGACGACGGCGTCCAGCCCGGAGACGTCGACGCCGAGCTCCAGGGCGGTGGTGGCGGCGAGGCCGAGGAGTTCGCCGGAGTGCAGGGCGCGCTCGAGGGCGCGGCGTTCCTCGGGGAGGTAGCCGCCGCGGTAGGCGGCCACGCGCCGGGCCAGCGAGCGGTCGACCTCGGCCAGCCGCTCCTGGGCGATCACCGAGATCAGCTCGGCGCCCCGGCGGGACCGTACGAAGGCGATCGAGCGCATGCCCTGGACGGTGAGGTCCGTCAGAAGATCAGCCGTCTCGGCGGTGGCGGTACGCCGAACGGGTGCGCCCTTCTCGCCGTGCAGCTCGGTGAGCGGGGGCTCCCAGAGGGCGAACACCAGTTCCCCGCGAGGGGAGGCGTCGTCCGCGACCTCGACGACCGGGAGGCCGGTCAGCCGGCGCGCCGCGACCGACGGCTCGGCGGCGGTCGCGGAGGCCAGCAGGAAGACGGGTGAGGCGCCGTAGCGGGCGCACAGACGGCGTAGGCGGCGCAGCACCTGGGCGACGTGGGAGCCGAAGACGCCGCGGTAGGTGTGGCACTCGTCGATGACGACGTAGCGCAGGGCGCGCAGGAAGGAGGACCAGCGGGGGTGGGAGGGCAATATCCCGCGGTGCAGCATGTCGGGGTTGGTCAGGACGTAGTTGGCGTACTGACGCACCCATTCGCGTTCTTCGAAGGGAGTGTCCCCGTCGTACACGGCTGGGCGTACGGCATTGCCCAAAGTTTGTGAAAGTTCCTTCACGGAGCGGCACTGGTCGGCCGCGAGGGCCTTCGTCGGGGCCAGGTACAGCGCGGTGGCGCCGCGGCCGTTCGGGGCCTCGGAGCCGTCCAGGAGGGCCGTCAGGACCGGGGCGAGATACGCCAGGGACTTGCCGGAGGCGGTGCCCGTAGCGACGATCACCGACTCGCCGTCCAGGGCGTGCTCGGCGGCGCGTGCCTGGTGGGCCCAGGGGTGTTCGATGCCCGCGGCCTGCACCGCCGCGATGACCTCCGAGCGGATCCGGTCGGGCCAGACGGCATGGCGGCCCTCGCGCGGGGGCAAGTGCTCCGTATGAGTGATGCGCGAAGCCCGGCTCGGTCCCGAGGCGAGCCGGTCCAGGACCGTGCCTGGCGAGGGGCGGGAAGCGGTGTCCGTCGGGGATCGATCGGATCGGTGATTCTTGGCCATCGGCATCGAGTGTGTCACTGGCGTGACGGACAATGGGCCTAAGGCGTCGTGCACGCCTGCCGGTAAGTGATTGAATGCCATCGCGGCTGGCGAACCGTCCCGGGGGCTCTGCCGAGGTGTCCCATGGGGCGACCGCTCGATAGCAAGGTGCTGGAGGATCCGTGGACCTGTCCCTGTCGACTCGCAATGTGCCCGGCCCTAACGGCGACCGTACGGTCGTCGAGGTCGGCGGCGAAATCGATGTATATACCGCGCCCAAGCTGCGTGAGCAGCTGGTCGAGCTGGTGAACGACGGCAGTTTCCACCTTGTCGTCGACATGGAGGGCGTCGACTTCCTCGACTCCACCGGTCTCGGCGTGTTGGTGGGCGGCCTGAAGCGCGTACGGGCCCATGAGGGCTCCCTGCGACTGGTCTGCAACCAGGAGCGCATTCTGAAGATCTTCCGTATTACCGGTCTCACCAAGGTGTTCCCGATTCACACCTCGGTGGAGGAGGCGGTCAACGCCACCGACTGACACCGGTCTTCCCGGGCCGTGGGCCCGGGCCCGCAGAAGTGGGGGGACTGGGCCCACGGCCCGTCCCCCTGACAGCACGCCCGTAGTTCTGAGGGGGATGCATGGCCACCGTTGAACTCCGCTTCAGCGCGCTGCCCGAGCACGTCAGGACCGCCCGACTGGTGGCGGCAGCGGTGGCGCGCAGGGCCGGAGTGGACGAGGCCGTACTCGACGAGGTCAGACTCGCCGTCGGCGAGGCCTGCAGCCGTGCCGTCGGACTCCACCAGAGCAGCGGTATCTCGGCGCCGGTGCGGGTGATGCTGATCGAGGAGGAGAAGCAGTTCTCCATCGAGGTCGGCGACGAGGCGCCCCATACGGCTCTCGGGGGGACGGTGCCCGGCGCCTCCCCCGGTGACTCGGACGCGGAGACCGAGGAGGACGAGATGGGCCTCGCGGTCATCAGCGGCCTCGTCGACGACGTGGAAGTCACCGCCGGGGAGAACGGCGGACTGATCAAGATGAGCTGGCCGACCACGCCGCCGGCCACGCTCGTTCCCTGACCGCACCGCGAGCTCATCCCTGATCTCACCCCCGAGCCCATCTCCGACCTCACCCTCGTAACAGACCCGAAGGGCCCTGCTCAGCAGGGCCCTTTTCGTGTGCTCTGGCCGCGCCCCCGCCATTTCGTGAATTGATTCACGATCAATCACGCGATTATTGGATCAAGCGTCAACGCTTTTGGGGCATTACCTCTTTCGGGTTCCGTGGACAGCCGTCGATCATTTGCTGAAGAGCATGTGAAGGCTAATTCCGTTTACCGCGCACTGTTTTGATCAGGTTCGGGTACCTACAATCCGTCCACATCTTGAGCTCAGCACAGGCGTCAAGGAGGACGAATGGCGGGGCTTTCTACCCCTCATCAGTTTGACCAACCCACAACCTTCGCAGCCGCAGTACTGACCGACGACAACCGTCTCATCGTGATGGTCATCGGGGCCGTCGCGCTGGCGGCGCTCGTGGTCGCCGGGGTCCTGGTGCGCCAGGTGCTCGCGGCGGGCGAGGGCACCGACAGCATGAAGAAGATCGCAACGGCGATCCAGGAAGGCGCGAATGCCTACCTGGGACGGCAGATGCGCACGCTCGGCGTATTCGCCGTCGTGGTGTTCTTCCTGCTCATGCTGCTGCCCGCGGACGACTGGAACCAGCGTGCGGGCCGATCGATCTTCTTCTTGATCGGCGCGGCGTTCTCGGCGACCACCGGTTATATCGGTATGTGGCTCGCGGTACGGAGCAATGTCCGCGTGGCCGCCGCGGCAAGGGAAGCGACCCCGGCGGAGGGTGAGCCCGAAAAGGATCTCACCGCCGTCTCGCACAAAGCCATGAAGATCGCTTTCCGCACGGGCGGCGTCGTCGGCATGTTCACGGTGGGGCTCGGTCTGCTGGGCGCCTCCTGTGTGGTGCTGGTGTACGCCGCCGACGCGCCGAAGGTCCTGGAGGGCTTCGGTCTCGGTGCCGCGCTGATCGCCATGTTCATGCGTGTCGGAGGCGGCATCTTCACCAAGGCCGCCGACGTCGGCGCCGACCTGGTCGGCAAGGTCGAGCAGGGCATTCCGGAGGACGATCCGCGCAATGCCGCGACCATCGCCGACAACGTGGGCGACAACGTCGGCGACTGCGCGGGCATGGCGGCCGACCTCTTCGAGTCCTACGCCGTCACGCTCGTCGCCGCGCTGATCCTCGGCAAGGCGGCGTTCGGCGACTCCGGGCTCGCGTTCCCGCTGATCGTGCCCGCGATCGGCGTACTCACCGCGATGGTCGGCATCTTCGCGGTGGCGCCCCGGCGCTCCGACCGCAGTGGCATGTCCGCGATCAACCGTGGCTTCTTCATCTCCGCGGTGATCTCGCTGGCGTTGGTGGCCGCGGCCGTCTTCATCTACCTCCCGGGGAAGTACGCCGATCTGGACGGCGTCACGGACGCGGCGATCAGGGCCAAGGACGGCGACCCGCGGATCCTCGCGCTCGTCGCCGTCGCGATCGGAATCGTGCTGGCCGCGCTGATCCAGCAGCTGACCGGCTACTTCACCGAGACCACCCGCCGTCCCGTGCGGGACATCGGCAAGACCTCGCTCACCGGCGCGGCCACCGTCGTCCTCGCCGGTATCTCCGTGGGTCTCGAATCGGCCGTCTACACTGCCTTGTTGATCGGCCTCGGCGTGTACGGGGCGTTCCTGCTCGGCGGTACGTCGATCATGCTGGCGCTCTTCGCGGTGGCGCTGGCCGGTACCGGTCTGCTCACCACGGTCGGCGTCATCGTCGCCATGGACACCTTCGGTCCGGTCTCCGACAACGCGCAGGGCATCGCCGAGATGTCCGGCGACGTCACGGGCGCGGGCGCCCAGGTGCTCACCGACCTGGACGCCGTCGGCAACACCACCAAGGCCATCACCAAGGGCATCGCCATCGCCACGGCCGTCCTCGCGGCCTCGGCGCTCTTCGGCTCGTACCGTGACGCGATCACCACGGCCGCGAGCGAAGTGGGCGAGAAGGTCTCCGGCGCGGGCGCGCCGCTGAACCTGATGATGGACATCTCGCAGCCCAACAACCTGGTGGGTCTCATCGCGGGCGCCGCGGTCGTCTTCCTCTTCTCGGGGCTGGCGATCAACGCGGTCTCGCGGTCCGCCGGGGCCGTGGTCTACGAGGTGCGGCGGCAGTTCCGCGACCACCCCGGGATCATGGACTACACCGAGAAGCCCGAGTACGGGCGCGTCGTCGACATCTGCACCAAGGACGCGCTGCGCGAACTCGCCACGCCCGGCCTGCTCGCCGTCCTCACCCCGATCGCGATCGGGTTCACGCTCGGGGTCGGCGCGCTCGGCTCGTTCCTCGCGGGTGCGATCGGCACCGGCACGCTGATGGCGGTGTTCCTCGCCAACTCCGGTGGAGCGTGGGACAACGCGAAGAAGCTCGTCGAGGACGGCCACCACGGCGGCAAGGGCAGTGAGGCCCACGCCGCGACGGTGATCGGCGACACGGTCGGCGACCCCTTCAAGGACACCGCGGGACCGGCGATCAACCCGCTGCTGAAGGTGATGAATCTGGTGTCGCTGCTGATCGCGCCGGCGGTCATCAAGTTCTCGTACGGCGACGACAAGAGCGTCGGTGTACGGGTACTCATCGCCGTCCTCGCGATCCTCGTGATCGTGGGCGCGGTGTACATCTCCAAGCGGCGCGGGATCGCCGTGGGTGACGAAGGCAACGCGGACAGGGTGGCCAAGCCGGCTGACCCCGCGGTGGTTTCGTAGCTGCCACCCAATTTCCTGGCCTTGTACCTGGTCAGGTTCAGTTCCCTGGACGGTCGGGCGGACGGCGCGTATGGGCGTGCCGTCCGCCCGACCTGTGTGTTCACGCCCTCCTCGTGACCCTTCTCTCTCTTGGTGCAAATAGCTGCAATAACCAATAAAACAGACATTTTGCTCGCGAATGTTGCCCACCTGGCGTGTATGTTCCGGGGCCGAGAGCCAAGGAAGGGACCAATCCGGTGAACAAGAAGCTCGCAGCCGCACTGTCCGGCGGTGCGGTACTGGTACTGGCGCTGTCGGGATGCAGCAGCGACAACAACGACGACAAGCTGAACTCCTGGGCCAAGCAGGTCTGCGACGCGGTGAAGCCGCAGGCGCAGAAGATCGAGGCAGCCAACGCCGCGATCCAGAAGGAGACCTCGGACAACAGTTCGCCGGAGACCGTCCAGAAGACCGACGCGCAGGCTTTCCAGGACATGGCCGACGCCTATAAGGCGATCGGTGCCGCTGTCGACAACGCGGGCGCCCCGGACGTCGAGGACGGCAAGAAGAAGCAGGCAGACGCGGTCAAGGAGCTCAACGAGATCGCCGCCTCGTATGCCGATCTGAAGAAGCCGGTCGACGGGCTCGACGTCAAGGACCAGGCGAAGTTCGCGGATGGCCTCAAGGACATCGCGACCCAGTTGGACAAGCTGAGCCAGAGCGGGAACGACGCGCTGAAGAAGCTCGAGGAGGGGGACGTGGGCCAGGCGATGGCCCGGCAGGCGAGCTGCAAGAGCCCGTCCGCTTCTCCGTCGGCAACCCAGGGCTGAGCCCGGGAGCGATCGTTCGGCCAACCGAAAGAGGGCCCGGTACGCGCGCGTACCGGGCCCTCGGCGTGCGCCGCGTCGCTCTTGTGGCGCGCGTCTGTCCACAGGCGTCGGCATGGGCTGTCCACAGGCGCACGCGTGTCCACAGAGGTCGGCGTGGGCTGTCCACAGGAGTACGTGCCGGTCGGCGGGAGCGGACACAATGGGAAGCGTGAGCCAGACCAGCCTGTCACCCTTGCCCTCGTCCGACCGTGTCGATGTCGCCGCTCGGCTGCGGGACGCCCTGCTCGGCGCCTCCTTCACCGCCGACGGACTGCTCGAACTGCTCGGCGCCCCGGCGTACGCGGCGCTGGCGCGCAGCGAGACCGTGCCCGCGCTCCGGGCAACCCGCGGGGACACGCCGCTGGAGACGCTCGTACGGCTCTTTCTGCTGCAGCAGCCGGTGCCGCACGCGCGCGTGGCGGACGTGCTGCCGGTCGAGGACTGTCTGGACAGCGGCTGGCTGACCCGGGTGGGTGGCGACGAGGTCGCCGCGACCGTGGACATCCGGCCGTACGGCGGGTCGGGCGGCGAGGACTGGTTCATCGTGTCCGACCTGGGGTGCGCCGTCGGCGGCGCGGGCGGTATCGGCAGCCGGGAGGAAGGTGTCGTCCTCGGGGTGGGCGGGGCCTCCACGACCCTCGCCGGTATCACCGTCCGTACGCCCGTCGCCTCGGCGCTCGACCTCGGCACCGGCTCCGGGATCCAGGCCCTGCACGCCGCACAGCACGCCACGCGCGTGACCGCGACCGACCTCAACCCCCGCGCGCTGCACATCACCGCGCTCACCCTCGCGCTCTCCGGCGCCCCGGCGGCCGATCTGCGGGAGGGCTCGCTGTTCGAGCCGGTCCGGGACGACGAGACGTACGACCTGATCGTGTCGAACCCGCCCTTCGTGATCTCGCCCGGTGCCCGGCTCACCTACCGCGACGGCGGGATGAGCGGGGACGATCTGTGCCGCACGCTCGTTCAGCAGGCGGGGGAGCGGCTGAACGAGGGCGGTTTCGCGCAGTTCCTGGCCAACTGGCAGCACGTGGAAGGGGAGGACTGGCAGGACCGGCTGCGCTCCTGGGTGCCACGCGGCTGCGATGCGTGGATCGTGCAGCGCGAGGTCCAGGACATCACGCAGTACGCCGAGTTGTGGCTGCGCGACGCGGGCGACCACCGCGGCGACGCGGCCGAGTACCAGGCGCGGTACGACGCGTGGCTGGACGAGTTCGAGGCGCGCAAGGTGAAGGCGGTCGGCTTCGGCTGGATCACCCTGCGCAGGACGGCGGGCGACCGGCCCTCGATCACGGCCGAGGAGTGGCCGCACCCCGTCGAGCAGCCGCTCGGCGAGACCGTGCGCGCGCACTTCGACCGCCTCGATTATCTGCGGGCGCACGACGACGCGGCCCTGCTCGCCGGACACTTCAAGCTCGTCGAAGAGGTCGTCCAGGAGCAGGTCGGGCTGCCCGGCGCCGAGGATCCGGAGCATGTGGTGCTGCGCCAGCACCGCGGGATGCGCCGGGCCACCAAGGTGGACACGGTCGGCGCGGGCTTCGCGGGCGTCTGCGACGGCACGCTGAGCGCGGGCCGGATCCTTGACGCCATCGCCCAACTGGTCGGCGAGGATCCGGTGTTGCTGCGCGACCGGACGCCCGCGCAGATCCGGCTGCTGGTGGAGCAGGGGTTCCTCGAGCCCGCGCGGTGACGTGGGTGCGCCCGGTGTCGCCGGCATGCCCGGGCGGCGGGACGGCTGGGGCGGACTCGTACCACTGAGTCGTATGTGCCCGTTCTGGCGGGATTGGATGTGATTGGCCCGCAAAAGGTCTCCTGTCAGTGGTGCGTGCGAAGCTACCTTCGAGAGACAAGCTCCACGCGTCCTCGGGGGAGGCGCGCTGTCTCGGGGGAGGCGTGATGGCGGGGGAGACGCCGGATCAGGGCGAGGGCAGGGTCATCAGCGGCCGGTATCGGCTGCTGCGGACGCTCGGCGCGGGCGGCATGGGGCGCGTCTGGCTCGCGTACGACGAGGAGTTGGCCTGCGAGGTCTCCATGAAGGAGGTCGCGCTGCCGGACGTGCCGATGGACGCGAGCGAGCCGGCGCAGCGCATTGCGCGGGCCCGCAGCGAGGCCCGGCACGCGGCGCGCTTACGCGGACATCCCCATGTCGCCACCGTGCACGACGTGGTGGTGCACGAAGGGCTGCCGTGGATCGTCATGGAGTACGTGCCGGACGCGGTCGATCTCCAGGCGGTCGTCCGGCAGTCGGGGCCGCTGTCGCCCGAGGCGACCGCCCGGATCGGGCTCGCCGTGCTCGACGCGCTCACCGCGGGACACCGGATCGGCATCCTCCACAGGGATGTGAAACCGGCCAACATCCTTCTGGCGCCGGACGCTTCCGGCGACCCCTACGCGCGCGTGCTGCTCACCGACTACGGAATCGCGCTGCAACCGGAGTCCCGCGAGCCAAGGCTCACCGCCACCGCCGGCATTCTCGGCACGCCCGGCTATCTCGCCCCCGAGCGCGCCCGCGGCGAGCCGCCCACCCCGGCCGCCGACATCTTCTCCCTGGGCGCCACGCTGTACGCGGCCGTGGAAGGCCGCGGCCCCTTCGACCGCCATGGCAGCTACGCGACACTGACGGCCCTGCTCAGCGAAGAGCCCACGCCGCCGACCCGCGCCGGTGAACTGACTCCCGTGCTGCACGGGTTGCTCGTCAAGGACCCGGTGCGAAGGTCGTCGCCGGAGGCGGTCGCGCGGGGGCTGGAGCGAGTGGTGCAGGGAGCCGCGGGTGCCGGGTCGTTCGTGTCTCCGCCGGGTTGGGGTGCGGCGCCCCAGTCGGGGCCTGCGCCGGGCGGATTCGGGCCGCCACCGGGTGGGTTCGGGTCGGTGTCCGGCGGATCAGGGGGCTCAGGGGCGGCGTCCGACGGCTTAGGGGCGGTGCCTGGCAGCCCGTCCGCGAGTGTGCCCTCGGACGAGGTCGCGGGGGCGCCTCCGGGATATGTGGCAGGCGCGCCTCCCGGCTATGCCGCGGGCTCGCCCCCGGGGCAGGCGGGGGCCGCGGCCCAGGGGCCGTACGGCGGCCAGTACGCGGACCGGGCCGGGGGACCGACTCCGGGCACTCCGCGGACGCCGGGTGCGCCGCCCACGCCGAACACCCCGCAGACGCCGGGCGGTCCGGCCACCCCGGGCGCGGGCGACACTCCCGGAGCGGGTGGCCCCGCCATGCCGGGCGCCCCATCCGCACCGGCCTCCAGCACGCCGTCGCCGTACGCCCCTTGGAGTCCCTCGACCCCACACAGTGCGTACGACTTCCGCAACAACCCCTACGCGAGCGGCCCGGACTCGCCCTACGCGGGGACGGGCGCGCCCTCGCCCCACGAGGGCAGCCCGCCTCTGCCGTACGACCCGTACGCGGGCGGCCCGCCCGGACCGCCTCCGCCGGCCGCAGGGCGCAAGAAGCCCGCCGCCGCCGTCATCGCCCTCGTCGTGGCGGTCGTCCTGGTGATCGCCGGCGGTGCCTGGGCCGCCGTCTCGCTGACCGGCGGTGACGGCGACAAGAAGGACACCGTGGCGAAGAAGTCCTCCTCGCCTTCGGCGAGTACGTCGGCGCCGGAGCCGACGGGGCCGGTGTACCCGTACGGCGAGCAGGCGGGCCTCACCGACCCGTTGCAGGCGGGCGACTGCGTGCGGGCGGTCTGGTCGGGCACGCCGTTCAAGTCGGTGCCGAACCTGGGCGTCGTGGACTGCGCCGACGACTGGCCGGACGGGCAGGTCGTGGCGGTCGACACGGCGAGCGACTACGCCGACGCCCGGGCCCAGGGCGCGACACGCTGCGCGCGGCAGGCCGAGCCGGTGGCCACCGCGCTGCCCGACGCGGGCACCTACGCCCTCGTCCCGACGAAGGCGGGTTTCACGGCGGCCGACGGCGGTACGGCATGTCTCGTACTGGGACGGCATGTCGCCATCGGGGGCGAAGTGGCCCGGTTCCGGGACAAGAACATGGACCTGTACGCCGCGCAGATGGCCGTGGGCGACTGCTGGACGTACGTCGACAAGGGGAGCGACTCGTTCCAGTCCCTGCTGACCGACTGTGCCAAGCCGCACACCGACCAGGTCATCGGCTTCGCCGCCGCGCCCGAGACCATGGACTACAAGAAGGGGATCGACAACGGAGGAAAGCTCTGCAGCAACAAGTTCGAGTCGAGTTGGGCGCCCGGATCGGAGCTGAAGACCTACGGCTGGCTGGGCGACAAGGAAGACTGGAACGACGGATTCACCACAGTCGTGTGCACGGTGGGCCATGCCGACGAAACAAAAACGACCGGGAAGATACCGACGCCCGGCACCGTCTGAGGGCACCATGGGGTGCTGGCTGCCTGGCGTTCACCGTAGGTTCGCATGTCCGCTTCCGGGGCGTGTCAGCCTCCCGATCCTGAGGACTCGGCGCGGAAGGACACACCCATGGAAAGCGGACCGGCGATCTTCGTGGGGATGGTGTTCGCCCTGTTCGGAGGCGCGCTGCTGGCCTGGACCGCGGTGCGGGTGCGGCAGGGCGAGCCGGTCGCCCACGGTGTGAACCGCGTCGCATCGGCGACGCTCGCGAGTGTCGCCGGAACCGGTGCGCTGGCACTCGGGATGTGGTGTTTCACGCGCGCGTGAGGACCCGCACTTCGGTAACTGGGAGGTCACGCTCCGGATAGGCCCGAAAAGGCTGGTGGACACTCCGGGCGGCAGGAATGGCGGTAGTCGGGTTACCGTTCGAGTGGCCGTTGCGGGCTTTTCCCGTTTGACACGGGGGCGGGATGTACCGTCACACTCCGCAGCGTCACCAGCGAGTGAGCCGAAGGAGCGCGACGGTATCGAGAGGGCGAATGCGCGGAGGCCCGAAGGGCTGAGCACGATCGCCGTTTCGACACCGGCTATAGCGCTCCGGAGGCGAGCGAGCCATAAAGAGCAGCCCCGACCCACCCCCGGGAGCAAGACCTGGGGAGACCCCCGCGTCGACCGGAGAGAAGAGCGAAGTTGTCCCCGACCAGCGACACCGCACACGGCGGCCGCCGACTCGTCATCGTCGAGTCGCCTGCCAAGGCGAAGACGATCAAGGGCTATCTCGGCCCCGGCTATGTCGTCGAAGCGAGCGTCGGGCACATCCGCGACCTCCCGAACGGCGCCGCGGAGGTGCCGGAGAAGTACACCGGCGAGGTGCGCCGCCTCGGCGTGGACGTCGAGCACGACTTCCAGCCGATCTACGTGGTCAACGCCGACAAGAGGGCCCAGGTCAAGAAGCTCAAGGACCTGCTGAAGGATTCCGACGAACTCTTCCTCGCCACCGATGAGGACCGCGAGGGCGAGGCCATCGCGTGGCACCTCCTGGAGGTGCTGAAGCCCAAGGTTCCGGTCAAGCGGATGGTGTTCCACGAGATCACCAAGGACGCGATCCGCGAGGCCGTCGCCAACCCGCGCGACCTGAACAAGCGCATGGTCGACGCTCAGGAGACCCGGCGCATCCTCGACCGTCTCTACGGCTACGAGGTCTCGCCGGTCCTGTGGAAGAAGGTCATGCCGCGGCTGTCGGCGGGCCGCGTGCAGTCCGTGGCGACCCGCCTCGTCGTCGAGCGGGAGCGCGAGCGCATCGCCTTCCGCTCCGCCGAGTACTGGGACCTGACCGGCACCTTCGGTACCGGCCGCGTCGGCGACAACAGCGACCCGTCCTCGCTGGTCGCCCGCCTGGCTTCGGTCGACGGCAAGCGCGTCGCCCAGGGCCGCGACTTCGACTCCCTGGGTCAGCTGAAGAGCGCGAACACGCTCCACCTGGACGAGGCGAACGCCCGCGCGCTCGCCGCCGCCCTGGAGAACACGAACTTCTCGGTCCGCTCGGTCGAGTCCAAGCCGTACCGCCGCTCGCCGTACGCGCCGTTCCGTACGACGACGCTCCAGCAGGAGGCCTCGCGCAAGCTCGGCTTCGGCGCGAAGGCGACCATGCAGGTGGCGCAGAAGCTGTACGAGAACGGCTTCATCACCTACATGCGCACGGACTCCACGACCCTGTCGGACACGGCCATCGCCGCCGCCCGCGCCCAGGTCACTCAGCTGTACGGCGCCGGCTACCTGCCGGCACAGCCGCGGACGTACGCCGGGAAGGTCAAGAACGCGCAGGAGGCGCACGAGGCGATCCGGCCCTCGGGCGATCGTTTCCGCACCCCGGCCGAGACGGGTCTGACCGGTGACCAGTTCAAGCTCTACGAGCTGATCTGGAAGCGGACCGTTGCCTCCCAGATGAAGGACGCGACCGGGAACAGCGTGACGGTGAAGATCGGTGGCGCGGCCGCCGACGGCCGGGACGTCGAGTTCAGCGCGTCCGGCAAGACGATCACCTTCCACGGCTTCCTGAAGGCGTACGTCGAGGGCGCGGACGACCCGAACGCCGAGCTGGACGACCGCGAGCGCCGGCTGCCGCAGGTCAGCGAGGGCGACCCGCTGTCCGCCGACGAGATCACGGTCGACGGCCACGCCACCAAGCCCCCGGCCCGCTACACCGAGGCCAGCCTGGTCAAGGAGCTCGAAGAGCGCGAGATCGGCCGCCCGTCGACGTACGCGTCGATCATCGGCACGATCCTGGACCGCGGATACGTGTTCAAGAAGGGCACGGCGCTCGTGCCGTCCTTCCTGTCCTTCGCCGTGGTCAACCTCCTGGAGAAGCACTTCGGGCGGCTCGTCGACTACGACTTCACCGCCAAGATGGAGGACGACCTCGACCGCATCGCCCGGGGCGAGGCGCAGGCCGTGCCGTGGCTGAGGCGGTTCTACTTCGGTGAGGGCACTGGTCATGGCGGCGCCGCCGAGGCCGGCAACGGCGACGGCGACCACCTCGGCGGCCTCAAGGAACTCGTCACCGACCTCGGCGCCATCGACGCCCGTGAGGTGTCGTCCTTCCCGGTCGGCAACGACATCGTGCTGCGCGTCGGGCGCTACGGCCCGTACATCGAGCGCGGCGAGAAGGACTCCGAGAACCACCAGCGCGCGGATGTGCCCGAGGATCTGGCACCCGACGAGCTGTCCGTCGACCTCGCGGAGGAACTGCTCGCCAAGCCGAGCGGTGACTTCGAGCTCGGTGCCGACCCGGCGACGGGCCACCAGATCATCGCCAGGGACGGCCGCTACGGCCCGTACGTCACCGAGGTGCTCCCCGAGGGCACTCCGAAGACGGGCAAGAACGCCGTCAAGCCGCGTACGGCCTCGCTGTTCAAGTCGATGTCGCTCGACACGGTGACCCTCGAGGACGCCCTCAAGCTGATGTCGCTGCCGCGCGTCGTCGGCAAGGACGCCGAGGGCGTGGAGATCACCGCGCAGAACGGTCGCTACGGGCCGTACCTGAAGAAGGGCACGGACTCGCGCTCGCTGCAGTCCGAGGACCAGCTCTTCACCATCACGCTCGAAGAGGCGCTGGAGATCTACTCCCAGCCCAAGCAGCGTGGCCGCGCGGCCGCCAAGCCGCCGCTGAAGGAGCTGGGCGAGGACCCGGTCAGCGGGAAGCCCGTCGTCGTCAAGGACGGCCGTTTCGGGCCGTACGTGACCGACGGCGAGACCAACGCGACCCTGCGCTCCGGCGACAGCGTCGAGGAGATCACCCCGGAGCGCGGCTTCGAGCTGCTCGCCGAGAAGCGTGCGAAGAGCCCGGCCAAGAAGACCGCGAAGAAGACGGCCGCGAAGAAGGCACCCGCCAAGAAGGCCCCGGCCAAGAAAACGGCCGCAAAGAAGACGACGACTTCGAAGACCGCTGCCAAGAAGGCACCGGCCAAGAAGACCGTGGCCAAGAAGACGGCGGCTTCGGAGGGCTGACTCAGGTGCGCTGGGGTGCCCGGCACGCGTGTGCTTGAGGTGATCGGCATGTGTGTGCCCTCGGATGCCTGGCTTGCGTGTGCCTGAGGTGATCGGCACGTGTACGCCCCTACACCTTCGGGTGTGGGGGCGTCCGTATGTTCGGCCACCTCTTCGGGGAGTCAGTGGGTCCGGATAGGCTTGCAGGATGACGCGAGCCGAGCAGCCAACGGCCCACACCCCGGCCCCCGACGACGCCCTGGTCGCAGATTCGCGCGAGCGCGCCGTCCGCGCCCTGCTGCGCCAGCCGCAGTTGAAGCGGCTGTGGAGCGCACAGCTGGTAGGAGGTGTCGCCGACGCCCTGGCCCTGCTCGTGCTGGTCGTCCTCGCCCTCCAAGCGGCGATCTTCGAGGGCTCCTTCGGTGGTGGCTACCGAGGAGTGGCCTTCGCCGTGGCGGCCGTCTTCGGGGCACGCGTGCTCGCGACGCTGCTCTTCGGAGCCGTACTCCTCGGACCACTCACGTCACTGACGTCCCCGGAGGGGCCGCTCGACCGGCGCTGGACCATGGTGGGAGCCGACGGTCTGCGGGCCGCGCTCCTCATCGTCGCGCCCCTGTGGATCGACTGGACCCCGGACGACGCGCTCGCCGTCCTCCTGGTCATCGCCTTCGTGACCGGCGTCGCCGAGCGGTTCTGGACGGTGTGCCGGGAGAGCGCGGCGCCCGCGCTGCTGCCCGCGCCGCCGCTGGAGGGCGCCACGGTGCGCCCACTGCCGGACCACATGGACGCACTGCGGCGCCTGTCACTGCGTACGGGATTCGTGGCGGTGCCGCTCGCGGCCGCAGCGCTCGTCGTGGTGTCGCTCGTCAACAATCTGCTGGGCGCCGGGATCGACTGGTTCGACCAGCACCAGGGGGCGCTCGCCTCGTATGTCGCGGCCGGACTGTTCGCCGCCTCCCTCTCGGTGCTCACGTTCCTCGAACTGCCCGACGCACGCACCCCGCGCGCGCGGTCGCCGCTCGAGGGTCTGCGCCGCCCCAAGACGGGCACCGGCGTCGACAAGGGCCGTACCGGCGCGATTCCGCTGCTGGTCCTTGCCTGCGCTGCCGTCGCCGGGTCGATCTCGGCCGCCGTCGCCGTCTCCGTGCTGCACGCCACGGACCTGCGCGGCGGACCGGTGACGTACGGGCTGCTGGTGCTGGCCCTGACCGGGGGCGTCGTCGTCGGCATCCGTACGGCCCCCTCAGTGCTGCCGTCGCTGTCGCGGCGCAGGCTGCTGTCCCTGGCGATCGCCTTCACCGGGGTCGCGCTGCTGGCCGCCGGGCTGGTCCCGGACGTCACCACCGTGCTGCTGATCGTCGCCTGCGCGGGCATCGGCGCGGGCGTCGCCGCGAACACCGGACACGCGCTGCTCGACCAGGAGACCGAGGAGTACCGGCGGGCCCGGACGACTGAACATCTGCACGCGGTCGTACGGGTCTTCGTGGCGCTCGGCACGATCGTGGCGCCCCTGGTGGCCGCCGCGATCGGTCCGCATCGCCTGGAGAACGGCAAGTTCGTGTTCGCGCACGGGGGCGCCGCCTTCACGCTGATGCTGGTCGGCGCGCTGCTGCTGCCGGTCGCCGCGCTGGTGCTCGCCAAAGTCGACGACCGCTCCGGGGTGCCGCTGCGGCACGACCTGCTGGACGCGCTGCGCGGCGGCGACGACCCGGCGCAGGTGCCCGCCACGAACGGTTTCTTCATCGTCCTGGAGGGCGGCGACGGGGCCGGCAAGTCCACCCAGGCGGCCGCGCTCGCCGAGTGGATCCGCGCCAAGGGCCATGAGGTCGTGGTGACCCGGGAGCCGGGCGCCACGCCGGTCGGCAAGCGGCTGCGGTCGATCCTGCTGGACGTGTCCTCGGCGGGCCTCTCGCACCGCGCGGAGGCGCTGCTGTACGCCGCCGACCGCGCGGAGCACGTCGACACGGTGGTGCGGCCCGCGCTGGAGCGGGGTGCCGTCGTCATCTCCGACCGCTACATCGACTCCTCCGTGGCCTACCAGGGCGCGGGCCGTGATCTGTCCCCGACGGAGATCGCCCGCATCAACCGGTGGGCGACGAATGGGCTCGTACCGCATCTGACGGTCCTGCTGGATGTCTCGCCGGAGGCGGCCCGCGAGCGGTTCACGGAGGCGCCGGACCGGCTGGAGTCGGAACCCGTCGAGTTCCACACGCGCGTACGGTCCGGTTTCCTGACGCTCGCAGCCGCCGACCCGGGGCGGTACCTGGTCGTCGACGCCGCGCAGGAGCCCGAGTCGGTCACCACGGTCATCCGGCACCGGCTCGACGTGATGCTGCCCCTCTCCGAGGCCGAGGCGAAGGCCCAGGAGGAGGCCCGCAAGGCGGCCGAGGAGGAGGCCCGGCGCAAGGCCGAGGAAGAGGCCGCCCGCAAGGCCGAGGAGGAGCGGCTGGAGCGCGAGCGCCAGGAGCAGCTCGCGAAGCTCCGCGCCGAGGAGGAGGAGCGCAAGCAGCGCGAACTGGAGGAGGCCCAGCGGCGCGAGGCCGAGCGCCAGGCCGAGGAGGCCCGGCAGCGCGCCGAGGAGGCCCGCCGCCGTGCCGAGGAGGAGCGCGCCAGGCGTCTCGCCGAGGAGCAGGCGCGGGCCGCTGAGGAGGAGCGTCGACGCAAGCAGGCCGAGGAGGAGGCGCGGCTGCGGGCCGAGGCGGAGGCGCGCCGCCTGGAGAAGCAGCGGAAGGCCGAGGAGGCGTTGCTGCGAGCCGAGGAGGCTCGGCGGGTAGCGGCTGAGGCCGCGGCCGCGTCGGCGGCTGCGGCGGCTTCCGCCGAGGCTGCGGCGTCGACCGCGGTGGCGAACGTGACTGCGCCTGGGGCTCCGGCTGGGGCCCGGGCCACGGGGGCGTCCGCGCCTGAGCATGCGGAGACTTCGGCGCCCGACAGCGAGACGACGGTGCCTACGCCGGTTGTGACGCCGCCGAACGCGTCGGGCGGGCCGGTGGACGAGACGGCGGTGCTGCCGCCGGTGCGAGCGGGTGAGGGCCCTGCAGGTTCTCGGCCCGGCTCCCGCTCCGACGTGGAGGAGACGGCGAAGCTGCCGAAGCCGCCAGTGCCCGAGGGCGCGGCGGACGAGACGACGGTGTTGCCGCCGGTGGCTTCGGGTGCGGCGGACGAGACGGCCGTGTTGCGGCCTGTCGCTCCCGGGGCGGCCGATGAGACGGCGGTGCTGCCGCCTGTGGCTCCGGGTGCGGCCGATGAGACGGCGGTGCTTCCTCCAGTACGGGACGGGGGTGCGGGCGCTTCCAGGGGTGCTGCCACGCGTTCTCCCGCGGCGGACGCTCCTAGGGCGGCCGGCCCGATGGGTGATCCCGCGGACCGGGTACCGCCGGGCTTCTTCCGGGACGAGCGGCCGGCGCCTCGGCCGGACGGTGCCGGCGACCGTACGCGCGAGCTGCCCCAGGTCGACGACGAGGGCGCCCCGCGCCGTCGGCCCCGTTCCGACTGGGCCGAGGAGACTCCGCTGGACGACCTCCCGACCCTGGCGGACGAACTGCTGGGCCCGCGCGAGGAAGACGACTGGGACGAGGGGCGGGGCGGGTGCCGCCGCTGAATTTCTGGCGGGCTGCTGAATCCCGGCGGACAGCGCTGCTGGAGCACTGGCGGGCGACGCTGCTGGAGCACCGGTGGGCGGTGGGTGGTGGGCCCCGCTCACCCCGGCCGGGGCCGATTGTCAGTGGCGACCCGCACAATGGACGCGGCAAGGCAAAGTGCGACGAAAGGGCGGTGCCCCATGCCCGTGTGGGACGACCTGGTGGGCCAGGAGAAGGTGAGCGAGCAGCTCGCCGCCGCCGCCCGGGACGCCGACGCCCTCGTCACGGCGGTCGCCGCGGGCACCTCGCTCCCCGAGGCGTCCAAGATGACGCACGCCTGGCTGTTCACAGGCCCGCCCGGCTCGGGCCGTTCCACGGCGGCCCGGGCGTTCGCGGCGGCGCTCCAGTGCGTCAGCCCGGACCGCGCGCTCGGCGGAGTGCCTGGCTGTGGCTTCTGCGACGGCTGTCATACGAGCCTGGTGGGCACCCACGCCGATGTGGAGATCGTCCGCACCGACCTCCTCTCCATCGGTGTGAAGGAGACCCGCGACCTGGTCCGCCGCGCCCAGATGTCCCCGGCGAACGGCCGCTGGCAGGTCATCGTCCTGGAAGACGCGGACCGTCTCACGGAGGGCGCGGGCAATGTCCTGCTGAAGGCCGTCGAGGAGCCCGCCCCGCGCACGGTCTGGCTGCTGTGCGCCCCGTCCATCGAGGACGTCCTGCCCACCATCCGCTCCCGCTGCCGCCTCCTCACCCTCCGCACCCCGCCGGTGGACGCGGTCGCCGACATTCTCGTACGGCGTGACGGCATCGAGCCCGACGTCGCGGCGGCCGCCGCCCGCGCGACGCAGGGCCACATCGGGCGGGCCCGCCGCCTCGCCACGGACCCGAACGCCCGTGCGCGCCGAGCCGCCGTCCTCAAGCTCCCGCTGCGGGTCGACGACATCGGGGGCTGCCTCAAGGCGGCCCAGGAGCTGATCGACACGGCCTCCGAGGACGCCAAGCAGCTCGCCGAAGAAGTCGACGTGAAGGAGACCGAGGACCTGAAGGCGGCCCTCGGCGCGCCCCAGGGCGGCCGTATGCCCCGCGGCACCGCGGGCGTCATGAAGGAGCTGGAGGACCGGCAGAAGCGCCGAAGAACGCGTACGCAGCGCGACAGCCTGGACCTGGCCCTGATCGACCTCACCGGGTTCTACCGCGATGTCCTCGCCCTCCAGCTCGGTTCCCGTGTGGCCATCGCCAACATGGACGCCGAGGACGCCCTGGAGCGGCTGGCCCGCGGCAGCTCGCCGGAGGCGACCCTGCGCCGCATCGAGGCGATCGCCGCGTGCCGCGAGGCCCTCGACCGCAACGTGGCCCCGCTGCTCGCGGTGGAGGCGATGACGGTGGCTCTGCGGGCGGGATGAGCGCGGCCGGGGCGTCGGGCGCGACCGGCGTGACGCGAGAGAGGTTGACCGGGTAACTCGTACGAGGCACATCCACGACTGATGGGGATCAATCGGTCATGCAAGGTTACGCTCGCGAGATGTACTTCAGGCGCACCCCTCGGCCGACCCGTTCCCCCAGGCCGCCCCGAGCCCTCCGCGCGGTCCGGTCTCTCCGTACGGCCCGGGCCACTCGTACGGGTGGCGTGCTGCTGGCCGCCGCCGCGCTGTTCGTCTCGGCGTGCTCCTCCGGGAATTCGACGACGGCGAAGGCTACGGCGACCTCCACGGCGGACGCGGCGCTGCCCGCGCTGCCGCGCTCCACGCCGTCGGCGCTGGCGCCGTACTACGGGCAGAAGCTGAGCTGGCGCAGCTGCGGCGTCCCCGGTTTCGAGTGCGCCACGATGAAGGCGCCGCTGGACTACGCGAAGCCGGCCTCGGGCGACATCAGGCTTGCGGTCGCCCGCAAGAAGGCCACGGGGCCCGGCAAGCGCCTGGGTTCGCTGATGGTCAACCCGGGAGGACCGGGTGGCTCGGCGGTCGGCTATCTGCAGCAGTACGCCGGCCTCGGCTACCCGGCGGAGGTCCGCGCCCGCTACGACATGGTCGCGATGGACCCGCGCGGTGTGGCCCGCAGCGAGCCGGTCGAGTGCCTCACCGGCCGCCAGATGGACACGTACACGCAGACGGACACGACTCCCGACGACAAGAAGGAGACGGGGCAACTGGTCGACGCGTACAAGAAGTTCGCCGAGGGCTGCGGGCAGCGCTCGCCCGAGCTGCTCCGGCATGTCTCCACGGTGGAGGCGGCCCGTGACATGGACATCCTGCGCGCCGTGCTGGGCGACCAGAAGCTGACGTATGTCGGGGCGTCGTACGGGACGTTCCTGGGTGCGACGTACGCCGGTCTCTTCCCGGACCGGGTGGGCCGCCTCGTCCTGGACGGCGCGATGGACCCGTCCCTGTCCGCCCGCAATCTGAACAAGGACCAGACGGCGGGCTTCGAGACGGCCTTCCAGTCCTTCGCGAAGGACTGCGTGCGCCAGAGCGACTGCCCGCTGGGCGGCCCGGGCACGAGCACGGAGCAGGTGGGCAAGAATCTGAAGGCGTTCTTCCAGCAGCTGGACCGGGCGCCCATCCCGACCGGCGACGCGGACGGCCGCAAGCTCGGCGAGGCGCTCGCGACGACGGGGGTGATCGCGGCGATGTACGACGAGTCGTCCTGGCAGCAGCTGCGCGAGGCGCTCACCGCGGCGATGAAGGAGAAGGACGGCGCGGGCCTGCTTGCTCTCGCCGACAGTTACTACGAGCGCGACGCCGACGGCAGGTACGCGAACCTGATGTACGCCAACGCGGCGGTGAACTGCCTCGACCTCCCAGCAGCCTTCTCCACCCCCGACCAAGTGGAGAAGGCCCTCCCCGCCTTCGAGAAGGCGTCCCCCGTCTTTGGCGAGGGCCTGGCCTGGGCGTCCCTGAACTGCGCGTACTGGCCCGTGAGGCCGACGGGCGAGCCCCACCACATCGAGGCGAAGGGCGCGGCCCCGATCCTCGTGGTCGGCACCACCCGCGACCCGGCGACCCCCTACCCCTGGGCCCAGTCCCTCGCCTCCCAGCTCTCCTCCGCCACCCTCCTCACCTACGTCGGCGACGGCCACACCGCGTACGGCCGCGGCAGCGACTGCATCGACTCCGCGATCAACCGCTACCTCCTCCAGGGCACCCTTCCCCCCAAGGGAAAGCGCTGCTCATAGCCCTGCCGCACACCCCGGGAGCAGGCACCCCGGGGCGTGTACGGAGCACCCCCGGAAACTGTGTAGACTTACCGACGTTGCTGATCGCACCATAGTGCGGACAGCGCGCCGCCTTAGCTCAGATGGCCAGAGCAACGCACTCGTAATGCGTAGGTCTCGGGTTCGAATCCCGAAGGCGGCTCACCTTGAAACCCCAGGTCGGATGTACTCCGACCTGGGGTTTCGTCGTTCAGCGGATGCGGCGACGGCGTAGGGAGCGGGCCGCGCGGGTGTCGAGGGTCTCAGTTCTGGTCTCAGTGGGGCCGCAATCCGGGCCCGGATCGGGGGCCGGGGGAGCGGGGACGAAGAACTCGCCCATGCGCCGCATCGCGTCCTTCGACAGGTGTGATCTGCCCTTCACGTAGCGGCGGGTCTGGCTGATCTGGGTGTGCCGCAGGATCTCCATGATCGTGGGCATGTCGACGCCCAGCTCGTTCAGGATCGTGCCAGCCGTATGACGGCTCCCGTCGTACAGGCGGCGGTCGTCGATCCCGGCCTCGGCGAGCAGCTCCTTGAACTCCTCGTAGTCCTGCCGGGGGTCGAGCGGGCGGCCGTCCGGCCGGGAGAACACGACGTGGTGCTCTTGCCACAGCTCCCCGGCCGCGGCTCGCATCGCCTCCTGTTGAGCCTTGTGGTCGCGCAGAAACGGGATGAAGACGGGCGGGATCGGGACGGGGTTCTGGCTCTTCTTGGTCTTGGGGCGGGTGAAGGTGAGACCGCCTTCCTTGCGGTCGGGGCAGGCGCTCGCGTGCTTCGTGCACGTCTTGGTGCAGGGCTTTGGGCAGCCACGCTTGTAGTTCTTGTGCGTGGTGCAGTTCGGCGGGCACGGCTCGAAGTGGTGGAGGCGCTCGCCGCAGGCGTGCGGGTCGTCGCAACCGTGCCGCCATGTGAGGCGCTGCAGCTGCCACTTGGGGTGGAACAGCTCCGCTTCGAGGTCGACGTACGGCCAGCGCAGACCGAGCGTCTCGCCCTGCCGGAACCCCATGCCCACGCCGACGATCCACCGCATGAAGGTGGGACGCTTCGCCGCAGCTTCGAGGAACGCTTTGGACTCCTCCTGAGTGAAGGGGTTCGCCTCGGTCTCGTCGACGCTGGGCGGGTCCACCAGCGTGGCTACGTTCTCGCTGACCATGCGGCGACGGTGGGCAATCTTCAGGGCCCGAGACAGGATGCGATGCACCTTCACGACGTGCGACGGGGCGTGACCGGCGTCGAGCATCGCCCGGTACATGCGCTCCAGGTGCTCCGGCTGCAGCTTGTCGATCCGGTGCTGGCCGACTCCCGGGATGATGTCGTTGCGGGTCTTGGACCAGTAGTCATCCAGGGAGCGGGGCTTGAGCTTCAGGCTCGCGATGTCGGTGAGGTAGGTCTCCATCCACTTGGCGACGGTCGGTGCGCGACCGGCCTTCGTCGCGCGGCCCTCGTCGCGCTGGCGCTCCAATTCCTTGACCTTGCGCTTGATTTCGGGCTCGGTCTTGGCGCGGCGGTGGCGGCGGTCGGGGCTGCCGTCGTTCTTCACGCCCATCGTGACGCGGCCGTGCCACCAGCCGTCGGACCCGAAGTAGATGGATGACTCGTTGTTGGGTTTGCGGGGACTCATGTGCTCCTCCATGCGAGAGGCGCCCCGAGCGGAGTGCTCGGGGCGCCTCAGGGCGTGCTCGGGTCAAGCGGGCAGCGGGGCGAGGTTCTCGACGTACGCCTCCAAGTCCGCGCGGCGGATTCGGCGTGTGCGGCCCAACTTGATGTACTTCAGGGCGCCTTCGGCCATGAGTTCGTAGACGGTGGAGCGGCCGATGGCGAGCGCCTCGGCAGCCTCCTCCGGCTTGTACAGGAGTCGGTCGACGGGGGCAGCGATCGCGGTGCTCATCCGGGGTGCCTCCTCGGCAGGGCTCTCGGGCCCCTTCTGGGAAGTCCGCTACATCCGCTACAGCGCTACATCGCAGGTCAGCGGGGGTGTTTTTGTAGCGGAGGGGTGGCGTGTAGCGGCTACGCATGCGCTACGGGGTGGCGGGCGTAGCCGCTACACGCTTTGGTGCCGCTACAGATTCAGGGGCTCTGGGCTGGGCTGTAGCGGTGTAGCGGATGTAGCGGAGTCCTGAGAGGGGGGCGGGCAATAGCGCGCCCACGCGTCCGTCAGGTCCTCGGCGTGGAAGCCCTTGAGGACTCCGCCAGCGGTGCGGATGTTGCGGGACCGGATGGGCGCGTTGTCGGCCGTCATGTACTCCCCGAGCATCCGCGCGAGGCGCCGGTTGTCGAGCGGCTTGCCGTCGAGGTCGGCCCATGGGGCGTCGTCGAGGGCATTGAGCCGGTCGAGGATGGCGATGGTGGGCAGCTTGTCCACGCCAATCAGGACGTGGTCGCGCAGGTCGGTCAACAGCCTGATTCCCAGGCTGTGTTTATCGGTGGTCTGCGCGGCCTTGACGAGGGTGACGCACGCTTCGCGGGCCCGGCGCGGCCACTCGCCGCCGACGGCGTCGGCGATGGCGAGCAGGGGTTCCCACACATCCGCCGGGCGGTCGGTCACCCCGTCCGGCATGTCCGGCCAGGCCCCGAGTACGAACCCGCGTGCCTGTGCGGCCCATTCGGCGAGCCGGTCGCGGAGCTTGTGGCCTTCGGCTTCGTGGATGCGGGCGCGGAAGGGTTCCACGCGTTCGTTGCGGGCCCGTCGGCGCATGCGGATGACGATCGAGCGAGTCAGGATCGTGTCCGGCAGGGAGCCGAGTCCGGCGACCGCGACCGCGCAGTACGAGGGGAAGGCCTGGACGGTCTGGTTGCCGCCGTCTCCGATGCACCGGTAGGTGACGCCGGTACGGCGGTGTCCGGCGTTCAGGAAGCCGCGAAGGTCCTCGTTGTCTCCGGCTTTGGGTCCGAAGATGGTGTCGATCTCGTCGAACAGGATCGTGGGCCGCCCGTCCACGCCGGACACCGCGCGGAAGAGCGCGGCGGCGGACGCGTTCACGGCCACCATCGGGTGCGGCACGAGCGTCTCCACGATCTCCAGTGCCCGCGACTTGCCCGATCCCGGCTCGGGTGACAGGAACGCCAGACGTGGGGTGGAGTCGAAGCAGTCGAGCAGGTGGGCGTGGGCGTCCCACAGGGCGACCGCGACGTATGCGGCGTCGGTGGGGAAGACGTTGAAGCGGCGGTGGAAGGCTTCCACCTCGTTGAGCAGCGTGGCCCCGTCGATGGTGGGGGTCATGCGGCAGCCCTTCCTTCCTGGGGGGTGCGGAGCGGGCAGGCGTCGCGGTGGGATTCGTGGTTGGTGATCAGGGCCAGCACGCGTGCGTGGCCGACGGCGCTGCGGTCGCGTTCGCACAGGCACTCGGAGGTGGCGGTGGGCACGGCGCCTCTCGGGGCGACGATGGACAGCCACGCCACGGGGTATCGGCCGTCTCCGGCCTGCGGGTCAGTGCGAACAGCAGTGGGGACGCCTTCGGCGACGCCCTTCGGCTCGCCCACGGCCGTCCGGGGCACGGCCGGTTGGGCGGTGTGCCGGCCGTTTGCGTGGGGGTGGCCTTCCAAGGGGGCGCGGTGTGGGGTGTTCATGCCGTATCCCGGGGGCGGGCTTTGCGGATGGAGCCGTCCAGAGCACTGCGGATCGTGGCGCGGCACTCCGCGACGGTGAGTCCGCGCGCCTCCCCCGCCGCTTGGAAGGCCTCTTCAACCACGTGCCGGGGGATGTCGCCCCACGCGACGAACCGCCCCACCTTGAAGGCGCATCGGTTGAGCGTGATGTTGCGCTGCTTGTCCGGCGCTGCCGAGACCACGGCGCATTCCCACTCCAGTGCGGCCAGTGCCGCACGGTCGCCGCTGACAGCCGGGAGCCTGAGTGGCACGGCAGGCTTTGCGGGGGCCGGTTGCAGCAGCCGCAGCAGCCATGCGGGCAGTGGGGCCACGGCAGGGCTGCCGATGGCCTGGTAGGGCCCGGTGGGGGTGATGCTGCCCGCCGCGACGACATAGCCGCCCCATGCCCGGGTGTCGACCAACGGGGCAAGGGTTCCGGCCGTGTTGGCCAGCCGCACGCCCGCCGGTGCGGCGAGGTAGAGGTGCCTGCCGCCGCTCGCGGTCCGCGTCCGGTAGGTGTCGGGCACGTCCTCTCCGGTGCGCTCGCAGAGCGCCGCAAAGGTCGTCACGCCGTCAGGCGTGTCCGCACTGCTGTGGGGCTTGGGCCTGTCGAGGTCGACGACCAGTAGCCCGGAAGGGCCGGTGGCGATCCCGACGTTGAACGGGGCACGCGACCAGGTGGCGCGGATGCGGTCCGCGTCGGTCGTCGCGCGCTGCTCCCACTTGCGGTGGCCTGCCTCGCACGGACCGGTGCCGGGGCACGACGCTTCACCGTGCAGGGCGGGGCGCTTGGTGCCGGGACGGAGCGGGAAGACGTACCAGCCGCATTCAGCGGCACTCAGGGCGGCGTCCAAGAGGGACGCTCGCCTGTATTCGGTGGGTTGGGTCATGCTGGAGACCTCCACAGGTCTGTAGATGGCAGGTGGACAGGCGGCGGCCCCGGTTCTTGGCGGAAGGGGGCCGCCGCCGTCTTCGGTGGTGGGTCAGGCGGCGGCGGTGTCGTCGCCGCGCGTGGCGGTCAGTCGACTGTCCAGAGAGCGGACGACCGTGCCGCTGGTGGTGAGGGTTTTGACGGCCTTGGACACGGCGCCCTTGGACAGGCCCGTGATGGTGGCCAGGTCCTTTTGGCGGACCGGTTCGTCTGCGGTCTCTATGGCCTTGAGGACGCGGGCGACGGCGCTGTCCGTGGCGGGCTCATCCGGAGCCGTGTCCTTGACGAGGGTGAGCGTCGGGGCGCCCGCGGCTTCCACGGTGGGCGCGACCGTGCGGGACCAGGGCTCGCGGTCGGGCAGGGTGATGACGACGGCCTTGTCCATGTAGCGGACCTTGACCGGGTCGGGCTTGCGCTTGCCGTCCCGGATCAACGCCACACCCGGCACGGGGAGTTCGTCGGCGTTCCAGCCCTTGGCCTGAGCGTCCTCCCCGAGGACCACGCGGGCTTCGGCGGGGGTGCGCACGGCCAGGCAGATGGAGACGCCGATCTGCGGGGCGATCTGCTTGGGGATGCCGTCACCGATGGTCGGCTTCTGGGTCATCCACCACAGGTCGATGCACGCCGCGCGCCCCATCCGCGCGATGGACTCCAGGCCCGGCAACGCGGACCGGTTCACCGTGCGGCTCTTACCGTCGCTGGTCTCGGTCTCGTAGGGGACCTTGTCGGCGGCGGTCATGACCTCGGCGCCCTCGTCGACGACGACCGTGATGCGCGGCCGTTCGGCGGTGGGGGTCCAGGTGTCCTGTCCCTTGGGCAGGATGCTGAGCCGTTCCAGCATCTCCGTCTCCAGCTCGTCGACCACGTCGACGACTTCGCGCGGGGTGGAGGCGACGCGGGCCCGGTGGTCCCACAACCGGCCTTCCACGCGCTTGAGGTCGATGATGACGAGCGCGTTCGTGGCGCCCTCGGACGCGTCGTACAGCAGCGGCCGGGACGCCACACTCTTGCCCGCCCCGGACCGACCGGCGATCAGCAGCCGTTCCCCGAGCGGCACGGTCACCGCCTCACCAGTGACGGTGTCGATGCCGAGCGAGCGCTGCTCGGGCGTCCATGTCAGGTCGTCGCCGTCGGCCGCACTGCGGGTGCGCAAGGTGAGTTCGGCCCAGCCGCCCTGCTTGCCTGCCTTGATCTGTATGCGCAGGCTCGTGCGGGCCCCGAGCAGGGCGCGGATGTGGTCCTCGGCCGTGCGGAGCTTGGTCGCGGTCCAGGTGCCGTCGAGGCGGACGGCGCACACGATGCCCGCCTCGGTCAGCTTCGGCCGGCCGGTCAGCGTCCCGGCGAGACCGCGCTGTTCGGCATGCTCCTTCCAGTGCTGCGGCTGAAGGCGCTTCAGCAGCGCCGACTCCTCGGCGGTGGGCTTCAGGCCGGTCGTGTCGCGCTCGCGAACCGCGATCCACACCGACAGAGCGGTGACAGCGGCGACGACAGCGACGGCCGACCACACCCACACGCGCGCGGAGACCTGCGGCAGCCACACGTATCCGGCGACACCGAGGGCGGCGGCGGTCTTGGTGGCGAACCACCACATCGGGTCGGGCACGCGCCGCTTGGCGGTGCGCAACTCCCGCTCGGCGCGGTGGCGCAGGGAGGTGACGCCCTCGGGGTCGATGGCGCGCGCGGTGGCGAGCGCCCGGCGGGCGTCGCGCACCAGCGGCTTGCGTTCGGCGCGCAGGGCGCGGCGGCGGTCGGCTTCCTTGCGCCACACGGCGGCGGTCCAGCGGGCGGCGGTGGCGGCGTACTGGCGGTGGGTGCGCCAGACTTGTCCGTGACTCACGGGTGTCCTCATTTCCGGGATCGGTGGGTTGGTGGTGACGGGCCCTGCGACGGCCCGTCACCACACGTGCGGGTTACGCGGAGTGAGCAGGTTTCCGGTTTCCTGGTTTCCGAGGCGGCCCCTACGCGTGCGCGCGCGAGAACGGAAACTTCCGTCACCCTGCGTTGCTACGGGGGTTGTGGCGGCCGAACAGCCTTCCGGGGGTCAAACCCCACCCGGAAGGGGGCTCAGGCGCCCACAGGGCGCCTACGGCCTCGGGGTGTTTCAGTGGCCCTTCCGGCCGCGCTTGCCAGCGGCCTTGCCGCCGTCGCCGACGGCGCGAACGACGGTGACGACGGACCAGCCGAGCACGAGCGCGATGAACGCGAGCATCGCCAGGTTCGCGGCGATGGCGGTCAACGCGCCGACGAGCAGCGGACCGAAGTAGACACCAGCCGCCACCGCACCGGCCCCGACACCGGAGCCGAGCGCGACGCGCTGCACCGTGCGGTCCGGCGGCGCCTGGTGGATGTGCACCACCTGCGGCCCCGTCGGCTGCTGGACAGGCAGGGAGGCGGGGTCGGCGTAGACGTGGCTGCCGTCAGGAAGCTGAACCACCGTCAGCGGGCGGTGTACGGGGAGCTGTTCCATGACGCACCCTCCGGAGTGTTGTCGGGAAAAGCGCAGGCAGGACACATGCCGAGCGAAGGCGGGATGACGTATCCCGCATCCCGGCGGCACTCCGGGCAGGTGCGGCGAGCGGCGTTGGCCTTGGCCAGAGCCGCCCACCGGGCCGGGGTCATCGGACGCACCGGCTTCGCGAGGTCGACGCGGTAGAGGTAGGCGACCAGCGGCCCGCGACGGCGCCGGGGCCGCTCCACCTGCGCCGCCACCTCCTGACCACCGGGCCGCAGCCCGAGGGCGCGGAGCTGGCGGTAGGTGGCGTAGCCGTCCGGCGCCATGCGCCACCGGTAGACCGGCAGCGTGGCCATCAGGCGACCTTGTGGCCGCGTTCGGCGCGCAGGGTGTCGCGCAGGGTGCGGGCGTTCGCCGGGGAGGTACGGACCTCACGGCGGATGCCCTCGGCGGTCAGCTTGGCGTCCGGCCAATCGGCCGTGGCCTTGCGCGCCTCGTCGAGCAGCGCATCGGGGGTGCGCTTCGGGCGCGGAGTGCGGGCAACCTCGGGCACGCGGCCCGTGGCCCGGCGCGGGCGAATCGACTCAGCGGCCACCGCGCGCCGCTCGATTGGCGTCACAGTCGGCTGATCGATGGCCGCCACGGGCTTGGCCGGGATCGTCGATTTCAGGAAGCCGACGGCCACGGCTCGGGGCAGCGGCTTCACGTTCGGCGTGATCGGCGCCGGGGTCGATACCGCGAGGTCAGAACTAGACCGATTCCTCTCGGTATTGGTCGATTCCTCCGCATTCGCGTTCGGCGTGGTGATCGCGGTGGCGCGGTGGTGCAGCACCTTCGCCACGAGGTCGGAACCGAAGTAGATCGACCCGACCGGCAGTGACGTGGCGAGCAGCACGAGCGCCCAGTTCGCCGGGTCCCAGTCGGCCAGTCGACCCCAGTCGACCGACCGGCCGTGCAGCTCCGGGACGAGGCCGTGCACGTAGTTCAGCACGAGCGAGGCGATCGTGTAGGCGGCCAGCACCCGCAGCGCGAACGTCCGGTCCCGCCCGGCGAGCACGAGCGTCGCGATCAGGGCCAGCGCCATCAGGCCGTCGACGACGAACGGGTACAGCGTCGCCGCTGTGGCGTCCGCGCCGATGGCGCCCGCGATGTCCCGCAACGCGTTCCAGGACACCCGGAAGGCCATGGCGACCACGACGACCAGTGCGAGCACGAGAGCGGCGCGGCCCTTGCGGTGCAGGTTCATGCGGCACCGCCCGCCTGACCGTCAAGGCCGTTGACGTGGTCGCGGTGCGCGGCGAGCACGCGCCGACGGGCCCGGCGAATACGCCGCTCGTCCAGCTCGCACGGCGTGCGGTCGATGGTGATGATCTGCGCGTCCAGCAACTCCATCTCCGCGCGGATGACCGGCATCTCCGCGTCGATGGCGTCCAGCTCCACGTCCGTCGGCTCCATGAAGTCGGCGAACGCGGTAACAGCGTCCTGAACAGTCACGATGTGGTCCATGGGTCGTGTTCTCCCTAGCAGGTGGCAACGGCCCGAACAGAGCCCCCGGTGTTCCCGCACCGGGGGCTCACGCCGTTGAAGTCGGTAGTTCCGGCTCCCCTCAGCGCCGCTCGTACGAGACGAGCAGCGGAGGCAACCGGCCGCAGCCGTTGAGCTGCGGAAAGGTGGAGTTGCGCTGTACCGCGCACAGGACAGAACCCATGCGCGCCCGCCCTCTTGCTTGCGAAGGGGGGACGGGCTTCCCTCGGCACGCTTTTGAGTTCTCAAGGAACAGTCGCTTCCGGCGAGCGCGGTAACCCCTGGTCAGAGGGGCTCCCGTCCTTTGGGGACGGGGTCCGCCGGGCGTGTTCGGAGCAGCCCAAAGAAGGCCCTCCCGATCCGCTGTCCTAGGACTGCGAACCGCCTGAGAAGACAATGGCGCACAGTCCCAGGACTGTCAACAGTCCTGGGACTGTGCTTCACTGGTCGGTGTCGAGAGGAGGTTCTGCATGGCGCCCAAATGGCGGGAGCTTGCGGACCGGATCGCGGAGAAGATCCGGAACGGCGAATACGCACCCGGCGAGCAATTGCCGCAGATCAGAGACCTTGTGGAAGCGGGCGAGGGGTCCAAATCCACGGTCCACGCGGCCTACAAGGCGCTGGAAGCCGAAGGGCTGGTGACCTCCTCACGAGGCCACGGCACCGTCGTCCGGCAGCGAGCACCGCTCAAGCGGCTCGGCATCGCGCGCTACGACAAAGCCAAGTGGCGGGACGGAGACGAGGTCGCGTTCATCGCGGACCGCGTGGCGTCTGGTCGCGCGTACCGCAGGAACGAGCAGACCCAGAGCGTCAGTCGCGTGAAAGCGCCGGCGCTCGTGGCGGAGGCTCACGGGCTGCCGGAAGGCGCTGAGGTGTATGCGCGTGCGCGCCTGGTCAAGGAAGGTCCCCAGCCAACCCACACGCTGACCAGCTACTACCGTCCCGAGCATGTGGAGGGCACGCGCATCGTTGACCCGACTCCGGGTCCCGCTGGCCGTGGTGGCGGCTTCCGCGTCCTGTACGACGCCGGATACGAGATCGACCACATGAAGGAGGAGTTGTTCGCGCGAGTGCCCACGACCGACGAAGCTCAGCTCCTTCAGCTATCTCCCGGTGAATGGGTGGTGGAACTTCACCGCACTACGTACACCGCCGACGGGACTGTGGTGGAGTTCGCCATTGGGGTCCACGCGGCTACGCGCTTCGCGTGGGCTTATGAGTTCAAGGTGCCCGACTCGGCGAACACGGAGGACGAGAGCAAGTGATCTCCACCCAGGCGTGGGCGGACGCACAGCGGCTGTGGGACTTCCAGCAGATGGGCCACGAGCCCCGCCCCTGCTCCGTCGCGATAGGCCTTGGTAGCCACGACCTGGGCGTGGCTGACACCACCGCAGACCTGTACCACCGAGGCATGGCGCCGCTCATCGTCTTCACGGGAGCGACTAGCCGTACGACGCGCGAGAGGATGCCCCGTGGTGAGGCTGAGCACTACCGGGACCGTGCTGTGGAGCTGGGGGTCCCGGCGGACGCCATCCTTGTCGAACCGAAGGCTCGAAACACAGGCGAGAACATTCGCTTCTCGCGCACTCTGCTCGAAGAGCGGCGCGTTCCCGTCGTGTCCGTCCTGCTGGTCAGCAAGCCGTATGAGGAGCGGCGCGCGTACGCGACGGCGCGCAAGCTCTGGCCAGACGTGGAGTGGGTGAGCGCATCCACGCCCATGACGCTCCCTGACTACGTCGACTCGATCCAGAACGCACGCCTCGTGATCGACATGCTGGTCGGCGCCCAGCAGAGGCTCATGGTTTATCCCCGCCAAGGGTTCATGATCGAGCAGGAGATCCCCGACGACGTGGCAGCGGCCTACGAGCGCTTGCGTAGCGAAGGATTCACGAGCCGACTCGTGCCTGAGGAAACGAGCCACGGTTAGCAGCTGCGTTCGGCAGGGTCGACGACGACCGTCTCTGACACGGACTCGGTCCTGCGCTGTGTCGCAGCGATCCAGCCATTCCGTCCGATAGGCGCTTGACCGGCTAACGGCAGAGGTAGCTACCCGAGGTCATGACGGCATCGATCAAGGGGTGGCAATGCCTGGCGTGAACGAGAACATGGCCGATCGGCGGTCGGAGAAGGCGACCGACCTCGGCGAAGAGAACGCAATTGGGTGGGGTCTGGCGGCGGTTACGAGCGCTCTTCTGGAGGTTGCGGCGGCCATCCGTGAGGCTGGCAGTGATGTCGCCAGCGCGCTGCGGGAACGCTGACGAGCTGGCCGTGACCGGTCTCAGTTATGGTCTCGATAGCAGCCTGTTCCGGGGCCGTACGCGAACGTCCAGTGCAGTCCGACAAGCCGCCTGATCAGCGCTGGAAGCCATCAGAAGGACTTCCTCGGACTGCTGCGGACCAAGATCGGACAACTCGTAATGCGTAGGTCTCGGGTTCGAATCCCGAAGGCGGCTCTGAGAAAGCCCAAGTCACCTAGTTCGTGACCTGGGCTTTTTTCGTTTCCGGGGTTGTTTGGCTTGGGATCGAAGTCGTCGGTCAGCCGGAGCTGGAACAGTGTTCCGCCGCTCGGGGCGTCTCGTACGGTGTTGTCGCCGCCGTGGCGGCGGACCACGCCGCGGGTGATGGCCAAGCCGAGCCCGGCTCCGCCCTCATTCCGGCTGTGGGCGTCGTCGAGGCGGACGAACCCTCGAAGGTGGGCTCTCGGTCCGTGAGCGGAACGCCGGGCCCGTCGTCCGTGACCTCAGCACCGCAGGTGCTGCCCGTGGCGTTCAGGGCGACGGTCACCGCGCTGGTGGGGTGCCGCTGTGCGTTGTTGAGCAAGTTGCCGAGTATGCGAGCGAGTTCACTGCTGCTGTCCTTCAGAGGGACCGGCGCCTTGACGGTCACGTCCAGGGGGACGGGGTCCGTGCGCCGTGCCCCTTCCTCGTGCACCAGCTCATCGAGGGCGACTTCATCGAGGGCGACCGCACCACCCTGCGGCTGCTCCCCCTGCATCGCGGCGCGAGCAGCAGCAGGTCGGCGGCCAGATCTTGGAGTCGTACGGTGTCGACTACGGCCGCCCGTCAAGATCGAGCAACTCCGGAAGCGTGGCGGCCACTTCCGGCTGGGTGCGCAGGGATGCTATCGGGCTGCGGAGCTCGTGTGAGGCGTCGGCGACGAAGCGGCGCTGCTGTTTCACGGAGGCTTCCAGGGCGGCGAGGGCCTCGTTGGTGGTGGTGGCGAGGGTGCGATGTCGCCGTGGGAGCCGGGCTCCGGTGCCCGCTGGGTTGAAAGGCGGCCATCGGCTCCCGGCGCACCGGAACGGGCCTACGGATTCCGGCCGCCGCGATGAGCCTCACAGGCCCTCTGACCGCCGCCGGGCCCGTCCTTCGACGGGTCGCCGCCCTGCTCGCTCCCTCGGCGAAGACCCACACGCCCGGCAGCTGATCGCGTTCAGCGTCATCCTGGTCATGGCGGGCGCGTGTTGCTTCGATGCGACCCCTGACCTCCAGCGGTCCTGCAGTCGGCCCATGGTGCAGTCCGTGGACCTCCGGCGAGGTGCCGGAACAGCGCCCGGCCCGGCATGCGTCTGGCCGGGTCGGGCACTGTCGTCATCCGTCATTGGACTGTTTCGCGGCATGAGCGGCATGCCGACGGGGGGGCGGGGACGACAACTGTCCGACGAGTTCCCGGAAACAGACCAGTGCGGTAATGGGGGGAATGCCGAAGATCACCATTGCGAGCGCGGAATTCGCAGAGTGACCTGAACACAGGACTACCGCCGTTCCGGAAGAGATCAACATGACAGCCCAGGATCGGCCGGCGGGTCGATTCTGAAGGCATGCTCGCATGATGGATAAACCTGCCACAAACCACGGCCCGTACACGGTCAGTGGCCACCACTGCGCCAGCTCGCGCGGCTCCACCAGCAAAGCGATAGCGAATAGTTGATTGTATGAGTACGAGATGGACCATCCCAGCATTGCCGCCGAGCACGCACTGATTATCGTAACCAGGATCGCGACGGGGATGATTCTGCGCCGCTCGGCGAGGAAGCGGGACCCTGGCCGTGGCCGTCGTCGATTGATCCGGTGGCGCGTCCGCCCGTCGCGGTCCAGCAGAGGAGCAGGGGGATCCACGTCGGTCGCCCCGTACAGCATCTCGGCCAGCTCTTCGGCCGGATCCCATCCGTTCGACGGGATCGTCGGGTGGGACATGGTCATGATGTCATCCGCCCCGGGCAGCTCATCATCGTGGGGGCGCCAGCCTGCACCGTTGTAGTCGGATCGTAGGCGGAACTGCATGTCGAGCAGACTGGGATCGTCCTGACTCCTGTTCATCTCCCGCTCCTCCACGGCCTAGTTCAGAATGTTCCATCCGGGGCGTGAGTCTTGGGGTCAGGGACGACTGCACGTGCGGCGCCATACCCTTCCAAGGCGGCTTGCGCGTATTCGCTCTCGATCCGGCTGACTGCCTCGAGGAAGTCCTCAAGCAGGTCCGAACAGCGATCGAAGCGCGCAGGCTCTTCGGAGCCCTCCCGCTGCGAGAGATCTGAATGACCCTCACCTGGAACCCTTTCCTTCCGAGTCACGCCCACCTAACGGGCATAACCGGAGGCGAGGTAACGGGTATTCACGGCAATACTTTTTCCAACGGCGGTCATCTTGGATATTGGATTGCATTACAAGGGTGGTGAATGTCTGAAGATCGATTGTGCATTCTTGTCGAAGATTCGTTATTGACTACAGTAACGGGGCCAAACGGGGGTACCTCCGGCCAGGCACGCGAGGCCCATGACGGATGTCCGGGGACGCCCCCGGTCTGTCGGGCGGGCATCAGCCCTTGATGGTGCCCGTGGTGAGGTCGCCGGTGATGAAGCGTTGGAGGAGAGCGAAGACGCAGGCCACGGGGATGCTGATGAGGGTGGCGGTGGCCATCAGGGCTCCCCAGGCGGTGCCGTGTTGGCCTACGAAGGCGTTGAGGAGGACGGTCACCGGCTGTACGTCGGGCTTCGCCGCGAGGGTGAGGCCGAAGACGAACTCGCCCCAGGCGATCAGGAAGGAGAGCCCGGCCACCGCGACCAGGCCGGGGGGGCATGATCGGGAGGATGACGCGGAGCAGTACGCCTGTCGGGCCGCAGCCGTCGACCAGAGCCGCCTCCTCCAGTTCTCTGGGCACGCTCCGCAGCACCGGGCGCAGCACGATCACCGTGAAGGGGAGGGTGAGGGTGGTGTCGGCGGTGATCAGGCCGAGGTAGGTGTCGGCGAGGCCGGCCCGGCGTTCGAGGATGAACAGTGGGGCCGCGAGCACGATGCTGGGCGGCAGTTGGGCGATGAGCAGGGCGAGCACCATGGTGCCGGAGCCGCGCATCGGGATCCGGGCGAGCGCGTAGGCGAGGGGTACGCCAAGCAGCAGGGTGAGCGCGACCACTCCGCAGGAGATCACCAGGCTGTTGAGCAGGGCCTGGTGCAGGGTGTCGTCGGACAGCGCCCTTGAGTAGTTCTCCGTGGTGGCGGGGGTGGGGGCCCACCGCGGGGATTCGGCCAGGATGCGGTCCGGTTTGGTCAGGCTGGTGTTCACCATCCAGTAGATCGGCAGGAGGAAGGCGACGGTCACCAGCGTGGCGGCCGTGGTGAGCAGCCAGGGGCGGCGGCCACCCGGTTTCCTACGGCCCGTCACGCCTCCTCTCGCGCCGGCCGCATGGCCTGTCGCACCTTTCCTCGCGCGGGCCGTATGGCCTGTCACACCTCCTCTCGCGCGGGCCATACGGCTCGTGACGCCTCCGCTCACGCGGCCCCTGTGCGCCTTCACGCCGTCTCCCCCTCCCGCCGCAGCCGACGCACGTACAGCGCGCCCGCGAGCAGCGGTACGAGAAGCAGCAACAGGCCCGCCGCCGCGCCCTCGCCGAAGCGGAAGAACTTGAAGAAGATCTCGTAGACGTAGAGGGACAGGACGCTGGTGGCGTCGACCGGACCGCCGCCCGTCATCACGAAGATGATGTCGAAGACCTTGAAGGTGTAGACGAGGCCGAGGAGTAGGACGGTCACCGATACCGGGCGCATCAGCGGGAGGGTGATCCAGCGGAAGCGCTGCCAGACGCCCGCGCCGTCGATGGCGGCGGCTTCGTGGAGTTCCGGGTCGATGGTGTGCAGCCCCACCAGGAGCAGCAGCATGTTGAACGGCACGCCGACCCATACGTTGGCGAAGACGACCCCGGCCAGCGCCGTGCCCGGGTCGGTGAGCCAGTCGTGGGACAAGGCGCCCAGACCCGTCGCGCGGAGCAGGACGTTGTAGACGCCGGATTCGCCGTCGAGCATCCAGCGGAAGAGGGTGCCGCTGACCACCGGGGGCAGCAGCCAGGCCAGCAGGAGCAGGGATCGGAGCAGGCCGTTCAGGGGGAACGGACGGGCGAACAGCAGGGCCAGGGCGAAGCCGATGACGAACTGGAACAGCAAAGAGCCGACGGTGAAGACCATGGAGAGGCGTACGGCGTGCCAGAAGTCCGGGTCGGCAACGGTGGCCCGGTAGTTGGCGAGGCCGTTGAACCGCGGGGCACCGCCGAGCAGTTCCGTCAGGCCCACGTCGTGCACGGACGTCCACACGTTGTAGAGCAGGGGGTACGCCAGGAAGAGGGCGAGGAAGACCAGGCCCGGGAGGGAGAAGAGATACCCCGCCCGTCGGCGGCGGGAGGAGAGGGGAGCGTCCCGGCGCCCGCCGTCACCGCGCCCACCGCCCGGGCGCTCACCGCCACCGCGCCCACCGCCCGGGCGTTCACCCCCACGGCGCTCACCGTCACCGCGCCCACCGCCCGGCACCGTGCGTCCACCACCCGGCGCCGTGCCGCCCCGGCCCTCCCCGCCGCCCCAGCGCAAGCGTCTCACCGCCGCTCCAGCGCCTTGTCGATCTTGACGGCCGCGGACTTCGCGGCGGCGGAGGGGGCGGCGGCGCCGGTGAGTACGGCCTGTTCGGCCTCGGCGATGGTCTGCGAGGCGTCGGCGTAGTGCGGCCCGTACTGGCGCGGACGGGCGACGGGCAGCTGGCTGAGGAAGAGCCGCAGCGCGGGGTCGGACGCCCATGTGCCCGAACTCGCCAGGTCCTTGCGGGCGGGGAGGTCGCCGAGCGCCACCAGGTACGGCACCAGGACCGAGGGACGCTGGGTGTACTCGAGGACTTGCCACGCCTTGTCCTGATGCTTGCTGCTGGCCATCACGACCCAGTTCTCCCCGCCCAGGCAGGTGGCGGACTCCTTGTCACGGGGCAGCGCGACGACGCCGTACTCCAAGTCCGCCTTCTTGAGGGTGGGGAGCTGCCACGGGCCATTGATCTGCAGCGCGGCGCGCCCGTTGACGAACCGTGTGTTGACGTCCTGCTGCGTCCAGCCCACGCACTGCTCGGACAGCGAGCCCTTGGCGACGAGGTCGTCGAGGAAGGACAGCGCGGTCGCGCCGTAGCTGTCGAAGGTGTCCAGGTCGCCGCCGGCCTGCCACAGGAACGGCAGGAACTGGAAGACACCTTCCTCCGTCCTGATCGCGCTCAGCGCGAGACCGAACCGGTCCCCGCTGGTCAGCCGCTGCGCCGTGGCGGCCAGCTCGTCCCATGTGGTGGGGGGCCGCACAGCGGCGGAACGGAGCATCGCGGTGTTGTAGTAGAGGGCGAGGCAGTTGCTGTTGTTGGGAAGTCCCAGGCTCTTCCCGGCGACCTGGCAGCCGGCCCAGGGACCCTCGTAGTACTGGTCCGCCTGACCCCAGTCCTCGATCCTGTCGGTGAGATCGGCCAGCAGCCCGCTGCCGCCCAGCGAGTTCATGGCGACGTTGTCGACGATGGCGATGTCCGGAAGATCACCGGAGACCGCGCCCAGGGTGATCTGCCGGTCGAGGTCCGCGAAGGGGAACGTCCGCCGCTCGATCCGTACGCCGGAGACGTGCGCCTCGATGTCCTTGATCAGGGCTGCCATCCCCGGCTGGAAGTTGTCCAGGGTGAAGTAGTCCCACCAGGTGAGCGTGACCGTCCCGCTCTTCTCGTCCGAGCCGCAGGAGGCCAGGGTCGTGCCGAGGCCGAGGGCGGCCGCTCCCGCGCCCGCGGCGCGCAGGAAGCCGCGACGGTCGACGGCGTACGACATGCTCTGCTCCCAGGGTGTGATCGGTGTTCGCGCCTCAGAAGTCGGGTCGGATGCCGGGAGATCTCGGAAATCGGAACCGATCTCAGAAATCGGAATCCGGGAAGTCCTCAAGGTCAGGGAAGTCGAGATCGGGCTCCGAACCGGGCACCGGCCGGCAGGGACCGGTGCTGGCCCGCAGGGAGATCAGGGGTTTCAGCAGGACGTGCCGGGGAGGCGAGCCGGGTGAGGTGAGCCGTCGCATCATCAGGTCGACGGCCACCCGGCTCATCTCCTTGGCGGGGATCTCGGCGGCGGTGAGCTGCGGATTCACCTGCTCCGCCCAGCGGCCGGCCGCCACGCCGACGACGGAGAAGTCGCGCGGCACACGGCGGCCGTGCCGCGTGAGCCCGCGGTACAGGCCCTCCAGCGCCGCCTCGTTCAGGGTGACCAGCGAGGTGGTCGCCGGATCGTCCAGCAGGATCTGCTCCAGGACCGCCTCCCCGGCGGCGACCTCGTCGCCGCAGAGGTACGCGTGCGGGGTGAGGACCTGCTCCGCCATGGCCTTGGTGTAGCCCTCGAGCCCGAGGTGCGCGAACCCGTAGCCGCTCTCGAAGAGCTCTTCGGACCGGTTGACGAAGGCGATCCGGCGGTGGCCCAGGTCGGCCAGGTGGTACACGCAGCCGCGCGCGAGGCCCGCGAAGTCCAGATCGACCCAGCCGGTCTCCTCCGCCCTGCTGTTCCTTCCGATGGTCACGAAGGGGAAGCCGGCCTTGGCGAGGTGTTCGACCCGGTCGTCCTCCAGCCGGATCTCCATGACGATCACGCCGTCCACCCGCCGCCCGTCGATCATCCGCCGGAACGAGGGGTCGCTCGCCTGGTCGGCGGGGGAGAGCAGCAGGTCGTGGTCGTACGTGGTGGCGGCCTCGGCCACGCCGCCGATGAACGCGAGCTGCATCCCGGTGTAGTCGTGGCCGCGGCCGGCCGGCGGATAGACCAGACCGAGGGTGTGCGTACCTCCGCCTGCCGGGCCCCGCGGATCCGCGCTCGGGCCGGCTCCGGTCCTCGGATCGTCTGGTGGCCTCGTCATGTTCAGCCGACCGGTAGGGGTTGTTCGGCCCAGATGGTCTTTCCGGTCGGGGTCTGGCGGGTGCCCCAGCCCTGGGTGAGCTGGGCCACCATGTGCAGTCCGCGTCCGCCCTCGTCGTAGATGCGGGCGCGGCGCAGGTGGGGAGCGGTGCTGCTGGCGTCGGAGACCTCGCAGATCAGTGTCCGGTCGCGGATCAGCCGCAGCCCTATGGGCACTTCCCCGTACCGGATGGCGTTGGTGACCAGCTCGCTCACCACCAGTTCGGTGACGTACGCCGCTTCCTCCAGTCCCCAGATGGCCAGCTGGCGGGAGGCCTGGGCGCGGGCGTCCGCGACGATCGCGGGGTCGGACGGCACGGACCAGGCGGCGACCTGGTCGGTGTGCAGGGCGCGGGTGCGCGCGAGGAGCAGGGCCACGTCGTCGTCCGGGGTGTCGGGGAGGAGCGCTTCGAGTACGGCGTCGCAGGTGGTCTCCAGGGAGGGGACGGGGGTGGCGAGGGACTCGCACAGCCGGTCGAGGCCGAGGCCGATGTCCTGGGCGCGGCTCGCGATCAGTCCGTCGGTGTAGAAGGCCAGCAGACTGCTCTCGGGCAGCTCCAGCTCGGTGGCCTCGAAGGGCAGACCGCCGACGCCCAGGAGCGGCCCCGGGGAGAGCCGGACCACGGTGACCGTGCCGTCGGGGAAGAGCACGGCGGGCGGCGGGTGGCCGGCGCTGGCGAGGGTGCAGATGCGCGAGACCGGGTCGTAGACGGCGTACAGACAGGTGGCGCCGATCTGGCCGGAGGACGTCATGTCCGCGCAGACGCTGTCGTCGTCCGAGGTGAGGTGGATGACCAGGTCGTCGAGGTGGGTGAGGAGCTCGTCCGGGGGCAGGTCGACATCGGCGAGCGTGCGCACCGCCGTGCGGAGCCGCCCCATGGTGGCGGAGGCGTGCAGGCCGTGCCCGACCACATCGCCGACGACCAGGGCGACCCGGGTGCCGGAGAGGGGCACCACGTCGAACCAGTCGCCGCCCACGCCGGCTCCTCGGCCGGCCGGCAGATAGCGGTACGCGACCTCGACGGCCGCCTGTTTGGGCAGGTCACGGGGGAGCAGGCTGCGCTGGAGGGTGAGTGCGTGGGTGCGCTCGCGGGTGTAGCGACGCGCGTTGTCCACCCCGACGGCCGCCCGGCCCGCGAGTTCCTCGGCGAGGACCAGATCGTCCTGCTCGAAGGGGCGCGAACTCTCCCTGCGGGCGAAGACCGCCACCCCGAGGGTGACCCCCCGGGCCCGCAGCGGTGTGGCCATGATCGAGTGGAAGCCGTAGGCCCGTACGCGCTCGCTCCTCATCTCGTCCTCGGTGATCCACCGGATGAAGTCGGGGTCGTCGAGGCCGCTGAGCAGCGGTTGCCCGGTGGTCAGGGCGCGGACGGGAGGGGAGAACGGGGGATAGATGTCGATCGCGCCGAGGTCGACGACGGCTTCCGGTACCCCCTCGTGGGAGGACTGGTGTGCGACCCGGCGCAGGATGACGGAGGCGTCGACGGGCCCAGCGGTCGGCTCCTGCCCGCGGGTCACGGAGTCGAGCAGGTCCACGCTGACGAAGTCGGCGAGCCGGGGGACGGCCAGATCGGCGAGTTCCTGCGCGGTGCGGGCGACGTCCAGGGTGGTGCCGATACGGGTGCCGGCCTCGTTCAGCAGGGCCAGCCGCTCGCGGGCCCAGTGCTCCTCGCTGCTGTCGACCGCCGCGGTGCCGACGCCGCACACCTGGCCGGTGGCGGGGTCCCGGACGGGCCACAGCTCGATGATCCAGGCGTGCTGACGGGAGGAGACGGGGCCCGGGGCGCAGCGCTCGTAGCGCATCGGCTTGGCTTCCCCGGCCACCTGCTCGACGAGCCGCAGGAATCCGTCGACGGCGTGATCCTCGTCGAGGACGTCGGGGTACGGCGACCCGCGCCGTTCACCTGCCGTCGGTTCCCCGCCCGACGCCACCGTGTTCGGCCGCCACCCGCGCGCCCCCACGGCGAAGGTGGACATGGCCACCGAGGACTGGGTGTACGCCCACTCCACCATCCTCCGGTCGTAGTCCGACTCGGACGCGTCGGCGGTGGCGGTCACGACGAACCCCTGGGGCTCGCCGTTGCCGTCCAGCGAGGGGTAGGCGTGCAGGGCCAGGTCGATGCGATGACCGTCCCGGTGACGGAAGGCCGCGGTGCCGCTCCACTCCTGCGCGTCGATCAGGGAGAACCCGGCCGCGCGGGAGACGTCCGCCGTGGCGAGCAGGCCGGCCGCGGTATGCCCGACGACGTCCGAGGCGCGGTAGCCCAGCAGCCGCCGAGCCCCCTCGCTCCAGCCCGTGACGATGCCCCGGGGGCTGATGGTCGCCGTGGCGGCATCGGTCGAGTACGCGCAGTGACGGGAGGGTTGCTCGGAAATCGGCCTTCTGATGTCCATTCCTGCTCAATTCACGCCAGGCGTGTCACTCATAGTCCTCAGCGTGCGCGTTGGACAGAAAACGGACAAGTCGGACTCGCGCCCCGTCTCTCCCGTGCCCGCCCTGCCCTCGGGGCCCGGTTCAGGCGAGGGCCGCCGTGACGTCCACGGCCTTCAGGTGATGCGGGCTCAGGACCCGGGAGGCGGGGGCGGAGGCGGCCGTGAGCTCCTTGGCCGCCGTGGTGAGGGTCGCGGCCGCGAGGAGGGACGGGGTGTCGGAGAGGGGGTGGTCATGTCGTCGTGACGGGTGGGGATGAGCAGGGGCGGGTTGCCGAGAGCGGCGAGGAGGCGTTCGACGTAGCGGTGCAGCGCCGAGTGCGAGGTCATCGCGATCGCCGCGATGTCCGGGCGGATGCCCCACAGCTCACGCTCGGCGAAGTTGCTCGCGCCCATGAACAGGATGCTCGGTCCCCCGTCCACGGTCACCTGGTAGGCGAGCGTGTCGCCCTCGACCAGGTCGCCCAGCACGGTGGGGCGCCGGGGCGGGGCGGTCCTGCGCCCCGGGGCGAAGTAGCCGTGGTCGGGCTGCTGGCTGTGCAGGCTGCGGAAGACCTCCACGGTCTTTCTGAGTGTGCGCACGTTCATCGCTCCTCCCCGTAGTCCTGTGCCGCCCCTATGTCGCGGCTGTGGCGGCAGGCGGGAGCAGAGTGGCACCGGACACTCTTCTGGCGATCCCCTCCAACTCCCCTGTGGACAGGCCCTGTTGGGCGCTCTTCGGGAGCTCCTCGCAGCCTCTCCCGGGCCTCTCTCCGATCTCCTCCCGGCCTCTTCCCGGCCTCTTCCCGGCCTCTTCCCGGCCTCTTCCCAGGCTCTTTCCGGCGGAGATGAGTGTGCGTACTCAGGCGGCCCGGCCGACCCCTCTGCCACGCTGGCGGCATGTCTTCCCGCGAGAGCCGTACGAGCGTCCGTCGCGCCGCCCTCCTGACCGTGACCGCCATGACCGCCGTCGCCGGTCTCGCCGCGTGCGGAACCCAGAGGCCGGGCGCGCAGCCGTCCCAGAACACGGCCGCCGTCTCCTCCTCGCCGCCGGCGAGCCCGCACGCCGAGCCGGACCGGGGCGACAGCGCGCCGCACAACGCCGAGAACAACATCGGCCGCGCTCCCAGGGACATGACTCCCGCCGACGAGGCGGCCGCCCAGGAGAAGGCCAAGAAGGTCGAGCCGGTCCTGGAGAAACTGCGCAAGCAGGGGCGCATCAGCCCCGACGACGTACGTCCCGCGCTCGCCGCCCTCGGCTTCCGCGCCGCGGACATGCGCGTCCAGGACCCGTGGTCGCGCTGGAACGTGGACCACTCGGAGAAGGTGCCGGGCACCATGTACGGCATCTGGGTCGGCAAGACCGCGTGCATCTCCGGCATGGTGGGCGAGGACCGCGTGTGGACCGAGGTCACCGGCCCCTATCCGGAGACCGCCTGCATCACGCCGCCGGTCGCCCACTGAGCTCTGTCACACATCTCCTGTCACATCTCCGCCCTCCCGCGCGTCAGGGAGAGGACGGCGCCGCACGGTGCGGCCCGGCGAGAGGGAGTTGACGACATGACGGTTCTGATGGTGCGGTCCACGGTGAAGCCCGAGTTCGTCGGAGAGCTCGAAGAGGCCCTGAAGAAGATGTTCGCGGCCATCGAGAGCGCACGGCCCGAGGGCGTGCGCTACGCCTCGTACCGCCTTCCCGACGGAGTCACCTACCTCGCGCAGCTGGAGCTCGCCGATGGCATCGAGAACCCGCTGCCCGCGATCGCGGAGTTCCGGGAGTTCCAGGCGGGCCTGAAGGACTGGCTGGCCGGCCCGCCGTCCGCGGAGCACCTCGAGGTCAGGGGCGCCTACGCGGGCTGACCGATGCGCCCGGGGTGCCATCCTGCGGACATGGGTGTCTCCGGCACGGCGAGCGGTGGGTACTCCGGTACGCCGCTCGCCAAGAAGATCGGTATCAAGGCAGGACAGCGGGTGCGGCTGACGCACGCGCCGCGGGGCTGGGTCATTCCCGGGCTGCCCGAGGACTGCGCGGTCGCCGCCGGCGGCCCGAAGGGGGCGGACGTCACCGTCGCCTTCTTCCGGGCCCGCGCGGAACTGGAGGCGCAGGCGGCCGGGCTGGTCCGGGACCTGTCCGACGAGGCGATGCTCTGGATCGCCTGGCCCCGGCGCGCGGCCGGGCACGAGAGCGACATCGGCGAGAACGACCTGCGGGAGATCTTCCTGCCGCTCGGTGTCGTCGACGTGAAGGTGGCGGCCCTGGGGGACGACTGGTCGGGCCTGAAGTTCGTACGGCGCAGGGAGAACCGGAGCGGCAAGAACCCGCGCACGGGGGACCGGCGTACGGAGAACCTTCGTACGGGGAGCCGGCGTACGTGAGGGGGTGTCCGGTCGTACATTCGGACGTACGTCGGGGCGTACCTGAGGGGGAATTCCGGTGAACGGCTAGCATCGCGGCACAGTTGTCGGCCGGGATGGGGTGGGTGTCGTGTCACAGGCGGAGGAGGGGCCGCGGGTTGCCGTTGCCGTGGTGACCATGGGCAATCGGCCCGCCGAGGTCGACGCGCTGCTCGCCTCCGTGGCCAAGCAGGACGTGGCGCCCGCCCGCATCGTGATCGTGGGCAACGGCTGCCCGCTGCCCGAGTTCGCCGAACGCCTCGGCCTGCCCGGTGACGTCACCACCATCGAGGTCGATGAGAACCTCGGCTGCCCGGGCGGGCGCAACGTCGCCCTCCAGCGCCTGAGCGAGCTGGGCGACATCGACGTCGTCGTCGAACTCGACGACGACGGACTGCTCGTCGACGGGGACGTGCTGCGCAAGGTACGGGACCTGTACGCCGCCGATCCGCGGCTCGGCATCGTCGGGTTCCGTATCGCCGACGAGAACGGGGAGACGCAGCGCCGGCACGTCCCCCGGGTCGGTGCCAAGGACCCGATGCGGGGCGGGCCGGTCACCGGCTTCCTCGGCGGCGGGCACGCCCTGTCCATGGCCATGCTCGGCGAGATCGGCGACTGGCCCGCGGAGTTCTTCTTCGCGCACGAGGAGACGGACATGGCCTGGCGCGCCATCGACGCCGGGTGGACCGTGCTCTACGAGCCCGAACTGCTGCTCCAGCACCCGAAGACCTCGCCCGCACGGCACGCCATCTACTACCGGGTGACCGCCCGCAACCGGGTCTGGCTCACCCGCCGCCGACTGCCCCTCCCGCTGATCCCCGTGCACCTGGGGATCTGGATGCTGGCCACGCTCGTACGGACCCGGTCCGTCGGCGGGCTGAAGGCCTGGTTCGGCGGGTTCGCGGAAGGCCTGCGGGAATCCGGCGGGGAGCGGCGGCCGATGCGGTGGCGGACGGTGTGGCGGCTCACCCGGCTGGGACGGCCGCCCGTCATCTGAGCGCCGCGCGTGAGTGCTTGCGGGGTGAGTCCCAGCGAGTCCCATGCGAGCGAGTCCCTGCGAGAGGGACAGACGGAGGCCCCGGTCGTTCACCTCCGACGACCGGGGCCTCGCGCGTCCCCGGATCCGGCCACGGCGGCGACACTCCCCCGAGTTACGCGTAATACGCGCGCACCGTCGGGCCAGATCCGATGAAGTGATCACATCAGGCCACGCCAACGGATCGCTAACATATGGCCAACGGTTTCCAGCCTGGGGCCGTGAGTCGGTCGGCGGGAAGTCGCCGTGGGAAGGCGCGAAGTCGCCGTGGGCGCGGCCGGAGCGGTCGCGCGGAAAGGCAGTGGAGCGGCGTGATGCGGGACGGGCTGAGGTTCGGGCTGCTGGGGTCGCCGGTCCTGTACGACGCCGACGGCGAGGTCCGGTCGATCGGCAGCGGCAAGACGCGTGCCCTGCTGGCGGCACTGCTCCTGGAGCCGGGGCGGGTCGTCTCGGTCGACGTGCTCAAGGACGCGCTGTGGGGCGGCGCGCCGCCCGCGTCCGCGCAGGCCTCGCTGCAGAACCATGTGACACGGCTGCGGCGCCTCCTCGACGACCCGGAGCGGCTGCGCGCCGTCCCGCCGGGGTACGTCCTGCGGGTCGGCGAGGGCGAGTTGGACGTCCGTGTCTTCGAACACCACGCCACGGCGGCGCGCACCGCGCACGCCGAGCGCGACTGGGACCGGGCGCTGCGCGCGTCCACGGCGGCGCTCGCGCTGTGGCGCGGCACCCCGCTGAGCGGCCTGCCGACCGAGACCGGCGGACACGCCTTCGTCCAGCGCCTGGAGGAATCCCGGCTTCTGGTCCTGGAGTGGCGGTACGAGGCCGAGCTGCGCCTGAGCGACGGGCAAGTCCAGGCACGCCGCCACGACGCCCGGCAGGCGCCCCCACCCTCGAACTCGCCGCGCTCCGCTCGGGCGGGGGGACCCCCTTCGCCGCACCAGCCAACGGCCCAAGTAGCTCCGCCACAAGGAGCTTCGTCCGACACGCCGGGAGGACGCACCGAACGGCAGGGAAACGCACCCGCACTACCCCGAGGCCACTCAGCTCCCACGCCCGCCCGACTCGACCGGCTGGCCCCCGAGTTGGCCGCCCTCACCGCCGAACACCCGCTCCGTGAGGCCTTCCACCGGCTGCTGATGCTCGTGCTGCACCGCACCGGGCGTCAGGCCGAGGCCCTCGCCGTCCACCGTGACCTGCGGGCCCGTCTGGTGGAGGAGCTCGGGGTCGAGCCGGGCCCCGCGGTGCGCGAGGCGCATCTGGAGATCCTCCGGGAACAGGACGACAGGGAGGGGACGGCGGAGCCCGCCGAGGACTCCGGCCGGCCGGCGCGGGAGGAGACCGCGCCACCGCGCCCCGCCCAACTCCCGCCTCCACCCGCTTACTTCACGGGCCGCGGAGACATCCGCGAGCAGCTGCGCGTAGCCCTGGACCCGGAGCACCGGACGACCGGACCCGGCGTTGCTGTGGCCGACGGAATGCCCGGCGCCGCCGCGGCCGACGGAATACTCGGTGCCGCCGTGGCCGAGGGGATGCCCGATGTCGCCGTGGCCGACGGGATGCCCTGTGTCGCGGTGATCAGCGGGATGGCCGGCGTCGGCAAGAGCGCGCTGGCGCTGCATGTGGCGCACGGGCTGAGGGAACGTTTCCCCGACGGCCAGTTGTACGTCAACCTGCACGGCGCCACCCCCGGCATGACCCCGCTCACCTCCGGCCAGGCGCTCGCCGCGCTGCTCCGCGACCTCGGTGCCGAGCCGCGCCGGATCCCCGAACACCCGGACGCGGCAGCCGCGTTGCTCCGGTCGATGCTCGCGCCCACGCGCACCCTGATGGTGCTCGACGACGCCGCGCACGCCGCGCAGGTACGGCCGCTGCTGCCCGCAGGCGCGGGCTGCGCCGTGATCGTGACGAGCCGGTCCCCGCTCACCGCCCTGGACGGCGCGCACCGTTTCCCGCTCGCGCCGCTGTCGGACGAGGACAGCGCGGCACTGCTCCGCGCGGTCTCCGGCCGCCGCCACGGCCTCGACGGCGGGCACCCCCTCGTCGAACTCACCGGCCGGCTGCCGCTCGCCCTCCGTGTCGTCGCCGCCCGCCTCGCCGCGCGCCACGCGCTCACCCCGGACGCGCTCGCCGGTCAACTCGCCGCCACAGAAAGGCGGTTGCACCACCTGGAGTACGACGACCTGAGCGTCCGCAGGTCCCTGGCGGTCGCGCACGACGCGCTGCGCGCCTCGGACCGCGAGGCCGACCGGGACGCGGCGCGCGCCCTGTGCCGTATCGGTGCGCTCGACGTCCCCGTGTACGGGGCGCCCCTCGTCGCCCGCCTCTCCGGCATCGACGAACGCCGTGCCGAGGCCGCCCTCGACCGTCTCGTCGACGTCGCTCTCCTGGAGGAAACGGCATACGGCCGTTACGCACCGCACGACTTGGTACGGGACTTCGCCCGCGAGATCGCGGGGGCCGGGTGGGAGGGTTGTTCGCCCCCGCCGGAGCGGCTGAACCTTTCAGCCCGTCCGGCGTTTGAGGACGAGGCCGCCAAGGCCGATAGCGGGGGTGTGGGGGCGGCAGCCCCCAGGGACGGGAAGGGTAGGGGCGGAGGGGGCGCCGCATCCATCAGCGGCTCCGCCGCGGGCCCATCTGGTGCGGATGCCCTCGCTCCCGGCGGCTCCGCCCCCGGTGACCACGACGTGGCCGTAGCCGAACGCGCCCTGCGCTGGTACGCAGGCGTCGCCGCCCGCTCCCTGGAGGCCATCCTCGAACCCGGCCTGGACCGCGAGGACCGCAGCCGCCCCACCGCCTCGCAGCCCCCCGCGCACGCGGCGGACGTCGCGGCCACGCCCCCCTTCTGCTCCGCGAAGGACGCCTTCGCCTGGGGCGATCTGGAGCTGGAGAACGTGGTGGCCCTGGTGGAGCGGTACGCGGAGACCTCCCCGTACGTCCCCGTCCTCGTCCGCCTGCTCAACCCGTACGTCCAGCGCAGCGGCCGCGTCGCCGAGTTGGAGATCCTCCAGCGCGCCGCACTCGGGGCGGCCCGCCGGCTCGGGGACGAGGCCGCCGAGGCATACGCGCTCGGAGACCTCGCGGGGCTGCACTTCATGACGGGCCGCGCGAGCGACGCCCTCGTGCTCAACGACGAAGCGCTGGCGATCTGGCGCAGACTCGGCGTCCTGTCCTGGGTGCGGCGGGGGCTGAACAACCGCGGCATGCTTCTCGAAGGGCTCGGCCGCTACGCCGAGTCCAGCGAGGCCCTGCTCCAAAGCCTGGAGTTCTCACGGGAGTTGGGCGACCCGCACATGGAGGCCATCACCTACAGCCACCTCGGCAATCTGTACGAGCACACGGACGCCCGGGCCGCGATCGACCACCACAAGCGCAGTCTCGCGATCGGCGACGCGATCCAGGACGTCATCATCCGGCACTCGGCGCACTGCAACATCGGCTACGCCCACCTCACCCTCGGTGAACCGGCCGCCGCCGTACCGCACTTCGAGGAGAGCCTGCGCATCCTCGGCAGCCACGGCGACTGGCACGGCGAGTCGCAGACCCGGCTCGGGCTGGTGCGTGCTCTGCGCGAGGTGGAGCACTGGGAGCGGGCCGCGCGCGAGTGCGATCTGCTGCTGTGCCGCGCCGACCGCCGCGCCGACCGGTACACCGGAGGGCTCGCCCGCCATCAGCGGGGACTGCTGCTGCGTACGCGAGGGGATACCGAAGGGGCGTACGAACACTGGGAGTCGGCCCTTGAGGCGCTGGCGGAGACGGACAGCCCGGTGGTGGGGGAGCTGAGGGAACTCCTGGCGGAGAAGCCGAACCAGGCGTAGTCACCGGGCGGCGGCGCTGTCACTTGGCGTCCGCGTAGCACTCCACCACCGCCGTCGTGAAGGGAAAGCGGACCGGTGTCTCCCCGAATGTGAGGCGCCCCGCCAGGTCGGCCGCCTCGCGGATCGCGGCCACCACCGTGTCGGCCTCCTCGGTGGGGCAGTGCACGATCACCTCGTCGTGCTGGAAGAAGACCAGCTCGGCCGAGAGGCCGGCGCAGGTGCGCCGGAGCGCGGCGAGCACCAGCAGGGCCCAGTCGGCGGCGCTGCCCTGGACGACGAAGTTACGGGCGAACCGGCCCCGCGCACGGGAGTTGGAGGAGGCGTAGCCGGGGACCCACCCCTGATCGGAGCCGGTCTCCAGGGCATCGTCCTGAGGGATGCCCGCCTCCTCCGCACTGTCCTCCGACGCACCCGCCGCAGGGGGAGAGGTCCGCCCCAGCCAGGTCCGCACGAGCCGCCCCTCTTCCCCCGCCCGCGCCGCGTCGTCCACGTACGCCACGGCCTTGGGGAACCGACGCCGCAGCAAAGCAAGATTCTTCAGCCCGTCACCCGACGTCTGCCCATACACGGCCCCCAGCACGGCGAGCTTGGCCTGCGCCCGATCACCCGCGAACGCCCGGTCCGACACAGCCTGATACAGATCACTCTCCCGACCCGCGACCTCCATCAGGCCGGGATCGCGGGAGATCGCGGCCAGCACGCGCGGCTCCATCTGATCGGCGTCGGCGACGACGAGCCGCCACCCGGGATCGGCGACGACGGCACGCCGGATGACCTTGGGGATCTGCAGAGCGCCCCCGCCGTTGGTCACCCACCGCCCGGTGACGGTCCCGCCCGGCAGATACTCGGGCCGGAACCGCCCGTCCCGCACCCAGTCCTGAAGCCAGGACCACCCATGGGCTACCCAGATCCGATAGAGCTTCTTGTACTCGATCAGAGGCTTCACGGCCGGATGGTCAATCGCCTCGATCTCCCATCTCCGCGTCGACTTGACCTTGATCCCGGCCTGCGCAAAGGCCTTCACCACATCGGCGGGCAAATCAGGCCGAACCCGTCTCCCAAACGCAGCGGACACGTCATCCGCGAGCTCGGCAAGACGCCGTGGCTCACCACCACCCGCATACCGCTCCCCGAGAAGCTCGTGCAGCACCTCCCGATGGACGTCCGCGCGCCACGGCAGCCCCGCCTGATTCATCTCCGCGGCGACGAGCATCCCCGCCGATTCGGAGGCCGTCAGCAGCCGCATCCGCTCCGGGTGAGCGGTCGCGTCATGCCGGCGCTGCTGGTCCGCGTACACCTCCACCAGATCCGCCAGCGGTACGTGCACCGGGCGCGGCTCGAAGAGCGACGACTGTGAACCGGGCTCGGCGGACCGCTGCGGCGGATCGCTGGGCACCGGCCCGCCGCGCAGCCGTGCCAGCGCGGCGGCCGCCGACCGGGGCTCGCCGAGCCGCCCCTCGTGCCCGAGCAGCAGCGTCTCGGCGGCCTCCATGTCGTAACACCGCTCGACTCGCACCCCCGCGGCGAGCAGACGCGGATACACATCGGCCGTGGACCGCCAGACCCACCGCCCGACCTCAGGCCGCGACCGCACGGCCGCCGCGAGATCCGGCTCCCTGCGCACGGGCCCCGCGGGCAGCCCGTCGGGGCCGAGGACGGCGACCTCCGCACCACCGTCCTCGGCCGGCGCGAGAGCCCAGCGCTCGGTCATGATGCCGAGTCTCGCAGGGAGGTCTGACAACGGCGCCGACCGACGGACCCGCAGGCTTGCGGGCGGCGTGATCAGCCCGTGGTCTTGTTCTCCTCCACTTCCTGCCCCGCCACGATGTCCTCGAGCGTGCGCGCGATGTACGCCTCGGCGGTCGCCTTGTCGATGCCGGCGTCGCTGAGGACTCCCTGGCCGTTCTCGAACTCCAGGAGGGCCAGCAGGATGTGCTCGGTGCCGACGTAGTTGTGGCCGAGGCGGAGGGCCTCGCGGAAGGTGAGTTCCAGGGTCTTCTTGGCGGCGGGGCCGTATGGGACGAGTTCGGGGACCTCGCCGACGGCCGCCGGGAGCGCCGCCTTCGCCGCCTCGCGAACGGCGTCCAGGGACACGCCCTGCGCGGTGATCGCCTGCGCGCCGATTCCCCCGGGATCGGAGATGAGCCCGAGGACCAGGTGCTCGGGCAGCCCCTCGGCGTTGCCCGCGGCCTTCGCCTCGCCGTGCGCGGCCATGACCACCTTCCGGGCGCGCGGGGTGTAGCGCCCGAAGCCCTGGTTCGGATCGAGGTCCGACTCCGCCTTCGGAACGAAACGCTTCTGGGCCGCCTGCCGGGTGACCCCCATGCTCTTGCCGATGTCCGTCCAGGACGCGCCCGAACGCCGGGCCTGGTCCACGAAGTGTCCGATCAGATGGTCGGCCACGTCCCCCAGGTGGTCCGCGGCGATCACCGCGTCCTGGAGCTGGTCGAGCGCGTCGGTGTGAACCTTCTTGATCGCCTCGATGAGGTCGTCGAGACGCACGGATGCCGTGCCGATTGGGTTCGTCGTCATACGTCAACCGTAAGTTGACACCCCTGTGGTGTCAACCCAAAGTTGACACCACGGGGCGGACCGAGACGGCACTCGGCGCCGGGGGGTTTGCCGTCCAAGCGGACGCGCTTACCGGCGCTCACAGGGTTCCGCTGCGCCCACCCGTGCCGCCTGGGGGTCCCCCCACGCCGTTAAGGCAGTGGGGGAGGCACGATTGCCCGCAGCCAGGACGGGTCGGCCGCTCACCGGCGGCCGCATCCCGCAGCGCGAACCACGATGGCGCCACCCCGCCGTCCACCAGCGCCCGCACGAGCCGCGGAGCCCCAAGCGCCCCCAACGCGCACCCCGCCGCCGACGCCGCGAGCCCCACCGCGAACGTCGACGCCGTCACGAAGGCCGAGACGAAGGCCGTCACCCCGGCCGCCGTGCCCAGCAGGGAGTTGACCCCGACCAGCGCCTCGGCATCGCGCGCGGCGGCCGGGTCGGCCTGATGCCGGTCGTCACCGGTGAGCACACGCGCACGATCACCAACGATCCGCCGCACGTCCTCGACGGGGGCGTCGACACCAGCCGCATCCCGACTAGGCGAACCGGACGAACCAGATGAACCAAATAAGCCAGTTGAACCAGTTGAACCAGTTGAACCACCCATCCGCACCGGCCCCAATGCCCGCAGCTCACCGATCAGTTCACTGTCCACAGGGTGTGGATGCGCCAGCTTCTTCGACACGAGGGCGGTCCCCGGCCCCCGCCCCACCTCCACCAGCCGGCGTTCGCTCAGCCCGGCCGGCTCGACCCCGTCGACGGCGACCGTCCCGGACGTCGGCCGGTCGAGCCCGGCCGCGCACTGCAAGAGGGTCGACTTCCCTGACCCGGAGGGCCCCATCACCGCCGTGAAGGTGCCGGCGGCGAAGTCAGGGCATCCCCGGGGTAGGGCCGGCCCTACCCCAGAAGGCGCCACCCGTGCCCATGACACGATCGAAGCATGAGCAGCAGCACGCCCAAGACCAGCACCGTGGAGCGCGCCTTCGAGGCAGCCCTCTACGCCGACACCGACGCGGCCCTGGACACCGGCGCCTCGCTGCTCGCCGCCGACCCCGCGTCCGACGCCGAACTCGCCCGGCGCGGCGAGGAGTTCGTCGCCGGGGCCTGGCGGCGCGGTTGGCAGCCCGCCGACGTCGTACGGATCGTGCGACGCGAGCTGGACGACGTACACATACAGCTGGTGTCCGTGCTGATCCTCGGCGAGAACCGCAAGCCACAGGGCCCGCGCTGGGCCGCACAGCTCGAAGAGCTGGAGGCGGCGGCGCCACAGGCACCCCGCACCGACCGCTTCTCGTACGCCACCGCCGTACTGGAGCTGTACCGGCTGCTGCTCCGCCTCCCCAGCATCGAGCCCCTAGACGCCCCCCGACAGGACGCGTCCCACGCCTCCCACGCCCCCCAGGACACCCGCATGCTCACCCGTATCCGGGCCCTGCTCGCCAAGGCCGAGGCGACCGGGTTCCCGGAGGAGGCGGAGGCGCTGAGCGCCAAGGCGCAGGAGCTGATGGCGCGGCACAGCATCGACGAGGCGCTGCTCGCGGCGCGCACGCACGCCAAGGACGCGCCCGGCGCCTGCCGGATCGGCGTCGAGCCGCCGTACGAGACGGCCAAGGCGGTGCTCCTGGACGCGGTCGCCGGGGCGAACCGCTGCCGGGCCGTGTGGAACGAGGCCCTCTACTTCTCGACCGTCGTCGGCTTCGAACCCGACCTGGAGGCGGTCGAACTCCTCTACACCTCACTCCTCGTACAGGCCACGGCTGCCATGACGAAGGCGGAGGCCGCGCAGCGGGCGGGCGGCCGGAAGCGCACGAAGACCTTCCGGCAGTCCTTCCTCGCCGCGTACGCGCACCGGATCGGCGACCGGCTGGCGTCCGTCGCCGAGGGGCAAGTGACGGCGACCGAGGGGGAGTTGCTGCCGGTGCTGGCGGCCCGCGACGTGGCGGTCGCGGACCACATGGACCGCATGTTCCCCGAGACGGTGACCACCCGCCTGCGCGGAGTCACCGACGCCGCCGGCTGGCAGGAGGGCGCCGCGGCGGCGGACCGGGCACAGGTCAAGGGCAGGCGCCCGATTCCCTGAACCAGGGATTCGGCGCCCGATCCCCAGAGCCGGGAACTCAGTCGCCCGCGGTCCGGAACGAACTCACCGAGGCGTTCAGTTCGTCCGCGGCCTTCCGGGCGACAGTGCCATACGTCCACTTCCAGCCCTCGGCCTCGGTGTGTCCGGGCAGGCTGATCTTCATGGTGGTGACGGCGGCGCCCTTGGCGCCGGCCTCGCCGCGCACGTACGTGATCGTGAAGGTAGCCGTCTCGTCCTTCTTCAGACTCAGCTTCTGCGCCGTCGAGCCCTTCTCCGGAGCGAGGGTCCAGGAGGTGCCGCCGGCCTGCATCTCGATGCCGGGGAAGCCGTCCAGCGTGCACGTGCGGGAGTTGGTGTTGGTGAGGGTGACAGGGATGTTGCCGCTGTCGCCGGCAGCCGGCGCTGCGTTGGCGGGGCCGACGTGGATGCCGAGCTGGTTGATGGAGCAAGCGGTGCTCTCGCGGCTCTGGTCGCTCTTGCCGCCCCCGCCGTCCCCGCCGTCGTCGCAGGCGGTCAGAACGAGGGCAGCGGTGAGAGCGGCGGCGGCGAGGGGAATGGCGCGCATGAAGGTCCTCTGGAGGTCGTGACGATGCTCATGGATCATCACGCAGTCGCGCGGCCCAGTGTTGCGCGCCCCACCCACCGCCGCACTCCACGCGCCACGAATGTCCCGAAACCTCCCTGGACACGCACGGACCGCGGAACCCAAAGGATCCCGCGGCCCGCAAGTAACCGCTCATGCGATCACGAGCCGAAGCTCGCCGAAGTCACGAGCCGGAGCCCGCCGTAGACAACTCCGTAGGCATCTTCCCGCCCTCGCTCTTCACGTACGACTCCTTGCCGAGCCCGCCCTCCCACGTGATCTTCAGGCGCGTACCGCTGACGGAGTCGACCATGCCGACCGCCCGGTCCTTGCTGCCGTCGGTGCACTTGAGACGGATCATCCGCATGCCCGACTCCTCGGCGGCGGTACCGCTGCACACGGCGCCCCCCGTCGTGAAGAGCGCGGCCTTCTCGCCGGTGACCATCAGCGCCACGGCCTTGCCGCCCGTGGTGGCCAGCCAGCTGCCCTCCAGCTTGCTCTTGGCGCCGGAGGTGCTGCCCGAGCCGCCACCGGTGTCGGCGGTCGCGGTCGCGGACGGGCTCGGGCTCGTCGACTTGTCGCCGGAGCCGTCGCCGCCGTCGTCGCTGCTGCAACCGGCCAGCACGAGCGCGGCCGCCAGACCCGCGGCCGCGGCCGCGATACGCGCCTGCCGACGCGGGAAGGTCGCCGAAGTCACTGAAGCCCCCAAGGGTGGGTGAGGATGCCGGGTCGCCGGAACGACCGCAGCAAGCTACCAGGAGGACTTGCGGACCCCAGGGAGGAATCCGGCGTGCGCTTGCTCACGCAGATTCACCCGGGAGAGCCCGAAGGTACGCAGATAACCGCGCGGGCGGCCATCCACACTGTCGCGGTTGCGTACGCGGGTGGCGCTGGCGTCGCGCGGCTGCCTGCGCAATTCCTGCTGCGCGGCGGCCCGTTCGGCATCCGTCGAGGACGGTCGGCGGATGATCTCCTTCAGCTCGACCCGCCGGGCGGCGTACCGCGCGACGATCTCCTGGCGCTTCTCGTTCTTCGCGATCTTGCTCTTCTTCGCCATCAGACCTTCACCCCTCGGGCACGGATCCGCGCCACGGCCGCCTCGACGCCGATCGTGTCGACCGTCTTGATGCCCTTCGCGCTCAGCCTCAGCCGTACGTAGCGGCCCTCGCTCGGCAGCCAGTAGCGCTTGCGCTGGACGTTCGGGTCGAAGCGGCGGGACGTGCGCCGGTGGGAGTGGGAGATGGAGTTTCCGAAGCCGGGATGGGCTCCGGTCAGCATGCAGTGGGCGGACAAGGGTGACGCACCTCTCCCGATCGATAATTGGTAATGGGATTCATTTTCAGTAACATAGCAGCATGGCACCCAACGAACTCCGTCCGGTCATCAAGCTCCGGTCCACCGCCGGGACCGGCTACACCTACGTCACCCGCAAGAACCGCCGGAACGACCCGGACCGGATGACCCTGCGCAAGTACGACCCGGTCGCGGGCCGCCACGTCGACTTCCGAGAGGAGCGCTGACCGCCATGCGTGAGGGAATCCACCCGGCGTACGGCCCGGTCGTCTTCCGGGACCGCGCCGCGAACCACGCCTTCCTCACCCGCTCGACCATGACCAGCGACAAGACGGTCGAGTGGGAGGACGGCAACACCTACCCGGTGGTCGACGTCGAGATCTCGAACGTCAGCCACCCCTTCTACACGGGCAACGCACGCGTCCTGGACACCGCCGGACGCGTAGAGCGCTTCGAGCGCCGTTACGGAAAGCGGAGCTGAAGGTGCCCGAGCTCTTCGTCGCGATCGTCGGCGGACTGCACGCCGATGCCCGCAGAGCGGCCGTCGAGCATCTGCTGACGGCCGTCCCGGGCAGCGTCGCGCTCCACCACGACCTGGCCACGGCCGCCGCGGGCACGGTCGTCCGTACGGTCCGCGACCGCACCGGCGTCCTCTCCGCCGGCGAGGCGCCCCTGGTCAACGACTGCGCGTGCTGTGCCTTGCGCGAGGACCTGTTGCCCGAACTGGAACGGCTCGCGGACGCCGGCCTCGCACGGCTCGCGATCGTCGAGCTGTGGGACTCCGTCGAGCCGAAGGCCATGGCCGAGGTGGTGGCGGCGAGCGGTCTGACGCTGACCGGCGTGATCACCGCCGTCGACCCGGCGCTGCTGCTCCCCTACCTCGGCAACGGCGACGACCTCGCCGACGGCGGCCTCGCCGCGGCGGCCACTGACCAGCGCACGGTCGCCGACACCTTTGCCCGCCAGCTGGAGTACGCCCCCGTCCTCGCCGTGGCCGACTCGGAGGAGGCTGACGACGAGGACCGGGCACTGCTGGCGCAGCTGCACCCGACGGCCGTCCACGTCCCCATCGGAGCCGGGGGTTGGGCGGCCGGGGGAGCGGGGGCCTGCTCGGCGGGCCCGGACCCGACCGCACCCGCAGCCGGAGTCGGCCTGCCGGGCCTGAGCGCGCTGGGCTCAGGGTGGTTCGACCCGGACTCGGCCGGGACCGGCTCGATGGGACCGGGCGTGCCGGCTGCCGGGCCGTACGGCCGGGACGCGCCGGGTGCTGGGTGGCTCGGCTCGGCTTCGGCCGGGACCGGCTCGACCGGGCCGGGCGTGCCGGCTGCCGGGTCGTCCGCCCCGGACGCCCCAGCTGCCGGATGGTTCGGCCCGGCCTCGGCGCCGGGCAGCGCGCACTCCGCGCTCGCCGAGGCCGCGCTCGCCGGTTTCGACGTCGAGGCCGCCGCCGCGGCCCAGCACCCCGCCTGCGCACTGCTCCCGGCCGAGGCCGACGCACACGGCGTCTCCACCCTCGTATGGCACCGGCGGCGTCCGTTCCACCCGGAGCGGCTGTACGCGGCGCTGGAGGACCTGACCTGCGCGGCCGCGCGCAGCCGGGGGCGGTTCTGGCTCGCCGACCGGCCCGACACGCTGCTGCACTGGGATGCCGCCGGGGGAGCGCTGTGCGTGGAGAGCGCGGGCCCGTGGCTCGCCTCGTTGCCGGACGCGGCGTGGGAGATGGTCCCGCCGGTGCGCCGGGCCGCCGCCGCGCTCGACTGGCACCCGGAGCACGGCGACTGCTGCCAGCACCTCGTCTTCACCTCGCCCGGGCTCGACCGCGAGGGGCTCGAACTGCTCCTGGAGTCCTGCCTGTTGACCGACGCCGAGTACGCCGCCGGGCGCGCCGCCTGGAAGCGGCTCCCGCCCGCCTTCGACACCCTCCTGGAAGTCTGATGCCTCGCAAGACGGACCGTAAGCCCGCCAAGTCCCGCCCCAACCCGCTGGACCAGGCCGGGATCACGTACATCGACTACAAGGACACCGATCTGCTGCGGAAGTTCATTTCTGACCGCGGCAAGATCCGCAGCCGTCGCGTCACGCGTGTGACGGCGCAGCAGCAGCGGACGCTGGCCCGCGCGATCAAGAACGCCCGGGAGATGGCGCTGTTGCCGTACGCGTCCCGGTAAGTAGCCGGTCCCGTCCCATAGGTAGGAGATTCCCTACGCTTGACCCGTAGGGAATCTCCTACCTATTGTCGTCTCCATGAACATCACTCACGCCTCTTTCGTCACACTCCCCGTCGCCGACCAGGACCGCGCGCTGAGCTTCTACACGGAGGTCCTCGGCTTCGAGGTCACCGCGGACCTGGACATGCCGCCGGGCCGCTGGCTGCAGGTCGCGCCCAAGGGGGCGCAGACCGTCTTCACGCTCTCGGGTCCGGGGATGGGCCGGGGGTCTGGGGGTTCCCCCCAGAAAAGAGGTGCCGAGCCCGGCGAGACCCGGGGGATCATGTTGGTCACGACCGATGTCGACGCCGACTGTGCGCGGCTCGCGGCCGCGGGCGTCGCGGTGGAGGGTCCCGACGACCTCCCCTGGGGCCGCATGGCCTCGTTCCGCGACCCGGATGGCAACGGTCTGATGCTGATCACGGAGAAGGAAGGCTTCTGAGCGCGCCATGACTGCGACCGGGGCTGTGACGGGGGTTGGGGCCGGGGCTCGCGAGGACCAGATCTTCGCCGCGCTCGCCAACGCCACGCGCCGCGAAGTGCTGCGGCTGCTGCGCGAGGAGGGGCCCCAGCCCGTGCAGGCCCTGGCGGACCACTTCGACATGCGACGGCCCAGCCTCTCGGAACACCTCAAGGTGCTCCGGGATGCCGGGCTCGTGTCGGAGGAGCGGGCGGGACGGCAGCGCATCTACCGCCTCGAGGCCGCGCCGCTCGCCGATGTGCAGGACTGGCTCCACCCGTACGAGCGGTTCTGGCGCGACAGGCTCAAGGGCCTCGGCGCTCTGCTGGACCGCATGCCCGACGATGCCGAGACATGAACTCCGTTCCAGAGGATGACCTGACGACCGTCCGTGTCGACCAGTTCCTCCCGCACCCTCCCGCCAAGGTCTGGCGCGCCCTCACCGAGCCCGAGTTGCTCGTGCAGTGGCAGATGCAGGGGTCGGAGGACTTCCGGCTCGAAGTCGGCCACGAGTACAGGCTGACGTCCGTCCCACGCCCCAACACGAACTTCTCCGGCACCGTTGACGTGCGGGTTCTCGCGTTCGAGCCGGAGCGGATGCTGCGCGTCCGGTGGGCCGACGCCGATCCGGCCAATCCCACGGACTGGACCATCACGTGGACGTTGAAACTCGAAGGACACGGTACGCGTCTCTTTCTAGTACACGAGGGATTCGATCCGGACGATCCCGCACAGATGATGGCGCGGAAGATCATGGACGGGGGCTGGAGATCGCATGTGATGCGAGCTCTGGGGAATGCGCTGGACCGGCTGTAGTCCATTCGCAAGCCGGTGAGCAGCAGGCCGTAGTCAAGCGAGCGACAGCCGGTAGTCAAGTGCCGGTAAAAGCTGTAACCGCAGGACCACCCCGCGTGCACGTGCATCTGCCCATGCATCTGCACATGAACAGAGCTATGATCCAGGCCAGTTGACCAATGCATCAATGGCCACCTCAGCCACTGCACGACCGGGGAGCGATCTGTGGACCACGACGTGTACGACGTGGATGACGTGTACGACGGCATGGCTGACGACGTGTACAACGGCATGGCTGACGACGTGTACAACGGCATGGCCGCGACCGCGCTGAACGGGGTGGCGTGGCAGAAGAGCCGGCACAGCAACTCGCAGGGTTCCTGCGTGGAGTTCGCGCGGCTGCCCGGCGGCGACGTGGCCGTGCGGAACTCGCGGTTCCCCGAGGGGCCCGCGCTCGTCTACACGCGCGCCGAGATCGAAGCGATGCTGTTGGGCATCAAGGACGGCGAGTTCGACCACCTGATCGCCGGCTGATGGCCGCGGTAGCCCTGATGGCGTCCAGGGCGTCCAGGGCGCCGATGCCGATGGCGTCGATGGTGCCGATGGCGGCCGCCTGAGTCCGCGACCGAGCGCGATGGTCGCTCAACGCTGCGTAACGCGCGTAGAACCGCGGCGCCAAAAGGCGCCGCGGTTCGTCATTCGGCGGGAGCCGCCGCGGGACCCGGCTGCGGCAGCCGGAAGAGCGCCCACACGACCTTGCCGCTGAGGGTGCCCGCGAGCGGGTGCCAGCCCCAGCTGTCGGCGAACGAGTCGACCAGGAACAGGCCGCGGCCCGACTCCGCCGAGAAGTCGTCCGAGTCGCCCGCGACCGGGCTGTCGTGACTGGGGTCGCGCACCGCGCACACCAGACGTGAGGTCCACCGCATCAAGTGCAGCCGCACGGGCGGGCCTTGGTCGTCCTTGCGGGGCGTGTCCGAGGGCAGTGCGTGCCGCAGCGCGTTGGTGACGAGCTCGGAGACCACCAGGCAGACGTCGTCGAAGCGGTCGCCGATGTCCCACTGGTCCAGCGTTCTGCGGGTGAACTGCCGTGCTTCGCGCACCGCTTCGTAGCGGGCGGGCAGAGCACAGGAAGCGGCGTTGGACACGGCCGCGGGATCGAGCGGCGGAAGTCCCTGCCGTAAGGGCTCGAGCATGGTCGATCCATTCGTCCCCATGCGAGGCACTCCCGGGTGTTCGCGGTCGTTGCGATGCAGCGGTGGCGCGGGGACCATGGTTCCGAATGCGTACAGCAGATGCAAGGGCAGATGCACGTGCACGCGCCCGAATTAGACCTGCCTCTACCAGTTCTTGCTCATTTCTTCTGTCACCTTCTTCCCTCTTGTTGCCCCTCTCCTGCCCTTTTTCTGCGTGGCCCCTTTGGCTACTTTCCGTTTCCGTAATCGAACGAGTACTGCTTGAAGTGTTTTAGTGGCAGACTTCGGCCCCTGAAGACGGTTGGGGAGGCGGACGAACGTGAGCGCTGGTGAGTCGAGCGGCTCGGTGGTGCGGCGCATGCTGCTGGGATCACATCTCCGGCGCCTGCGGGAGGCGCGTGGAATCACCCGGGAAGCGGCCGGTTACTCGATCCGTGCCTCCGAATCGAAGATCAGCCGCATGGAGTTGGGACGGGTGAGCTTCAAGACGCGCGACGTCGAGGACCTGTTGACGCTGTACGGCATCATGGATGAGGCGGAGCGCACCTCCCTGGTCTCGCTCGCCAAGGAGGCCAATGTCGCCGGCTGGTGGCACAGCTACTCGGACGTCCTGCCCAGCTGGTTCCCGACCTACGTCGGCCTCGAAGGCGCGGCCCATCTGATCCGCAGTTACGAAGTCCAGTTCGTGCACGGCCTGTTGCAGACCGAGGCGTACGCGCACGCGGTCGTCACGCGCGGCATGAAGGGCGCGTCCGCCGCCGACATCGACCGCCGCGTGGCCCTGCGCCTGGAGCGCCAGAAGTACCTCGTCTCCGAGAACGCCCCGGAGTTCCACATCGTCCTCGACGAGGCCGCGCTGCGCCGTCCGTACGGCGACCGCGAGGTGATGCGCGGACAGCTCCAGCATCTGATCGAGGTCTCGGAGCGTCCCAACGTACGGCTTCAGGTCATGCCGTTCAGTTTCGGCGGGCACTCCGGCGAGAGCGGTTCCTTCACGATCCTGAGCTTCCCGGAATCCGACCTGTCGGACGTCGTCTATCTGGAACAGCTCACCAGTGCGCTCTACCTGGACAAGCGCGAGGACGTCACCCAGTACGAGAGTGCGCTCAAGCAGCTGCAACAGGACAGTCCTGGTCCCTCGGAGAGCCGCGACCTTCTCCGGGGCCTGCTCCAGCTCTCCTGAGAGCCTTCACGGGTTCTCCGGAGGTGTTCTCCAACTCCCTTGAAACACAAGTACGATGACGTTCGATCAGGCGTTGATCGGATGTCTGCTTCGGCAGTACAGGGATTGAGGGATTGAGGGAGCACATGTCGTCCTACTTCACCGACCTGGCCCAGCAGTACATCGACGGCGAATGGCGCCCGGGCACCGGCTCCTGGGACATCATCGACTTCAACCCGTACGACGGCGAGAAGCTGGCGTCGATCACCATAGCCACCACCGACGAGGTCGACCAGGCCTACCGCGCGGCCGAACGCGCCCAGAAGCAGTGGCGCGCGACCAACGCCTATGCCCGTCGCGCGGTCTTCGAGAAGGCCCTGCGGATCATCGAGGAGCGCGAGGCCGAGATCACCGAGGTGATCATCGCCGAGCTCGGCGGCACCCACCTCAAGGCGGGCTTCGAACTGCACCTCGCCAAGGAGTTCCTGCGCGAGTCGATCCACCTGGCGCTGCGCCCCGAGGGCAGGATCCTCCCCTCGCCGATCGACGGCAAGGAGAACCGCCTCTACAAGGTTCCCGTCGGCGTCGTCGGTGTGATCAGCCCCTTCAACTTCCCCTTCCTCCTCTCGATCAAGTCCGTCGCCCCGGCCCTCGCACTCGGCAACGGCGTGGTCCTCAAGCCGCACCAGAACACCCCGATCGTCGGTGGCTCCCTGGTCGCCAAGATCTTCGAGGACGCGGGCCTGCCGGGCGGTCTGCTGAACGTCGTCATCACCGACATAGCCGAGATCGGCGACGCCTTCATCGAGCACCCGGTCCCCAAGGTCATCTCCTTCACCGGCTCGGACAAGGTCGGCCGCCACGTCGCCACCGTCTGCGCCTCCCACTTCAAGCGCTCGGTGCTCGAACTGGGCGGCAACAGCGCCCTCGTGGTCCTGGACGACGCGGACATCGACTACGCGGTCGACGCGGCGGTCTTCAGCCGGTACGTCCACCAGGGCCAGGTCTGCATGGCCGCCAACCGCGTCCTCGTGGACCGCTCGATCGAGGCCGAGTTCACCGAGAAGTTCGTCGCCAAGGTCAAGACGCTGAAGGCGGGCGACCCGAGCGACCCGGCCACGATCATCGGCCCGGTCATCAACTCCTCGCAGGCGGACGCGATTTCGGGCGCCGTCGAGCAGGCGATCGCCGAGGGCGCCACCGCCCTCGTACACGGCACGACGACCGACAACCTGGTCGAGCCGTCCATCCTGACGGACGTCCCCGCCGACTCCTCCCTCCTCCAGCAGGAGATCTTCGGCCCGGTCGTCTTCCTCGTCCCCTTCGACGGCGAGGAGGAGGCGGTCCGCATTGTCAACGACACCCCGTACGGGCTGAGCGGCGCCGTGCACACCGGCGACATCGAGCGCGGTGTGCAGTTCGCCAAGCAGATCGACACCGGCATGTTCCACGTCAACGACGGCACCGTGCACGACGAGCCGCTGGTCCCCTTCGGCGGCGAGAAGCACTCCGGCATCGGCCGTCTGAACGGCGAGTCGACCGTCGACGCCTTCACCACCCAGAAGTGGATCTCGGTACAGCACGGGCGGAGCTTCTTCCCGTTCTGAGTCTTTCCGTCTTCGCCGGGCCCTTGCGGACAGAAGCTGACCGCAAGGGCCCGTAGCTTCGTCGGTGTCGGACAGGAGGTGTCCGGCGAGGACCCGATGAAAGGCGGCCGGTCATGGTCACTCACGTGCGAGCCGAGGCGCAGGGCGACGAGCGTGGAGCACTGCTCTCCTTCCTGGAGGAACAGCGCGGCGGCATCCGCCGGGCGCTGCTCGGACTGACCGGGGAGCAGGCCGCGAGCAGGCCCAGTGCCAGTGAACTCTCGCTCGCCGGACTGCTGAAGCACGTCGCCGAGACCGAGCAGGGCTGGATCGCCCGCGCCAAGGGCGAGCAGCCGGCGGTGAAGCGGGACCCGTCGAACTGGCACGAGTGTTTCGTGCTCGTCGGCGACGAGACGGTCGAGTCGCAGCTGGCGTACTGGGAGAAGGTGGCCGCGGAGACCGAGGCGTTTCTCCGCTCGGTGGCCAGCCTCGACGACACCTTCGCGCTCCCGAACGACCCCTGGTTCCCGCCGGAGGGCCGGGTCTCGATGCGCTGGCTGGCGCTCCACCTGATCCGCGAGACGGCCCGGCACGCCGGCCACGCCGACATCATCCGCGAGTCCCTGGACGGCGCCACCGCCTTCGAGCTGGTGGCCCGGGAGCAGGCGGCCTGACGGGCCCGGTGGCGGGCGGGTCGACGGGCCCGACGGCAGGCGGGTTGACCTCGGCGCTCTAATGTGGACCGCATGTCAGCGATCCGTCTCCTCGTGCTGGGCGCCGTCCGTCAGCACGGGCGGGCCCACGGCTACCAGGTGCGCAACGACCTGGAGTACTGGGGCGCGCACGAGTGGTCCAACGCCAAGCCCGGCTCGATCTACCACGCGCTCAAGCAGATGGCGAAGCAGGGACTGCTGCACGCCCACGAGATCGCGCCGTCCACCGCCGGTGGCCCGCCGCGCACCGAGTACGAGATCACGGACAAGGGCGCCGAGGAGTACTTCGCGCTGCTGCGGGACGCGCTGACCTCGTACGACCAGAAGATGGACGTCAAGTCGGCGGCCATCGGCTTCATCGTCGACCTGTCGCGGGGCGAGGCGGTGGCGCTGCTGAAGGAGCGGACCCGGCGCATCGAGGAGTGGCGGGGTGCGGTCACCCAGCACTACGTGCCCGAGGACGGCCCCGAACAGCTCGGCCACATCGGCGAGATCATGAACCTCTGGATCCACACGGCCGACGCCGAGGCCGAGTGGACCCTGGGCCTGATCGCCCGGATCGAGGGCGGGGCCTACACGTTCGCGGGCGAGGGCGAGCCGTTCGTGGGGGTCCTCAAGGAGGGCGAGGAGAACCCGTACGCGACGGGGACACCGCATCCGGGAGACCGGGACTGATCAAGTTTGACGAATGGCGGGAGTGGGGTTACTTTCTAGAGGTAGTCAAGTTTGACTAGCAAGGGAGAGGTCAGTGGCCGACGCGGCGATCACCGTCGAAGGGGCACGCAAGAGGTACGGCGACAAACAGGCACTGGACGGGCTCGACCTCCTGGTCGGCCGCGGCACGGTGCACGGGGTGCTCGGCCCCAACGGCGCGGGCAAGACGACCCTGGTCCGGGTCCTGTCCACCCTGCTGCGGCCCGACGCGGGCCGGGTGGAGGTCGCCGGGTACGACGTGCTGCGCGAGGCCCGCCGGGTACGGCTGCGGATCGGCCTGCTCGGCCAGCACGCCGCGCTCGACGAGGAGCTCGGCGGGCACCAGAACCTGGAGATGTTCGGGCGGCTGCACCACCTGGGCGCCCGGCACGCGCGCGTGCGGGCCGACGAGCTCCTGGAGCGCTTCGGGCTCGCCGACACCGGTCGCAAGCCGGTCAAGCGGTACAGCGGCGGCATGCGACGCCGCCTGGACCTCGCCGCGTCCCTCGTCACCGACCCGGACGTGCTCTTCCTGGACGAGCCGACGACCGGGCTCGACCCGCGCGGCCGGGCGGAGGTGTGGGCGTCCGTGCGCTCGCTGGTCGGCGGCGGTACCACGGTCCTGCTCACCACCCAGTACCTGGAGGAGGCCGATCAGCTCGCCGACCGCATCTCCGTCGTCGACGCCGGGCGCGTCATCGCGAACGGCACGGCGGACGAGCTGAAGGCGCGCACCGGCGGCGACCGCATCGACGTCGTCCTGCGCGACGCCGGCCAACTGGGCGCGGCGGTCGCCCTGTTGCCGTTCCCCGCGGAGGGCGTCTCGGTGGACCCGGACCGGCGTCTGCTCAGCGCCCCCGTCACCGACCGCATGGCGGCGCTCGCCGACGCCGTACGGGCCCTGGAGGAGGCCGGGATCGAGGCGGAGGACATCGCCCTGCGGCGTCCGACGCTGGACGAGGTGTTCCTGTATCTGACAGGCGACGACGAGCGAGTGAAGGAGGCAGCGTGAGCACGTACGAGACCGGCCGCCCAGGGGAGTACGTCCTCGCCGACTGCTGGACCATGACCCGCCGCGAACTCGCCCACTGGGCAAGGCAACCGGTCCAGCTGCTCGTCGGCCTGGTCTTCCCCGTGATGCTGCTGCTGATGTTCGGCTATCTGATCGGCGGCGGCCGGGGCGTCGAGGGCGACTACGTCGACTTCCTGGTGCCCGGCATGCTCGCGCTGACCATGGCCTTCGGCCTGGAGGGCACGATGCTGGCCGTCACCCAGGACCTCAACAAGGGGGTGATCGACCGCTTCAGGTCGATGCCGATGGCCAATGGTGCGGTCCTGGTGGGCCGTTCGGCCGCCGACATGCTCCAGTCGGCGGTGAATCTGGCCGTGCTGATCGGCGTCGGACACGCGATCGGCTGGCGGACGCATTGCTCCTTCTCGGCCTTCCTGGGCGCGGTGGGCCTCCTGCTGCTCTTCCGTTTCGCCATGCTGTGGATCGGCATCCATCTCGCGATGGTGGCCGGCAGGCCGGAGATGGTGCAGGCCGTCCAGATCCTGGTCTGGCCGGTCGGCTTCCTGTCCAACGCCATCGCCATCCCCGACTCCATGCCCCACTGGCTCGGCACGGCGGTCGAATGGAACCCGATGTCCCAGACGGCGACAGCGGTACGCGACCTGTTCGGCGGCCCCGGCGGTGAGCCGGGACACGCCGCGGCGGCCGTTATCTGGCCGCTGGTGCTGCTGGCGGTGTTCTTCCCACTGGCGGTACGCCGGTTCGCGCGCCTCAGCGCGTAACCGGGGTCACGAAGGCCTCTACCTGGAGGCCGACATCAAGCCGACGGCGACGCCGTGCCGGGCCGCCACCGGCCAACGCGCCGACCTGGCCTCCCTGGTCGGCGCGACCGGCATCGAGTACGGCGACAGGGTGCCCGAGCAGTGGCGCCCGCTGCTTGCCTAGTGGTGGAAGCTGGTCGCGGCGTCCTTGTCGTGGGTCAACGGGTGTGGCTGGCGGCGCAGTTCGGGCAGCAGGCGGCTCAAGTCCTCCATGAGGAGGTCGGCGAGGTCGGTCGAGAAGCCGTTGCGGCACACCACGCGCAGGACGGACAGGTCCTCGCGGTTCGGCGGGAAGGTGTACGCGGGCAGCAGCCAGCCGTGTTCACGCATGCGCCGGGACACGTCGAACACGTCGTACGAGGTCACCTCGGGCGCCGTCGTGAAGGCGAAGACAGGCAACTGGTCGCCCCGGGTGAGGAGTTGGAAGTCGCCCAGTGCCTCGATGCGCTCGGCGAGCCCGCAGGCCACGTCCCGGGTGGTCTGCTGCACGGCCCGGTAGCCCTCGCGGCCGAGGCGCAGGAAGGTGTAGTACTGCGCCACGACCTGCGCGCCCGGCCGGGAGAAGTTGAGCGCGAAGGTCGGCATGTCGCCGCCCAAGTAGTTGACCCGGAAGACGAGTTCCTCGGGCAGCTCGGCCGCCGACCGCCACAGCGCCCAGCCGACACCCGGGTAGACCAGGCCGTACTTGTGCCCGGAGGTGTTGATCGACGACACCCTCGGCAGCCGGAAGTCCCAGACCAGGTCCTCGTCGAGGAAGGGCGCGACCATCGCCCCGGAGGCGCCGTCGACATGGACGGGGATGTCCAGGCCGGTCCGTTCCTGGAGCTCGTCGAGGGCGGAGCAGAGGTCCGCGATCGGCTCGTACGACCCGTCGAAGGTCGAACCGAGGATGCCGACGACCCCGATGGTGTTCTCGTCGCACAGCTCGGCCGCCGCGCGCGCATCGAGGTGGAACCGGTCGCCCTCCATGGGGACCAGGCGCGCCTCGACCTCCCAGAAGTTGCAGAACTTCTCCCAGCAGACCTGGACGTTGACGCCCATGACGAGATTGGGGCGCGCCCCCGGGTAGCGGTCCGCGTTGCGCCGCGCCCACCGCCGCTTGAGCGCCATCCCGGCCAGCATGCACGCCTCGCTCGACCCGGTGGTCGAACAGCCCACCGCGGCCGCCGGATCCGGCGCGTTCCACAGGTCGGCGAGCATCGCCACGCAGCGCCGCTCCAGTTCGGCCGTGCGGGGGTACTCGTCCTTGTCGATCATGTTCTTGTCCCGGCACTCCGCCATCAGGACGCCGGCCTGCGGCTCCATCCAGGTGGTGACGAAGGTGGCGAGGTTGAGCCGGGCGTTGCCGTCCAGCATGAGCTCGTCATGGACGAGTTGGTACGCGGTGGTGGGCGGCAGCGGGCCTTCGGGCAGCCGGTGTTTCGGCGGGGCGTCGACCATGCCGCTGACCGGATTCGCCTCCCCGTGGAACGGGTTGACGGACATCGGGCGCTCGTCGGGCTTCTCGTGGCCTTGGTGGAGCGGCATGTTGCCTCCAGACGGTCTTGTGGTGCGGTCAGTGGGTGGGGGTTCCGTCGTCGTGAAGCTGCATCTGCGGTCTGCCGGTCACCAGCGGCCAGGCAAGCAGGGACGCGATGCGCAGCTGGCCGAGGATCGCGGGAGCGGCCACCAGAACGGCGGCCGTGAACAGGCTCACCCAGCCCTGCCGGGTGATGGCAAGGAGCATGCCCAGCGCACCCGCGGCCACGCCGAGCGCGAGTTGGACCACGGACACGACCACGTGGGCGAACAGGCCGAACGCGGCACCGATGAAGGCGGCACCGATGAAGACGGCCGGGACGATCCGGCCGCCGCGGAAGCCGCAGGACGCCGCGCCGAGCAGGGCGGCCGGTTTCACCCCGGCCATCAGCGCGAGCCACCCCGCCGACCAGCCGTCCGGGTCCCGGGCCGATCCGGCGACCTCGTCCAGGCCCTTGAAGAGCGTCAGAGGCCCGCCCAGTGCGCCGAGCAGGCCGAGGACCACCCCGCCGACCGGGAGCGCCACCATGGGGTGCCCGAGGCGCGAGAAGGCGCCGTGGACGTACGGGATGATCGGCGGCAGTAGTGCCCGTGCGGGTGCCGCCGGGGCGACGGCGGGTGTCGCTGGGGCCACGTCATGGGTCACGCGCCCACCCTAATCGGGCGAACCAGACATAACACTTCGGGCTTGCACCTCACGTCGCGTGAGGGCCCATCGTGAAGTGCGTACCGAGAAGGGAGCGGAAGTGAGCTACTCCGTGGGCCAGGTCGCCGGTTTCGCCGGAGTCACGGTGCGCACGCTGCACCACTACGACGAGATCGGGCTGCTCGCGCCCGGCGAGCGCAGCCACGCGGGCCACCGGCGCTACAGCGACGCCGACCTCGACCGGCTGCAGCAGATCCTGTTCTACCGGGAGCTCGGCTTCCCGCTCGAGGAGGTCGCCGCCCTGCTCGACGACCCGGAGGCGGACCCGCGCGCGCATCTGCGCCGCCAGCACGAACTGCTGACCGCCCGGATCGAGAAGCTGCAGAAGATGGCGGCGGCCGTGGAGCACGCCATGGAGGCACGCAAGATGGGCATCAACCTCACGCCCGAGGAGAAGTTCGAGGTCTTCGGGGACAAGGATCCCGAGCAGTACGCGGACGAGGCGGAGCAACGCTGGGGCGGCACCGAGGAGTACGCCGAGTCGCAGCGCCGGACCGCCCGCTACACCAAGGACGACTGGAAGCGCGTACAGGCCGAGGTCGACGCCTGGAGCGAGCGCTACGACGCCCTGATGGCCGCCGGTGAGCCGCCCACCGGCGAGGCGGCCATGGACCTGGCCGAGGAACACCGGCAGCACATCTGCAAGTGGTTCTACGAGTGTTCGTACGAGCTCCACCGGTGCCTCGGCGAGATGTACGTGTCCGACGAGCGCTTCAAGGCGTTCTACGACTCCATACGGCCGGGTCTCGCCGAGCACCTCAAGGAGGCGATCGCGGCGAACGCGGCCCGGCACGACGGGTGATGGTAAGGGGCGTCCTCAAAGGCGGACGCCCCTTACCGCATGCGCTGTTCCCTCGACCGGTGCGCTACTCCTTGGCCAGGACCACCGCCGTCCCGTACGCGCACACCTCCGTGCCCACGTCCGCCGCCTCGGTCACGTCGAAGCGGAACATCAGCACGCCGTTGGCACCACGCGCGCGTGCCTGCTCGACGAGCCGATCCATGGCCTGGTTGCGGGTCTGCACGAGCGTCTTGGTGAGCCCCTTGAGCTCGCCGCCGATCATCGACTTCAGACCCGCGCCGATCTGGCTGCCCAGATGCCGGGAGCGCACGGTCAGTCCGAAGACCTCGCCGATGACCTGCTGAACGCGGTAGCCAGGTACGTCGTTGGTGGTCACCACCAGTACGTCGGCCTGCGGCCCCTGGCCGCCGCCGTATTCATCGATGCTCATGGCTCACAGCTTTGTCCCAGTCGGCGCACAGTGCATCCTGGAGACACCGGTGGAACCTGGGGCTGACACATTGCGTTGATAGCTTTGTCCGGCCGTACCAGGACGCCGTATCTTCCTCCACCCCTTCAGGAGCCCGGAACCGTGACGACGCTTGCCCTTGGTCCAAGCTGGCTGGATCCGAACACGCTCCTGGACAACTTCGGCATCTGGGGCTTGCTGCTCATCGTCTTCGCCGAGTCCGGCCTGCTCATCGGCTTCTTCCTGCCGGGTGACTCGCTGCTGTTCACCTGCGGCCTGCTGATCACCGCGGGCACGATGGACTTCCCCCTGTGGGCGGCGATCGTGCTGATCTGCCTCGCCGCGATCCTCGGCGACCAGGCGGGCTACCTGTTCGGCAAGAAGGTCGGCCCCTCGCTCTTCACCCGCCCGAACTCCCGCCTGTTCAAGCAGGAGAACGTGGTCAAGGCCCACGAGTTCTTCGAGAAGTACGGGCCCAAGTCCCTGGTCCTGGCCCGCTTCGTGCCCATCGTGCGCACGTTCACGCCGATCATCGCCGGCGTCTGCGGCATGAAGTACCGCTCGTTCATCACCTTCAACGTCATCGGTGGCGTCCTGTGGGGCGCGGGCGTCACGCTGCTCGGCTCCTGGCTCGGCAACATCGACTTCGTCCACAAGAACATCGAGGCGATCCTGATCCTGATCGTCCTCGTCTCGGTGGTCCCGATCGCCATCGAGTTCCTGCGCGCCCGCTCCAAGGCCAAGAAGAACCCGCCCCAGCAGCCCGCCGCCCCGGCCCAGCCCCAGCCGCCGGCCATGGACGACGCGACGACCCAGCTGCGCCGCGTACCCCCGGCCCACCAGGACCAGCCGTACGGCCACCACCAGGACCAGCCCTACGGCCACCACCAGGACCAGGGCTACCCGCCCCAGCAGCAGTACCAGGAGCCGTACGAGCAGCAGCCGTACGGCTCGGAGCAGCCCTACCAGCCCCAGACCTACGACCAGGGTCAGCAGTACGGCCAGCAGTACCCCCAGGACTACCAGCAGCAGCCGTACACCCCGGACCAGGGCTACCCATACCCCTACGACCAGGGCAACGCGCCCCGATAGGGGCGTGGGGAACTGCGCGACCAGCCACCAGGTACGCGCAGCCGCCCCCGACAGAACGAACCGAGCTCCGGGCGCTCAGAACCCCCGAGTCCGCTTGGCGGCCCGGCGCCCCGCGGCGGAGCCCCCCGGCACCCGCAGAAACAGCCGGGAGATCTCCGACCCCAGGTTCACCCCAATGGCGATGGCCATAGCCAGAGCAGCAGCCTTCGAAAGAGAAACCAGCCCCGCGTCCATCTCGTTCTGCGCGATCGACAGCAGCCCGAAGTAGGTGGCCGACCCTGGCAACAGGGGCCCGATCGCCGCGGTGGTGTACGGCAGCGCCGAAGCGAACCGATACCGCGACAGCAGCTGCCCGAACAGCCCCACCAGCCCCGCCGCGACGGCGGTGGAGGCGACCGGCGAGATACCACCGGCGTAGTGCATCGCCCCGTACACCGACCAGGCCACACCCCCGTTGAGGGTGACCGCCAGCACGGTGGACCGTTCCTGCTGGAGCAGGACCGCGAAGGTCAGCGACAGCAGCATGGACGCGGCGATCTGCAGCAGAGGCTGCTCGGAGATGCTCAGGGCCTGGTCCGGATTGAGTTCGGCGCCCAGCTTCACGCCGAAATACAGCACCACCAGTACGCCGACGACGATGCCCACGAAGAAGTACATGACTTCGAGCAGGCGCGCGGACGCGGTGATGTAGAAGCCGGTCAGCCCGTCCTGCACGCCCGCCACGAGCGCCCGCCCGGGCAGCAGCGCGAAGAGCCCACCGGTGATCACCGCGGACGCCTTCACGTCGACGTGCGCCACCGTCAGCGCGACACCGATCGCGGCCGGTGGCATCGCGGCCGCCGTGAACTGGTAGAACTCCGGCAGCCCGCGCCCCGCGCACAGCCACGCGAGCCGGTCGCCCAGCATCGCGCCGAGCGCCGCGGCGACGAACACGAGCGCGTCACCGCCGACGAGCACCGAGGCCGCGCCTGCGAGCAGTCCGCCGGCCGCGGTCAGCGCCCAGCCGGGGTACGGGTGCCGGTTGCGCCGGATCTCCGCGAGCCGCCGGTAGGCCTCCTCCAGGGAGATCGCGGTCTCCGGGTCGCTGAGGTCGTCGACGAGCCGGTAGACGGCCGCGAGCCGCGTGTAGTCGGTGCCACGGCGGCGTACGGTCCGGGACGCCGTCACGGGGTCGTCCACCAGGGACGGCTGGTGCGAGATCGACAGCAGGGTGAAGGTGACGCCCGGCTCGCAGCGGTCCAGGCCGTACGAGCGGCAGACCGCGAACATCGCCGCCTCCACGTCCTCGGCGCCCTCACCACCCGCGAGCAGCAACTCGCCGATACGCAGCGTCAGGTCAAGCACGCGCGGGACGGCGGGCCCCGACTCGTCCTCCTTGTGCGCCAGTTCCGGGGCGGGCCGCTCGGCCACCGGCATGCGCAGCATCGTGCGCATGCGGTCCTGCCAGGGCACGTCCTTGGCCAGGCTGACCGCCGGGATGCCGTTGGGCGGTGTGAAGGCGGGCGGCGCGTGCTTCGCGCTGTAGGTGCGCGGGGTGCTGAACGCCGAACCCTCCGGCTCGGCGGAGGGCGGCTGCGGCACGTCGAGCCCCTTGGGGAGCGCGAACTCGGACGTCGTCGACGACGAGTCGTCGGACGCCGGGCTCTGCGGCGGAGCCACCCCCGCCGGTGGACTGAAGGCACTCCTCGCCTCGTCCGACTGCGGCTTGCGGTCTTCCGCCTCCGGGTCCGTCACCACCACTCCCGACTCGCACCTCCAGTACGCCCCAGTATGCGCACGGGTACGTCAGCAGGCCGCGCTGCCCTTGCGGGACCACGCGGCCTGCCGACTTCATGACGCACGCACCGCAACCATCAATTGAGAAACCACGATGGTGAGCAACCAGCTCCGCGAGAGCGGCGCCGGTTCAGGCGCAAAGGGGTGGTCAGTGACCGCCCTGCTCCTTGAAGCGCTTGTAGGAACGCTCGATCTCGGCCTCGGCGTCCGTACGGCCCACCCAGTTGGCGCCCTCGACGGACTTGCCGGGCTCCAGGTCCTTGTAGACCTCGAAGAAGTGCTGGATCTCCAGGCGGTCGAACTCCGACACGTGGTGGATGTCGCGCAGGTGCTCCACACGCGGGTCGTGCGCCGGGACGCACAGCAGCTTGTCGTCGCCGCCGGCCTCGTCCGTCATACGGAACATGCCGATGGCGCGGCACTGGATGAGGCAGCCGGGGAAGGTCGGCTCGTCCAGAATGACCAGGGCGTCCAGCGGGTCGCCGTCCTCGCCGAGGGTGTTCTCGACGAAGCCGTAGTCGGCCGGGTAGCTGGTCGAAGTGAAGAGTCGACGGTCCAGGCGGATCCGACCGGTCTCGTGGTCCACCTCGTACTTGTTCCGCGAACCCTTCGGAATCTCGATCGTGACGTCGAACTCCACCGGTGGCTCCTCCATGATCAGCACATAGTTCTGGTGGTTAAGTGTCCCTCACGCAGGTGTGTGATCGCGAAAGGGGCTGGTGGTCGTGCCAGAGCTGAGGGCTTGGCGGGCCGCGAGACCGCATGTGGTGCGGGTCGCGCGGACGGTGAAACCGCATGTGGCGCGGGTCACCCAAGCCATCCGGCCGCGTTCCGTGCGGTTCACTACCCCCCAGCTCACGGGCGTCGCCGCCACCGTGGGCCTGGCGCTCGCGGCCGGGGCGGTGGCCGCGGCCGGTCCCTGGGACTCCTCCGGTCAGCGTACGGCGGAGCGCGACTGGGCCGCATCGCAGGAGGGCGAGGGTGGCGCAGATCACGGCCGTACGTCCGCTTCGTCCCGCACGTCGCCCCAGCCCGCGCCCAGCGCCGCCTCCGTACTGGCCGGACTCGGCGGCTCCACGACGGTCCCCGCGCCCGCCGAGAAGCCCCTCGCGAACGTCCTGGACCCGCTCCTGGACGACGCCGCCCTGGGCGCGCGGCGTACCGCCGTCGTCGTCGACGTGGCGACCGGCAAGCGGCTCTACAGCAAGGGCGCCGACGCGGTCCAGATCCCGGCCTCCACCACGAAGATCGCCACCGCCGTCGCCGCGCTCTCGGTGCCGGGCCCCGACCACCGCATCGAGACGCGTACGGTCCTGGAGCCCGGAACCAAGGAGGTCGTCCTTGTCGGCGGCGGCGACCCGACGCTGACCGCGCGCAAGAAGGCCGACGGCTGGGCGAGCCTGCGCACCCTCGCCGACGACACGGCCGCCGCCCTGAAGGCCCGTCACCTGGACCGTGTGACGCTCTCGTACGACACCTCGCTGTACGCGGGCCCCGCGCTGCACCCCATCGGCGTCAACGACAACCTCGCCCAGGTCACCTCCCTCATGGTCGACGAGGCCCGCCCCGACGACTCGACCAGCGGACCGGTCACACGGGTCCCGGACCCGGCGGCCGACGCGGCCCGGAAGTTCGCGGACCTGCTCCACGACAACGGCATCGAGACGACGTCCCCCGGCCCCTCGAAGGCCACGAACCGCGCCCAGTCCCTCGCCTCGGTCTCCTCGCCGCCCGTGTCCGCCCTGGTCGAGCGGATGCTGACGAACAGCGACAACGACATCGCGGAGGCCCTGGCCCGCCAGGTCGCCCTCGCCACGCACGAGCAGCCCAGCTTCGAGGGCGACGCGAAGGCGATCCACGCGCAGCTGAAGAAGCTCGGACTCCCGCTGTCCGGCGCGGACTTCGCGGACGGCAGCGGCCTGAACCGCGCCGACCGGCTCTCCGCCGACCTGCTCACCGCCCTGCTGACCACGTCCGGCGACCCGGCCCACCCCGAACTCCGTACGGTCCTGACCGGCCTCCCCATCGCGGGCTTCACCGGCACGCTCAGCGCCCGCTACACCGACACCCCCGCCGCCACCGGGGTGGTCCGCGCCAAAACCGGCACCCTGACCGGCGTCAACACCCTCGCCGGCACAGTCGTCGACACCGACGGCCGCCTCCTGGCCTTCGCCTTCCTGACCTCCGACGAGACCAGCCCACCAGACGCCCTGGCAGCCCGCACGGCCCTGGACCACACAGCTACGGCGTTGGCAGCCTGCGGCTGCAGGTAGCTGCAGCCGGCCCCGCAAGTAGTTCCTGCTGTGGGCAATCGTCCCGCAGGGCGATGGGGTCCCCCTGCTCGAGCGAAGCCGAGAGAGCTTGGGGGAGGGTGGGCACAGCCAACAGCGCCGGGTACCGATCAACCAGAGCCCAGCCCCTGCCGACCCAGGGGGCACAGAAAGCACCGCCGGCCGCAGGACGAGGGGCGCCGGCACCCCGTACCCCTAACCGCAGCCGGACACGCTCACGTACGGTTGACACATGACGAGCATCGGTGGTGCCGAGATGGTCGACTGGAATCTCGCGGTGGCGACCGCGACCCGGCTCGTGCGGCCGGGCCCCGACGTGAGCCGCGACGAGGCCAGGTCCGTCGTCGCGGAACTGCGCCGGCACGCGAAAGCCTCGGAGGAGCACGTCCGGGGCTTTACTCGTCTGGGCGAGGACATCGCGCACGACACCCCCGTACTCGTCGTCGACCGACCCGGCTGGGTGCGGGCGAACGTCGCGGGGTTCCGGGAGATCCTCAAGCCACTCCTGGACAAGATGCAGGAGCGGCGGGGCAGCACCCCGGGTGGAGCCGTCCTGGGTGCCGTCGGCGGCAAGGTCACCGGCGTGGAACTGGGCATGCTGCTGTCGTTCCTGTCGTCGAGGGTCCTCGGGCAGTACGAGACCTTCGCCCCCGCGACCCGCGAACTCCCGGCCGGTGAGAACGGCGGCGGCAGGCTCCTCCTCGTCGCCCCGAACATCGTCCACGTGGAGCGCGAACTCGACGTGGAGCCCCATGACTTCCGCCTGTGGGTCTGCCTGCACGAGGAGACCCACCGCACCCAGTTCACGGCCGTGCCCTGGCTGCGCGACCACCTGGAGGGCGAAATCCAGTCGTTCTTGGGGGAGACCGAGGTCGACCCCATGACCGTCCTGGAACGCATCAGGGAAGCCGCCCAGTCCCTGGCGGGCGGGCGCCCCGAGGGCGAGGAGGACGAGGGCGGCCGCTCCCTCGTGGAAATCGTGCAGACGCCCGCCCAGCGCGAGATCCTCAGCCGGCTGACCGCCGTCATGTCCCTCCTGGAGGGTCACGCGGACTTCGTCATGGACGGAGTGGGCCCCGCCGTGGTCCCGTCCGTCGCCGAGATCCGCGAGAAATTCCAGCAGCGCCGCGCCAAGGGCGCCTCCCGCCTGGACATGGCGCTGCGCAAGCTGCTCGGTTTGGACGCCAAACTGAGGCAGTACAGGGACGGCGAGCGGTTCGTACGATCGGTCGTCGACCAGGTCGGCATGGACGGATTCAACCGCGTGTGGACCTCCCCGAACACCCTCCCGACCAAGGCGGAGATCTCCAAACCGGCGGACTGGGTCGCGCGGGTGCACCGCAAGGCAGAGTCGTGAACCCTACGGGAAGGTCGTGAAACGAATCCGGCCGACGGCAGGCGAACGCCCCTCCAATCACCCGTCCGAGGGACCGTGGGGCATGGGTAGGCGTGCAATGCTCGGGGAACGGCCCGGTTCTGTCACCATCTACACACTCTGAGTGACCGATCTCGGGCTCACCCCCGAAAACTTCATGAAGGGAACCGGACATGGGTCCCCATCCTGCGGTCGCGGCGATACGCCTGGCGGTTCGCCGCGTACTCCACGACATCCTCACCGAGCACACGCCCGCCCCCGAGACCCGACGCGCGCCCGCCCCAGGTGCCGCGCGCCCGGCCGCCACCGACGCGGAGCGTGTGCCCGCTCCCGGTACGCGGCGCACGATCACCCCCGCCCAGCCCCCGCACGAGCAACCTCCCGCAAGCTCTCGGCTGCTCCCCCAAGCTCTCGACTCCGCTCGAGCAGGGGGGACCCCCATGAGCAGGGAGGTACCCCCACCGCCGCTCGTGCTCGTCGCGTGCTCCGGCGGCGCCGACTCCATGGCGCTCGCCTCCGCCCTCGCCTTCGAAGCCCCCAAACTCGGCATCCGCGCCGGTGGCATCACCGTCGACCACGGTCTGCAGCCCGGCTCCGACCTGCGCGCCGACGAAGTCGTGCTGCGCCTCACCGAGATGGGGCTGACCCCGGCCGAGTCCATCGCCGTCACCGTCGGCCGCGACGGCGGGCCCGAGGCCGCCGCCCGCGATGCCCGGTACGCCGCCCTGGACGCCGCCGCCGAGCGCCACGGCGCCGCAGCCGTCCTGCTCGGTCACACCCGCGACGACCAAGCCGAAACCGTCCTGCTGGGCCTCGCCCGCGGCTCCGGCATCCGCTCCCTGTCCGGAATGGCCGCGGTCTCGGGGGCCGACGGCCGTTACCGCCGCCCGTTCCTGCACCTGGACCGGCAGACCGCCCGCAAGGCCTGCATGGCCCAGTCGCTGCCCGTCTGGGACGACCCGCACAACGCCGACCCGGCCTACACCCGCTCCCGGCTGCGCCACGAGGGCCTGCCCGCCCTGGAGAAGGCGCTCGGCAAGGGCGTCGTCGAGGCACTCGCCCGTACGGCCCAGCTCTCCCGTGACGACGCCGATGCCCTCGACGCCTGGGCCAGCCAGGCCGAGGCCTCCGTACGCGATGCGGCGGGCCTCCTGGAGTGCGCCAAGCTCTACGCCCTGCCGCCCGCCGTACGCCGCCGCATCCTTCGCCGCGCCGCCATCGAGGCGGGCGCTCCGGCCGGTTCGCTGTTCGCCCGCCACATCGAAGAAGTCGACCGGCTGATCACCGGTTGGCGCGGTCAGGGGGCCATCAATCTCCCGGGCAAAGTCGTCGCTCAGCGCCAGGGTGGCAGACTGGTGATTCGGCAAGGCTGAAACCGGACCCTCCACCGGGACCCCTCACGCGGGACGTGGGCGGTCCGAGCGGCCGGTGGGACGGACGACCGAAAGTGATGCGGGTGGACGCGAAAGACATGAGCACCGACCTCAAGTCGGTGCTCATCACCAAGGAAGAGATCGACGCCAAGCTGGCTGAGCTGGCCGCGAAGATCGACGCGGAGTACGCGGGCAAGGACCTGTTGATCGTCGGAGTCCTCAAGGGCGCCGTCATGGTCATGGCGGACCTGGCGCGTGCGCTGTCCACCCCCGTCACCATGGACTGGATGGCCGTGTCGTCGTACGGCGCGGGCACGCAGTCCTCCGGTGTGGTGCGGATCCTCAAGGACCTCGACACCGACATCAAGGGCAAGCACGTCCTCATCGTCGAGGACATCATCGACTCCGGGCTGACCCTGTCCTGGCTGATCTCCAACCTCGGCTCCCGCGAGCCCGCCTCCCTCAAGGTGTGCACGCTGCTGCGCAAGCCGGAGGCGGCCAAGGTCGCGATCGACGTGGAGTGGGTCGGCTTCGACATCCCGAACGAGTTCGTCATCGGGTACGGCCTGGACTACGCGGAGAAGTACCGCAACCTTCCGTTCGTCGGTACGCTCGCGCCTCACGTCTACGGCGGCTGAGGCCCCGCCCTCGGCGAGGGCGGCTCAGACCCGGTAAGACGTTCGGGAACCCCAGCGGGTTTCGCGCCGTTGGAGCATGCGTAGACGGGATTGCCAGCAGTCCCGGGCGGCATCGGGTGACAATGCTGGGGTACCGTCCGAAGAGCAGTCTTTATAAATCTTTATCAAACTCACTATGGCAGGAGGGACGGGGCGGCACCGCTCCGTATGGATGGACGTGAAGCGATACTTCCGTGGGCCGGTCATGTGGATCGTGCTGGCCGTCCTTGCCGTGGTCGTGTTGATGCAGGTCGTCGGTTCGTCCGGCGGCTACAAGACGGTGGACACCGGCCAGGTCGTCCAGGCGATCAATGACAACAAGGTCGAGTCGGCCAAGCTCACCACCGGCGACGAGCAGATCATCAAGGTCTCTCTCAAGGACGGCGAGAAGGTTGACGGCAGCTCAAAGATCCAGGCGAGCTACATCGGCGACCAGGGTGTGACCCTCGCCGGCACCCTTCAGGACAAGTACCAGAACAAGCAGATTCCGGACGGCTACACGGTCTCGCCGTCCAAGCAGAACCCGTTCGTCGGGATCCTGCTCTCCCTGCTCCCGTTCGTCCTCATCGTCGTCGTGTTCCTGTTCCTGATGAACCAGATGCAGGGCGGCGGCTCCCGAGTCATGAACTTCGGGAAGTCCAAGGCGAAGCTCATCACCAAGGACACCCCGAAGACGACGTTCTCGGACGTCGCGGGCTCGGACGAGGCGGTCGAGGAGCTCCAGGAGATCAAGGAGTTCCTCCAGGAACCGGCGAAGTTCCAGGCCGTCGGGGCGAAGATCCCCAAGGGCGTGCTCCTGTACGGGCCTCCTGGTACCGGTAAGACGCTGCTCGCGCGCGCCGTCGCGGGCGAGGCCGGCGTTCCCTTCTACTCGATCTCGGGTTCCGACTTCGTCGAGATGTTCGTCGGTGTCGGTGCCTCCCGAGTCCGTGACCTGTTCGAGCAGGCCAAGGCGAACGCCCCGGCGATCGTCTTCGTCGACGAGATCGACGCGGTCGGCCGTCACCGCGGCGCCGGCCTCGGCGGCGGTCACGACGAGCGCGAGCAGACCCTCAACCAGCTGCTCGTCGAGATGGACGGCTTCGACGTCAAGGGCGGTGTGATCCTCATCGCCGCGACGAACCGGCCCGACATCCTCGACCCGGCCCTCCTGCGCCCCGGCCGCTTCGACCGCCAGATCGCGGTCGACCGCCCGGACATGCAGGGCCGTCTGGAGATCCTCAAGGTCCACCAGAAGGGCAAGCCGGTCGCTCCGGACGTCGACCTGTCGGCCGTCGCCCGCCGCACGCCGGGCTTCACCGGCGCGGACCTGAGCAACGTCCTCAACGAGGCCGCGCTGCTCACCGCCCGCAGCGACAGGAAGCTGATCGACAACTCCATGCTGGACGAGGCGATCGACCGCGTGGTCGCGGGCCCGCAGAAGCGGACCCGGATCATGTCGGACAAGGAGAAGAAGATCACCGCATACCACGAGGGCGGTCACGCCCTGGTCGCGGCGGCGTCTCCGAACTCCGACCCGGTCCACAAGATCACGATCCTGTCGCGCGGCCGTGCCCTCGGCTACACGATGGTCCTGCCGGACGAGGACAAGTACTCCACCACGCGCAACGAGATGCTGGACCAGCTCGCGTACATGCTGGGCGGCCGCGCGGCCGAGGAGCTCGTCTTCCACGACCCGACCACGGGCGCTGCGAACGACATCGAGAAGGCCACCGCCACGGCCCGCGCGATGGTCACGCAGTACGGCATGACCGAGCGTCTCGGCGCGATCAAGTTCGGCGGCGACAACACCGAGCCGTTCCTGGGGCGCGAGATGTCGCACCCGCGGGACTACTCGGAAGAGGTCGCGGCGCTGGTCGACGAAGAGGTCAAGAAGCTCATCGAGACCGCGCACAACGAGGCCTGGGAGATCCTCGTCGAGAACCGCGACGTCCTCGACAACCTGGTCCTGGCGCTCCTTGAGCAGGAGACGCTGAACAAGGAGCAGATCGCCGAGATCTTCGCCCCCGTCATCAAGCGCCCGGCCCGCCCCGCGTGGACCGGCTCCTCCCGCCGCACCCCGTCGACCCGCCCGCCGGTGCTCTCCCCCAAGGAGCTGTCACTGACGAACGGGGCGAACGGCGCAACGCCGGCCATCGCCAACGCGACCGAGTCCGTCCCGGCGACGGAGGCGGCCCCGGAGGACCGCACCGAGAGCTGATTTCCCGGCTCCCGGTGGCCTCACCAGGCCCGGAATGAATGCCGCGCCCCCCAGGTTTTAGCCTGGGGGGCGTGGCATTTTCGGCCACCCGCATGTTTTGGACGCGTCGACCAGCACGCGCAAGATCCACAGGAACGAGGACCAGATGACCGACCCCGTGACGCTGGACGGCGAGGGCCTGATCGGCGAGTTCGACGAGAAGCGAGCCGAGAACGCCATACGGGAGCTCCTGATCGCGGTCGGCGAGGACCCGGACCGCGAGGGCCTCAGGGAGACGCCGGGGCGGGTGGCACGGGCGTACAAGGAGATCTTCGCGGGGCTGTGGCAGAAGCCGGAGGACGTCCTGACGACGACGTTCGACCTGGGGCACGACGAGATGGTCCTCGTGAAGGACATCGAAGTGCTGAGCAGCTGTGAGCATCATCTCGTCCCGTTCGTCGGAGTTGCCCATGTCGGGTACATTCCGTCACTCGATGGCAAGATCACGGGTCTGTCGAAGTTGGCCCGCCTCGTGGATGTCTATGCCCGTCGTCCGCAGGTGCAGGAGCGGCTGACGACCCAGATCGCCGACTCGCTGATGGAGATCCTGGAGCCGCGCGGCGTGATCGTCGTCGTCGAATGTGAGCACATGTGCATGTCGATGCGGGGAGTCCGTAAGCCCGGAGCGAAGACCATTACGTCGGCGGTGCGCGGCCAGCTGCGTGACCCCGCTACTCGCAATGAGGCAATGAGCCTGATCATGGCGCGATGACCTGAACACGAAGCCGCTCACGCTCTACGGCTACGGCCTGGACCCCCACCCCGGCTTCCTGGGCAACGGCCACCTCGCCCGCCTGCCCTGGTGACTCCTGACTACGCCACCGGAGCCGTCCCGCCGTTCGTGTCCTCGTCCTCCGGGAGTTTGCAGACGCGCTCCAGGAAGAAGGCGGCCGCTATGACGCCGATGCCGGCGACCACGGAGAGGCCGGCGTAGATGGCCTGGTCGCGTCGGGCGGGGACGTCGAGGGATTCCAGCAGGAACGCGCCCGTGCCGCCGTACATGCCGGCCACCAGCGCGGCGACCAAGGCGCTCGCCTGGCCGAAGACGACCGCGCGGGCCGCCATCAGGGGGTCGACGCCCTTGGCGCCGGGGCGGCGCTCGCGCTGGGCCTTGAGGCGGGCGCGCAGCGAGAGCGCCGTCGCGAGCAGGACGACGGCGATCAGAGCGAGGACGATGGGGGCGGCGAGGGGCACCCGGGGGAGCGTGCCCACCGCGTTCCACAGGCGGGCGCCCGCCCAGGACAGCACACCGGCCACGATGAACACGGTGGTCAGCGTCCTGATGCGCAGCTGTTTCACTCAGTTCCCCTCGCGGTTGCGTGTGCCGGCGGGGCCTTGCGGCCAGGGGGCCGGGGGTTGTCCCCCGGGAAGATGCAGCACTTTGCCCCTTTGGTCATCCGCGGCCTGGTGGTCGTCTTGACCTTAACGACTACTCGGGCAGCCGGAGTTCCAGGTCGGCGCGGGGCGCGACACCCTCTCGGGTGACTGCCGCGAGGAGCTGGGCGACGGGGCCGCGGCCGGGGAGCTGGGCCTCGGGTTCCACGTCGTGCCAGGGGGCGAGGACGAAGGCCCGTTCATGGGCCCGCGGGTGAGGGAGGGTCAGGACCGGGTCGTCGGAGACGACATCGGCGTACGCCACGATGTCGACGTCGATCGTGCGTGGGCCCCAGCGCTCGTCCCGTACGCGGTGGAAGGCCTCCTCGACCGCGTGCGCCCGCTCCAGGAGGGAGGAGGGGGGGAGGGTGGTCCTGAGGACCACGACCGCGTTGAAGTACGACGGCTGGCTGCCCGGTTCGACGCCCCAGGGCTCCGTCTCGTAGACGGGGGAGACCGCCTTGACGCGGACGCCGGGGGTGTCCTCCAGGGCGTCGATGGCGCCCTGGATCGTCTCCAGGCGGTTGCCCAGGTTCGAGCCGAGGGAGATCACCGCGCGTTTCGGGTTCTGCAGGGTCGTGTCGGCGGCGTCCACCTGCTCCACCACGGAGGCGGGCACCGGCTGTACGGTCGGGTCGCTCTGACCCTCGGTGTAGAAGGCGGTCATACTCGGCTCCGGGTGATGGTGACGGTCACGTCGTCGAAGGGGACCGTGATCGGCGCGTCCGGTTTGTGGACGCAGACCTCGACCTCCTGGACCCTGTCGTGCTTGAGGCACGCCTGGGCGATGCGCTCGGCGAGCGTCTCGATGAGGTCGACGGGCTCGCCCTCGACGATGGCGACGACCTCCTCCGCCACGATGCCGTAGTGCACGGTCTTCGCCAGGTCGTCGTCGGCCGCGGCCGGTCGGGTGTCCAGGCCCAGCGTCAGGTCCACGATGAAGGTCTGGCCCTCCTCGCGTTCCTTCTGGAAGACACCGTGGTGCCCGCGGGCCTTGAGGCCGCGCAGCGCGACACGATCCACGCGAATCACTCCTGCAATCGTCGGTTGCGGCCGTCCTGAACCGAGTGCGGTCGGCACACCGGCCTCAAACGAATCTACCTGCGGGCACTGACAGCGCTCGCCCACAGGGGCGTGCGCCCGGGCGAAGGTCATCAGGCTTCACCCGGTGTTTCCCCTGGGGAACACGGCGGCTCACGGGTTGGTAGCCGCCCCTACCCCGAGGTTCGTGATTCCAACCACTTCTTGGTTCCTGCGAGTCGCCTACCCACTCAACCGGAGGTGTCGTCGTCCTCCTCCTCGCCGGATTCGGCGAGTACGGGGGAGGCGTGGTGCGACCAGAGCTTCCAGCCGTCGGCGGTGCGGCGGAACACATTCGTGGCGACGACCAGCTGGCCGACGAGCGGGCCGAGCTCGTCACTGTCGTCGGGGGCGGGGCCGCCGCTGAGGATGTTCTCGGTGCAGGTGACCAGCGCCGTGTCGCCGGCCACGGAGACGTGCACGTCGGTGAGGAAGAACTGGATGTACTCGGTGTTCGCCATGATCAGCGCGTACGAGCGCAGTACCTCGCCGCGGCCGTTGAGGACGGGCCAGCCAGGGTGGACGCAGGAGATCACCGCGCCCTCGCCCTCGATGTCGTCGTCGGCGGTGTCCAGCGGGGCCAGCCAGAGCGAGGACAGCAATTCGAAGTCGCCCCGCTCCATCGCCTCGTAGAAGGCGGTGTTGGCGCGTTCGACCTGCTCGACGTCGGTACGGGGGGTGCTCACTGGGCTCCCTCTGCGGGCCGCGGTCCGGCGCTGCGGGCCTCCTCCACGGCCCGGGCGACCCGTACGGCGTCCGCAGTGGCCCGTACCTCGTGGACGCGGACGGCCCAGGCGCCCTGGTGGGCGGCGAGCGCGGAGACGGCGGCGGTGGCGGCGTCCCGCTCGCGCGCGGGCGGCGGGGCGCCCTCCGGGCCGGCCAGGACGCTGCCCAGGAACCGCTTGCGGGACGCGGCGACGAGCAGGGGGTGGCCGAGCTCGCGCAGGCGGTCGAGGTGGGCGAGGAGCGCCAGGTCGTGCTCGGGGTCCTTGGAGAAGCCGAGGCCCGGGTCGACGACGATGCGGTCGGGGGCGATGCCGCCCGCCAGAACGGCTTCCACGCGCGCGTGGAGCTCGTCGACGACTTCGGAGACGACGTCCTCGTACGCCCCCTTCACGTTGCCGCCCTGCAGGAAGCCGCGCCAGTGCATCACCACGAAGGGGGCGCCGGCCGCCGCGACGGCGGGGATCATCGCGGGGTCGGCGAGGCCGCCGCTGACGTCGTTGACGAGGGCGGCGCCCGCGGCGAGGGACTGCTCGGCGACGCTGGCCCGCATGGTGTCCACGGAGACGCTGACGCCCTCGGAGGCGAGGCCGCGGACCACGGGGATGACGCGCTTGAGTTCTTCCTCCTCGTCGACGCGGGTGGCGCCGGGGCGGGTGGACTCGCCGCCGACGTCCACGAGGTCGGCGCCCTCGCCGACCAGGCAGAGGCCGTGCTTGACCGCGGCCGTGGTGTCGAACCAGCGGCCGCCGTCGGAGAAGGAATCAGGGGTTACGTTGACGACTCCCATGACCGCGCAGCGGTCCCACGTCGGCAGTCCCGCGACTTGGCCGCGCCCGCGCTCATTGCTCATACGTCCAGCCTAGGCCTCCGGCCGGGGGCCGAATCGCCCGCGGGTTGCCTCAGGCTCGGGTCTTTCGGCCGCTTCGCGGCCTGTATCCCGCCCGCCCACTCGACTCGCCTCGCCCACAAGGTCCGTCGAAAGACCAACTGCGGCCTGAGCGAGGGCCCTGGGCTGGGCGGGTCGGGCCCTCCCTCAGGCCTGTCCGTGGGGCCTACGCCGCCCTGACCCCGCGTTCCGCCACCGCGTGCGCGCAAGGGCGCGGAGCGGGCGTCCGGCGGCGCAGCACGCGCGGGAGGGCGAGGTTGACGAAGCCCTCCGCCTGCATCGCGGCGAAGCCGATGCGCGGGAGGTCGCGGGAGGAGCGGTAGACGACGAAGCGGGGCTCCCAGCGCGGGCGGAACTTGGCGTTGAACTTGTACAGGGACTCGATCTGGAACCAGCGGGAGAGGAAGACCAGCAGGCCCCGCCAGGCGCGCAGCACGGGCCCCGCGCCGATCTTCTCGCCGCGGGCGAGCGCCGAGCGGAACATCGCGAAGTTGAGCGAGACCCGCTTGATGCCGAGGCGCGGGGACGCCTGGAGCGCCGCCACGATGAGGAGTTCGTTCATGCCGGGGTCGGCCGACCGGTCGCGCCGCATGAGATCGAGCGACACGCCGTCCGTACCCCACGGAACGAAGTGCAGGACGGCCTTCAGGTCGCCGTACGGGCCGGGCGTGGCGTCCGCCTTGTGGGCGGTGGCGATGAGGCAGTCCCCGTCGGCGGGGTCGCCGATGCGGCCGAGTGCCATGGAGAAGCCGCGCTCGGTGTCCGTGCCGCGCCAGTCCTCGGCGGCGCGCCGGATGCGCTCCAGTTCCCCGTCGCCGAGGTCACGGATGCGCCGTACCCGTGTCTCGTAACCAGCCCTTTCGATGCGCTTCACCATCTGGCGCACATTTCGCATCGCGCGCCCGGCCAGGGAGAAATCCGCGACGTCCACCACCGCCTCGTCACCCAGTTCGAGGGCGTCCAGGCCGGTCTCGCGGGTCCACACCTCGCCGCCCGTCTCGGAACAGCCCATGACAGCGGGCGTCCAGGAGTGCGCCTTGGCCTCGTCCATGAAGCGCTCGATCGCGCCGGGCCAGGCCTCGACGTCGCCGATCGGGTCGCCGCTGGCGAGCATCACGCCCGACACGACGCGGTACGTCACCGCCGCCTTGCCGCTGGGCGAGAAGACGACGGCCTTGTCGCGGCGGAGCGCGAAGTGGCCGAGCGAGTCGCGGCCGCCGTGCTTCTCCAGGAGGGCCCGCAGCCGGGTCTCGTCGTCCTCCGTGAGGCGTGCGGCGGGGTGTTCGGGGCGGAAGGCCAGGTAGATCGTTGTGACGGCGGTCAGCCAGCCGAGTGCGCCGAGGGAGAAGGCGACCGTCCAGGACGTGGGCCCGGTGTAGTCCACGGGGCCTTCGAAGCCGAACAGGCCGTACAGGACGTGGGTGATGCGGTCGGCCAGGCTCGGGTCGCCGACCATGCGGTTCTCGTGGACGCTGACGATGACGAGTCCGAGGACGAGGGAACCGGCGCCCATCAGCACGAAGTTGGCGAGCGCGCGCCACCGGCTGCGCGGATCGGGCAGGGCCGCGAACTCACTGCGGTGGCGCAGCAGCGGCGCGAGCAGCGCCAGGGAGATGACGGCACCGATGATCGAGTGGCGGTACGCGAACTGCGCGACGGCACCGGCCGGCAGCAGCACGACGGCGGCCCGCCACGCCCGGCGCTTGCGACGGCGCAGCCCGTGAGCCAGCAGCAGCAGAAGCACGCCGGCACTGAGCGACAGTGCGGCGGCGAACGGGCCGAACGAGCCGGGCAGTACCTCGGCGATCGCGTGCATTCGGCTGCGCCGGAAGCGCGGGAAGACACCGGCGGCGATGTCCAGGAGTCCTACGAGCGTGCAGGCCCTGGCGACCAGGGCGGGGACGGCCTCCGGGCGCGGACCGCGGAGTATGCGCCGCGACCGGCCAGTTCGGCTCGGAACCTCGCCCGACAATTCCCCATCTATCCTGACAGACATCGCATCCCGTGGTTCTGCGAGAGACCTTGAATCCGGTGCCAATTCCGGCATCCGGCGACATTGCGCCCTCTAGGACGGTGTCTTGGGGAGACAGGTTCACTCCCTTCCGGAAAGCCGTTTCAAAAGGCAAGGAAAGTCCGGGGCAAGCGCACGCGAAGGAGCTGCGCAGGTCGGGACGGAAAGCGCAGGCAGGAACAGCTCATGGGTCTCACGAGCAACAAGGTGCTGGTGCTGGCGGTCTTACTCGCCGTGCTGCTGTTCGTCGGCACGGTGTGGTGGTGGCCACGGCTGGCACGGCGCAATTGGCGGGCCGTCAGCGGACGGGTCGGCCTGTTGCTAGCCACCCAAGTGGCGATCTTCGCCTCGATCGGGCTGTCCGCCAACCAGGCCTTCGGGTTCTACGCCAGCTGGGCGGACCTCTTCGGCCAGGAGAACGGCGAGGGCGTGGTCGTCGACCACAACGGCTCGGGCGGCGGCCCCCTCCAAGTGGTCGGCACCCAGCAGGTGAAGGTGTCGGGCGGTGCCCGGCCGCAGATCGGCGGGCAGATCCAGAAGGTCGACATCGTCGGGCGTACGACGCACATCGCCACTCCGGCGTACGTCTATCTGCCCCCGGAGTACTTCCAGTCGCGCTACCGCACCCGCACCTTCCCGGCCGCCACCGTCCTGACCGGCTACCCGGGCACCGCCGAGGCCCTCATCAAGGGGCTGCACTATCCGCAGACGGCCCATGAGATGGCCAAGGACGGCAAGATGCAGCCGATGATCCTGGTCATGCTGCGGCCGACCGTCGCGCCCCCGCGGGACACCGAGTGCGTGGACATCCCGGGCGGCCCGCAGACCGAGTCGTTCTTCGCCAAGGACCTCCCCGACGCCGTATCGGCCCACTACAGGGTGGGCAAGAAACCCGGCAGCTGGGGCATCATCGGCGACTCCACGGGCGGCTACTGCGCGCTGAAGCTCGCCATCCACCACCCCGAGGTGTACGCCGCCGGTGCGGGCCTGTCGCCGTACTACAAGGCACCGATCGACCCCACGACGGGCGACCTCTTCCACGGCGACAAGGCGCTGCAGAACAGTGCCGACCTGCACTGGTACCTGAAGAACAAGCCCGCGCCGGACACCTCACTGCTCGTCAGCAGCAGCAAGGTGGGCGAGGCCAACTACAAGTCCACGCTGAACTTCATCGACCTGGTGAAGTCCAAGCGGCTCACCCGGATCTCGTCGATCGTCCTCGACAGCGGCGGCCACAACTTCAACACGTGGCGACGGGAGATCCCGGCGACGCTGCAGTGGATCAGCGGGCGGCTGAGCGACCGCTGACACATAGCGGCGACGAGGGGCGAGTAGAGCCGAGCCGGGCCCCCTGGAGCCGGGCGGTGGCCCTTGTGTACGCCTGGGGTGGCGTGAAGGCTTCGGGGTGGCTGTGTTTTTACCGGGCCGGGCACCACGATTCGCCTACGCGCGGTAAGTTTCTGGCCATGCCACGTGGACGTCACCGCCATTCCCCGCCCTTGCACAGGCTGCTGCCTCCTTCGGCGATCGCAGGCGTCTCGCTCGTCTGCGCCGTGGGGCCCTGGCTGTTCACGGAGCCGTTCGTACTCCGTGGGCTGGCCGCGGGTGCCGCGGTGACGGCGGTCGTCGGCGCGGTCGTCATGCGCCGCTGGGACACGGCGGCGGGCAAACGCGTCGCGGACCTCACGCGCGCGCGTGCGAGCGACGAGTGGCGTCACGAGGAGCGCGTCGCCGAGCTGGAGACCGACCTCGACGAGTCGCGCGAGCTGCGCACCAAGCTGGAGCACAAGCTGCGCGCGAAGCGTGCGGAGTTGGCGGGCTTGCGCAACGAACACGCGGCGCTGCTGCGCCGGTACGCCACGGCGGAGACGGAGCGGGCGACCGCCCTGGAGGGGCGCCGGCAGCTCGCGATAGAGGCGTCGGCCCCGGCCCGGGCGCTGCCCGCCGCGCGGACGGCGCCGGCGGAACCGGAGACTCCCGAAGCGGTGGCTTCTCCGCAGACGCCCGAGGTGCCGCAGGTGTCCGAGCCGCCCGAGGGTGCCACTGCCGCGAGCGCGTCGCCGACTCCCGAAGCCTCTGCGGCATCCGACTCCGCCGAGTCCGCCGAGTCCTCCAAGTCCTCCGTGGCGACGGACGCTCCGCCGTCGCCCGAGGTCTTCTCACCGGCCGGGTCATCGCTCTTCCTGCGGGCCAACGCGGCGTTGAACCGGATCGCGAGCGGCGCTCCGGAGGCGGCGGTCGCGGAGGCCTCGGCGTCGACCGAGTCGGCGAAGTCCGCCGTGGTGAAGGGCGAGCCCGCGAAAGGCGGGTCTGTGAACGGCGAGCCTCCGAAGGGCGGTTCCGTGGAGGCGAGGCCATCCTCGGATGCCGTCGCGGAGGAGGGCGAGGCGCAGGGGAAGCCCAAGGCGGTCGGCGGGCATGAGCGCGCGGCCGCCGGGGCGAAGCCGTCCGAGACCTCCCAGCCCTCCGTGCCGTCCCAGTTCTCGAAGCCCGCCACGCCCTCCGGGCACTTCACCGTGCCGACCGCGGTGGCCGTCGTACCGACCGCGCCCGTGCGGCGCGCCTCGGTCGAGGGCGGGTTCGACTTCTTCGGTACGCAGAAGGAGTCGTCCGCGGCCGCACTGGAGGCCGTACAGAACGAGGACCTCGCGGACGTGGTCGGCCAGGAGGCCCTCGCCCTGCACAAGGCCGAGTCCGAGGCCGGGTTCAAGCCCATGGACGAGGGGTCGCGCGGTGTCGGCCAGGTCATCGACCTGACCGCACACGACGAGACGGAACAGATCAACGTGACGGACCTACGAAGCGCAGCTTCGTAACCGCGGGCACGCGTCCCGCGAGGTGCGACAGCCCACGCCCCCATCGTCGTAGCCGTGGGCATGCGTGCCGCTAGGGGCGGCACGGGTGGGCACAGCGGCACCCCGTAAGCGCCGGGCTGCGCACCCACCCCGACCCCAGCCCCCACCCACGGGCAACCGGGAAGCAGGCGTTACGCCATCCACCGATCAGGCCGAGCCTCCCGCCGCCCCGTACGGGAGCGATCGGCCTGCGCCTGAAGAAGCTCCGCAGCCTCGGAGGCCCCCCGCAGCCGCGCCGTCACCGTCTTGTCGGCCCCCGTGTCGACATGCACGTCGGCAACCCCCTTGAGGCGTTCCCACGGCCCCTGCGTCAGCCGCACACTCTGCACCTTCGCGTGCGGCACGAGCGAGAGGCTGCGGCGCACCAGCCCATGGCGCGCCGCGAAGACGGTGTCGGTGACGGCGAGCCCGTACCCCCGCCACCAGAACGGCACACACCAGCCGGCCCGCCGCGGCGGCCGGGACAAGGCCGACGGCACCCGCACCCCCGGGAGCACCTGCGCGATCACCGCCTCGGCGAGCTCGCGCGGAGCGACGGGCACGAGCACGGAGTTCGACGACCCGGCCACGTCCAGCTCGACGCGCACCCACCCGCGCCGCCGCCACAGCAGCGGCTCCACGATCCGTACGGTCTGCACGCGCCCCGGCGGCACCGTCTCGTGCGTACGGTCGAGGAGCCCGTGGTCGATGCGGAGCCCGTCCGGCGATTCGCCCACCGTCCAGTCGTACTCGCCGACGAACCGCCCCACACTGCTCGCGCCCGCCGCGCCGAGCAGCGGCACGCCGGTGGCGAGGACCGTCCACACGCTGTGGGTGACGAGCCACAGCACGGGCGGTACGACGAGCGCGGCGGCCAGCGAGCCCCAGGTGGCGCCCGTGAGGACGAGGGAGACGGCGAGGACGCCGGGTGAGATGTGCAGCAGCTGCCGTACCGGCGCCTCGCCGACCTCGTGCGCCGTCTCCGGCGCGAAACCGGCCGCGCGGGCGAGGAGTTCGGCGCGCAGCGCGCGGGCCTCTCCCTCACCCAAGTACGCCAGTTCGTCCTTCTTGTCCGTCCCGATGACGTCGAGTTTGAGCTTGGCGACGCCCGCGACGCGGGCCAGCAGCGGCTGGGTGACGTCGACGGCCTGAAGCCGGTCGAGCCGGATGTGGGCGGTGCGCCGGAACAACAGGCCGGTACGTATGCGCAGTTCGGTGTCGGTCACCGCGAAGTGCGTGAACCACCAGCTGAGAAAGCCGTAGAGAGCGGCACCCGGGACGAACACGGCGAGCCCGATCAGCAACGCGGTCGTGGTGAGCCTGGTCAGCTGCTCCTGCGCCTGGTTGGGGTCGTGCGCGGCCCATCCGGCGATCACCGCGACCGGTGCCCAGGCGCGCCGGAACGGTGTCACGGGGTGCAGCCGGTGCTCGATGAGCGGCTTCTCCTCCCGTACGGCGTCCTCCGTGTGCGGCGGCGGCGTGGTCACAGCCCAGCCGATCGTGCCTCGCCCAGCTCGGTCAGCCGGTCCCGCAGCCGCTCGGCCTCGGCCGGGTCCAGGCCCGGGATGCACGCGTCGGTCGCGGCCGCCGCCGTGTGCAGCTGCACGCTCGCGAGCCCGAAGTGCCGCTCGACGGGCCCGGAGGTCACCTCGACCAGCTGCATCCGCCCGTACGGCACCACGGTCTCCTCGCGCCACAGCACACCCCGGCTGATCAGCAGGTCGTCCGCGCGCTCGGCGTACCGCCAGGAGTGCCAGTTGCGCCCCAGCATGCGCCAGCCCCAGGCCATCAGGGCGAGTGGCAACAGGGCGAAGGTGGCCCAGACGGGTCCGGCGAGCAGTCCGAGCAGCAGCCCCACGGCGAGCGTGAACAGCCCCAGCCACACCACCAGCAACAGCCGTCGCATCCGCAGCAGCCCGGGGGGCAGTCCGGTCCAGACCGGCCCCGCGTCGGCGTTTTCCATGGTCCCCGTCTCCATGGGGCAAGCGTACGTACGAGACACTGTCCCCATGACTCCTACGACGGAGACCATGGTCGGTATCGGCGGCGCCGCGGAGAGCACCGACATGGTGCTCAACATCGGGCCCCAGCACCCGTCCACGCACGGCGTGCTGCGGCTGCGGCTCGTGCTCGACGGCGAGCGGATCCAGCACGCGGAGCCGGTCATCGGCTATATGCACCGCGGCGCGGAGAAGCTCTTCGAGGCGCGCGACTACCGCCAGATCGTCATGCTCGCCAACCGCCACGACTGGCTGTCCGCGTTCTCGAACGAGCTGGGTGTGGTCCTCGCCGTGGAGCGGATGCTCGGCATGGAGGTCCCGGAGCGCGCGGTGTGGATGCGCACGCTGCTCGCGGAGCTCAACCGCGTCCTGAACCACCTGATGTTCCTGGGCTCCTACCCCCTGGAGCTGGGCGGGATCACCCCGATCTTCTACGCCTTCACGGAGCGCGAGGAACTCCAGCACGTCATGGAGGAGATCTCCGGCGGGCGCATGCACTACATGTTCAACCGGGTCGGCGGCCTCAAGGAGGACCTTCCTGCCGGATGGACTTCACGCGCGCGTGCCTCCGTCGCGGCCCTGCGCTCGCGGATGGGTGTGTACGACGACCTGGTGCTCGGCAACGAGATCTTCCGGGGGCGTACGCGGGGCGTGGGCGTCCTCGCGCCGGAGACCGTGCACGCGTACGGCGTGAGCGGGCCGATCGCGCGCGCCTCGGGTGTGGACTTCGACCTGCGCCGCGACGAGCCGTACCTCGCCTACGGGGAGCTCCAGGACGTCCTGAAGGTGGCCACCCGCCAGGAGGGCGACTGTCTGGCCCGCTTCGAGTGCCTCCTGGAGCAGGTCCACAATTCGCTCGACCTCGCCGACGCCTGCCTCGACCGGCTCGCGGAGCTGCCGCCGGGGCCGATCAACCAGCGCCTTCCCAAGGTCCTGAAGGCGCCCGAGGGCCACACGTACGCCTGGACCGAGAACCCCCTCGGCATCAACGGCTACTACCTGGTCAGCAAGGGCGAGAAGACCCCGTACCGGCTGAAGCTGCGCTCGGCCTCGTACAACAACATCCAGGCGCTGACCGAACTGCTGCCGGGCACGCTGGTCGCGGACATGGTGGCGATTTTGGGGTCACTGTTCTTCGTGGTCGGCGACATCGACAAGTAGGTCGCCGACAGGGCCGACAGGGCCGACAGGTGCGTCGCCGACAGGTGCGTCGCCGGCGAACGGGTCGCCCACCACAGCGTTTGGAATTCCAACCGGCTGGAGCAGCCAGCCGAAGTCGCCGAGGCCGCCGGGGGCGGTGAGCTCCGCCGCCGCGCCCGCGCTCGCGAGGGCGCGTACGTAGGCGGTGGGGTCCGTCGACGCGAGCGTGAGCGGGGGGCGAGCGCCGCTCACGCCGAGTGCGCGCAGCGCGGCGCGCTGGGTCAGCACGCGCCCCTCGGGCAGCGCGCACGCGTCGAGCGCCACATGCGCGGTGATGTCGCACGACCCGTCCGGCACCGGCACCGTCTCCCGCCCCTCCCGGAAGCCGGTGAGCGTCCCGAAGGGCGGCCGGGCGGCGGCGACGTGCGCGTAGTCGACGGCGACGGCGAGGCCCCGGTCGAGGGTGGCCACGGCGGAGGCCCAGGCGGTGTCCCTGGGGCGGCCGATTTCGGCCCGGGCTCCTTCGGAGGACAGCGACCACCACTTCCTCAGCCACTCCGCGTCCGCTCCCGTGACCGGCTCTCCGAGGCGTTCGGCGCCGTCCCGCGCTCGTACGAGAACCAGCCGTGCCACCCCGTCCGCGTCCACCTCCGCCACGTCCACCGGCACGTTGTCCAGCCATTCGTTGGCGAACAGCAGCCCGGTGATCCCCTTCGGGGGCTCGGCGAGCCACTCGATCCGGTGATCGAGGTTGGCGGGGCGGTCGGCGCGTTCGACCGCGTACCCGCGCGCGCGGGAGGTCACGTCCGCGGGGAGCGCGGCGAGGACGCCGGCCACCAGCTCGCCCCGGCCCGCCGCCATGTCGACGAAGGCGAGCGGGGCAGGGCGGCCCAGCGCCCTGTCGACGCGGCAGAGCAGCCGGGCCACGGCCTGCGCGAAGAGCGGCGACGCGTGCACCGAGGTGCGGAAGTGGCCCGCGGGCCCCTCGGGCCTGCGGTAGAAGCCGGAGGGCCCGTACAGCGCCTCATCCGTCGCCTCGCGCCAACCCCGCCACTCGCCCGTCGCCTCACGTCTCACGGGGTCAGGCTAAGCGTCACGGACAGGAGGGTCTCCACCTTGGGGAGTACGCGCGCCGGTCCCGGATCGACCCTCCGGTTGACCCCTGCACACAGCACGCTTCCCTACTCTGGGTTACGTGCAACGCCTCTATGACTTCCTCCGCAGGCATCCGACGTGGGTCGACAGCGCCTGGGCCGTTGTCCTGCTCGGGCTCGCCGGCGTGAGTGCCGCGAGCGTCAACGGGGCTTCGGACCGCCATGGATCGTTCGGCGAGGCGTTCGCGATCTCCGCCGTCCTGTCCGTCGTCGTCGCACTGCGCCGCCGTATGCCGGAGAAGATGCTCCTGCTGACCGTCGCGATCGGGGCCGTCCAGGTGGCCTTGGACGTCGAGACGATGGTCGCCGACTTCGCCATGCTGGTGATCGTCTACACGGTCGCCGCGAACGGCGCGCGGTGGGCCTCCCGGCTCGCGCTGTCCGTCGGCCTGTGCGCGGCGACCGTGGCGCAGCTGCGCTGGCCGCAGGGGGGCACGAGCGCCCTCGGCCATGTCGCGATCGCGATCTTCCAGACAGTGCCCTTCGCCCTCGCCTGGGTGCTCGGCGACTCCCTGCGCACCCGCCGCGCCTACTTCGCGCAGCTCGAGGAGCGCGCCGCCCGGCTGGAGAAGGAGCGCGAGGCGCAGGCCAAGGTCGCGGTGGCCGCCGAGCGCGCCCGGATCGCCCGCGAGCTGCACGACGTGGTCGCGCACAACGTCTCGGTGATGGTCGTCCAGGCCGACGGCGCCGCGTACGTCATGGACACCGCCCCGGACCAGGCCAAGAAGGCCCTGGAGACCATCTCCGGAACGGGCCGCCAGGCCCTCGCCGAGATGCGCCGCCTGCTCGGCGTGCTGCGCACCGGGGAGCACCAGGAAAGCGGCGAGTACGTGCCGCAGCCCGACGTCGAGCAGCTCGACGACCTCATCGAGCAGTGCCGCACCGCGGGCCTCCCCGTCGACTTCAAGGTGGAGGGCACCCCGCGCCCCCTCCCCAGCGGCGTAGAACTCACGGCGTATCGCATCGTGCAGGAGGCGCTCACCAACACGCGCAAGCATGGAGGGCCGAACGCGGGCGCGAGCGTGCGCCTGGTCTACTTCGACGACGGCCTGGGCCTGCTGGTCGAGGACGACGGCAAGGGGGCACCCCACGAGCTGTACGAGGAGGGGGGCGCCGACGGCCAGGGCCACGGCCTGATCGGTATGCGGGAGCGCGTCGGTATGGTCGGCGGCACCCTGGACGCGGGGCCGCGGCCCGGTGGAGGCTTCCGCATCAGTGCCCTGCTCCCGCTCAAGCCCGCCCACTGACACCTGTCACGACACCTTTTGATCACTTTCAGAGCTTTTTGACTTTCGAGTTTTAACTTCTGGCTTTGGCAGATTTGACTTCTGGCTTTTGACAGAGAGGGAAGAGGACCCCGATGGCGATCCGAGTCATGCTCGTCGACGACCAGGTGCTGCTGCGCACCGGCTTCCGGATGGTGCTCGCCGCCCAGCCGGACATGGAGGTCGTGGCCGAGGCGGGCGACGGCGTCGAGGCCCTCCAGGTACTGCGCGCCACCGCGGTCGACGTGGTGCTGATGGACGTCCGCATGCCGAAGCTGGACGGCGTGGAGACCACCCGCCGCATCTGCTCCGAGCCCAACCCGCCGAAGGTGCTGATCCTCACCACCTTCGACCTCGACGAGTACGCCTTCTCCGGGCTGAAGGCGGGCGCCTCCGGCTTCATGCTCAAGGACGTGCCGCCCGGCGAGCTGCTCGCCGCCATCCGCTCCGTGCACAGCGGTGACGCCGTGGTCGCGCCCTCCACCACCCGGCGCCTGCTGGACCGTTTCGCGCCGATGCTGCCCCACGCCGGCAAGGAGCCTCAGCACAAGGAGCTGGAGCGGCTCACCGACCGCGAGCGCGAGGTCATGGTGCTGGTCGCGCAGGGCCTGTCGAACGGGGAGATCGCGGCACGCCTCGTCCTGTCCGAGGCGACTGTGAAGACACACGTCGGGCGCATCCTGACCAAGCTGGGGCTGCGGGACCGGGTGCAGGTGGTCGTGCTCGCGTACGAGACCGGGCTGGTCCGGGCGGGCGGGCACGGCTGAGGGGTCGAGGACGCCGGGGGCGTGACCGGGGTGTGACCGGCGCCCACTAGTGTCTGCGCATGCTCCTGTGGATCAACGGCCCCTTCGGGGGCGGCAAGACACAGACCGCACACGAGATCCAGCGACGGCTGCCCGGCAGCGTCGTCTGCGACCCGGAACACGCCGGCTTCGGCCTGCGCCGCATGCTGCCGCCCGAACTGCGCGGAGACTTTCAGGACTTGGCGTCCTGGCGGCAGGGCGTGGTCGAGGTGCTGGACCTGGCCCTCAGCAAGCACGACGGCGTGGTCATCGCCCCCATGACGGTCACGAACCCCCGCTACTTCGAGGAGACCGTCGGGCGGCTGGGCGAACTGGGCCACGACGTACGGCACTTCGCGCTCCTCGCCGAGCGCGAGACCGTACTGAAGCGGCTGCGTGAGCGCGGCTTCGGGCACCTCCTCCAGTACGTCGCCGGCAAGGACGCCCCGCTGCGGCGCGAGAGTTGGGCCGTGCAGCAACTCGACCACTGCCTGGAGCGGCTGCGCGAGCCGGAGTTCGCCGAGCATCTGTGGACCGACCACACGACGGTCGCCAAGACCGCGGACCGGATCGCCGTACTGACAGGGCTGACGCTCACGCCGAACAGGGACGGGGTGCTGCGGGGGCGGCTGCGCAGGGCGTGGACGAGCGCGCGGCACATCCGCTTCGACTGAGTGAGCCCGATCCGGCTTCGGCTGAGTCCGATCCGGCGCGGACTCAGCGCAGGATCCCCTCCAGGAAGTCGCTCCCCAGCCGGGCCACCACGGTGACGTCCAGCTGATGCAGCACGTACCGCCCGCGGCGCCTCGTCGTGATGAGCCCCGCCTTCTTCAGCACACTCAGATGCCGGGATATCTCGGGAGCCGTCATCCCGTGCACCTGCGCCAGCTCACCCGTGGTGTACGCGCTGCGGGCCAGATGGCGGCAGATCCGCATCCGGACCGGGTGGGACAGCGCGGTCATTCGCAGGGTCAGCTGCTCGACCGAGGGCGGAGCGGCGAACTCGGGGGAGCCGATGGGGAAGTGCAGCACGGGCTGCCAGCCGTACCGGTGCAGCACCATGAGATGGGGCCACCCGAGGCTGGTGGGGACGAGGAGGAGGCCGCCGTCCGCCGTGACCGTGTGGCCCTCGGTCAGCTTGTCGACGGTGAGCCGCCCCGCCGCCTCGTCCAGCGACACCGCGGGGGAGACCGAGGTCAGCGCCTCGGTCAGGCCCTTGTGCCGGAGCAGGTCCGTCGTGTGGCGGGCCTCCGCGGCGAGCTGGTGGCGCAAGCGGGACCAGGACTCGGCGAAGAAGGCCTCGTCGCAGTCCTCCAGGAACTGCCTCAGCCAGGCCCGCACGCTCGGCGGATCCTCCAGCAGCCGCTCGGTGAACCGCGTCTGCTGAGGCCCGCGCGAGGCGGCCAGATCCACGGCGCGGCGGCGCACCTCCGGGTCGGCGAGCGCGTACGGACCCGGTGAGTCGTACGCCGGCGCGCACGTGAACTCCAGGGCCGCGTCCACGAACTGCTCGTCCGTGAGCTTGTCCAGCAGGTCCAGGTCCTCGGCGAGCGTCGCGCCCGGCAGCGTGCTGCCGCCCGGGATGCCCGCGCAGGGCAGGAACAGGTCCGAGAACGTCGTACGCCACAGGAAGTCCGCCTCGCACATCCGGTCCGCGAGATGCGGGTCGAGCCGCGCGGTCACCGCGGTCGCCCAGCCCTGCAGCCCGGGGTGGTGCCCCGGCTCGGCCAGGGCGTGCAGTGCCATCCCGAGCTCGGCCAGCGGCGACGGCACGACGGCGATCTTCTCCCGTCGCAGCCCGTGGATGTCGATGTGCACGCTCATGTCCCCCATGGTGCACTCCACCACTGACAGCGCCGCCCCGATTGACGGCGGCCGTCAATCGGGGCGACAGGCGCGGTGAACAGGCGCAACCTGGGATGACCGGCCCGCGGAATGAAGCGGCCGATGGATGGGGCGCGGGCCTACCGGATCCCATCCCTCGTCCCGAGAGGCGATCCGCCATGAGCATCACCCAGCAGTACCTCCTCGACGCCTACCGGGCTTCGCGGCACGGCGAGCCCGCCCCTCCGGCACCCGGCAGCCACGACTGGCAGGTCGCGCGCACTGCGTGACTACCGGCGGTTCCGGGCGGTGATGGCGGGGCGCCCGGCCCATGGCGGATACGGGAGGCCCTGGGCCGGTGGCTGCACGGGCGGCCCCGTCCTAGCTGCTGACGTCGCCGACTCCGCCTGGCAGCCGCTCCACGAAGTCCCGTAGGGCCGCCCTGACGTCGTCGGCGGTCCACTCCAGCCCCTCGGCCCGTACGGAGACCTCGGTGAACGCCAGGCCCGGCCCGCCGCGCTCCCAGAAGCCGGAGAACAGGTAGGTCTTGGTCTCCTCGGCCTGCCGCACCGCGGCGTCCTCCAGCACCTGGGGGTCGTAGGGCAGCCAGACCTGGAACTCGTGGGTGTGCGGCTCCTCGGGGTGGACGCGCGCCCAGGGCAGTCCGGCCGCGGCGAACCCCTCGCGCAGCGCGGCGGCGACCACGCGCGCGTGGGCCACGTACTCCGGAAGCCGGGGCAGCTTCTGCTCCAGCCCGGCGAGCGCCGACAGCACCGCCGGGAACTGGTGGGCGACCATGCCCCCGTACCGATGGCGCCAGGTCTTCGCCTCGTCGACGAGCGTCTTCGGGCCGGCGAGTGCCGCGCCGCTGTAGCCGTCGAGCGACTTGTAGAACGACACGTAGACGCTGTCCGCGAGGCCGGCTATCTCGTCCAGGGGGCGGCCGAAGTGCGGTGTGCACTCCCACAGGCGTGCCCCGTCGAAGTGGACCACCGCGTCGCGTTCCCGAGCGGCCTCCACGACCTCGGAGAGCTCCTCCCAGGAGGGCAGGACGAAACCGGCGTCCCTGAGGGGCAGTTCGAGCATCAGCGCCCCGAAGGGCTCCTCGAAGCCGCGGATCTCGTCGGCGGTCGGCAGCCGGGGCTCGCTCGTCACACGGACCGGGCGCAGCCCGCTGACCGTGCTGAAGGCGTTGCGCTCGTGCAGTTCGGGGTGGCTCAGTCCGTGCAGGGCGACGGTCGTGTCGCCGGTGCGGCCCGCCCAGCAGCGCAGCGCGATCTGCTGGGCCATCGTGCCGGTGGGGAAGAACGCGGCGGCCTCCTTGCCGAGCAGTCCGGCGACCCGCTCCTCCAGGACCTCGACGATGCGGTTCCCGTAGACGTCCACGGGTTCGTCCAGGTCGTACAGGTCCGCCGCCTCGTCCAGGACCGCGAGCCGCTCGCGGAGCGTGGCCCGGTGCCCGGGGCGTGCCAGGATGCGCTGGGCTCCGCGGTAGGCGGCTGTCCGCCGCTCCCGCCGCTGCTCCGCGGAATCCGCTGCGTTCCGCTCTTCGCCGTGTTCCGCCGTATCGCTCATCCCCGGATGATGCCGCGAGCCGCCCCGCCGGGTCACCCTGATGTGCGCTCCCGGTAACGTGCGGAAATCCACAGCCTGTGGACAACGGAACGGGCCTCGAACCAATCGCGTTAACATGACGAGAAATCGTCCGGTACCCCGAGCGGACTGGAACGGAAGGCCGCCGTCGAGTGAGTACATTCCCACAGCCAGACCCCAAGGACCGCCCCGCGCGGCTCACCGTCGGCGTCGTCGGCGCCGGCCGTGTCGGGCCCGCGCTCGCCGCATCCCTCCAACTGGCAGGGCACCGCCCGGTGGCCGTCTCCGGGGTCTCCGACGCCTCCAAGCGGCGCGCCGCGCAGCTGCTGCCCGACGTGCCGCTGGTGTCCCCGGAGCAGGTCCTGGAGCGCGCTGAGCTGGTGCTGCTGACCGTCCCGGACGACGCCCTGCCCGGGCTCGTCGAGGGACTCGCCGAGACGGGGGCCGTGCGGCCCGGACAGCTGCTCGTGCACACCTCCGGGCGGTACGGCGCGCGCGTGCTCGACCCGGCGCTCAGGGCGGGCGCGCTGCCGCTCGCGCTGCACCCGGCGATGACGTTCACCGGCACCCCTGTGGACGTACAGCGCCTGGCCGGCTGCTCCTTCGGGGTCACCGCGCCCGAGGAGCTGCGGCTGGCCGCCGAGGCCCTGGTGATCGAGATGGGCGGCGAGCCCGAGTGGATCGCCGAGGAGTCCCGGCCGCTGTACCACGCGGCCCTCGCGCTCGGCGCCAACCACCTGGTGACCCTGGTCGCCGAGTCCATGGAGCTGCTGCGCCTCGCGGGCGTGGAGGCCCCCGACCGGATGCTGGGCCCGCTGCTGGGCGCCGCCCTGGACAACGCCCTCAGGTCGGGCGACGGAGCCCTCACCGGGCCCGTCGCGCGCGGGGACGCGGGCACGGTCGCCGCGCACGTCGCCGAGCTGCGCAGGCACGCCCCGCAGACCGTCGCCGGCTATCTCGCGATGGCCCGCGCGACCGCCGACCGCGCGCTCGCCCATGGACTGCTCAAGCCGGAACTCGCCGAGGACCTCCTTGGGGTACTCGCCAACGGCACCGAGGGAGATGCCGGATGACCACCGCCCTGCTGCGCACTGCCGACGAACTGCACGCACGCGCGCGTGCGGGCCGCCGAGCCGTCGTGATGACCATGGGCGCCCTCCACGAGGGCCACGCCACACTGATCCGTACCGCCCGCGAGATCGCCGGGGACCAGGGCGAAGTGGTCGTCACCGTCTTCGTGAACCCGCTCCAGTTCGGCAAGGGCGAGGACCTCGACCGCTACCCCCGCACCCTCGACGCCGACGTCAAGATCGCCGAACAGGCCGGCGCGGACGTCGTGTTCGCCCCCTCCGTGGACGAGGTCTACCCCGGCGGCGAGCCCCAGGTCCGTGTCGATGCGGGCCCCATGGGCGAGCGCCTGGAGGGCGCCATGCGCCCCGGCCACTTCGACGGCATGCTCACCGTCGTCGCCAAGCTGCTGCACCTCACCCGGCCCGACGTGGCGCTGTACGGGCAGAAGGACGCCCAGCAGCTCGCCCTGATCCGGCGCATGGTGCGCGATCTGAACTTCGGCGTGGAGATCGTCGGCGTGCCCACCGTGCGCGAGGAGGACGGGCTCGCCCTCTCCAGCCGCAACCGCTACCTGTCGCCGGCCGAGCGGCGCACCGCGCTCGCCCTCTCGCGGGCACTGTTCGCGGGCCGCGACCGGCACGCCGCGCAGGAGGCCCTGCGCGCGCGTGCCCGCGAAGTGCCCGCCACGCGCGCGCGTGCCGAGGCCCTCAGCGCCATAGGCGAATCCCGCGCGGCGGCCGACGCGCACGCCGTCGCCAAGGCCGTCCCCGGCGGTCCCGCGGGCGTCCGCGCGGCCGCCCGGCTCGTCCTCGACGAGGCGGCCCGTCTGCAGCCGCCGCTGGTCCTGGACTACCTGGCCCTGGTCGACCCGTCCGACTTCACGGAGGTCGCGGACGACTTCACCGGCGAGGCGGTCCTCGCCGTCGCCGCCCGGGTCGGGACGACCCGGCTGATCGACAACATCCCCCTCACCTTCGGAGCCGCCTCGTGACCGGCAATGGCACAGGTACAGGTACTGGCATACGACTGCACGCGCCCGCCCCCGGCTGGGCCCTCACCGCGGACGTGGTGGTCGTCGGCTCCGGGGTCGCGGGCCTGACCGCGGCGCTGCGCTGCGAGGCCGCGGGCCTGAAGACCGTCGTGGTCACCAAGGCCCGCCTCGACGACGGCTCCACGCGCTGGGCGCAGGGCGGCATCGCCGCCGCCCTCGGCGAGGGCGACACCCCCGAGCAGCACCTCGACGACACCCTGGTGGCGGGCGCGGGCCTGTGCGACGAGGAAGCCGTACGCATCCTCGTCACCGAGGGCCCCGACGCCGTACGCCGCCTGATCTCGACCGGTGCCCACTTCGACACCGACGACGAGGGCGGGATCGAACTCACCCGCGAGGGCGGCCACCACCGCCGTCGCATCGCGCACGCGGGCGGTGACGCGACCGGCGCGGAGATCTCCCGGGCGCTCGTCGAGGCGGCACGCGCGCGTGGCGTGCGTATGGTCGAGAACGCACTCGTCCTGGACCTGCTCACGGACGCCCGCGGCCGTACCGCGGGCGTCACCCTGCACGTCATGGGAGAGGGCCAGCACGACGGCGTGGGAGCCGTGCACGCCCCCGCCGTGGTCCTCGCGACCGGCGGCATGGGCCAGGTCTTCTCGGCGACCACCAACCCGTCGGTCTCCACGGGCGACGGTGTGGCGCTCGCCCTGCGCGCGGGCGCCGAGATCAGCGACCTGGAGTTCGTGCAGTTCCACCCGACGGTGCTCTTCCTCGGCCCGGACGCGGAGGGCCAGCAGCCACTGGTCTCCGAGGCGGTACGCGGCGAAGGCGCCCACCTGGTCGACGCGGCCGGCGTGCGCTTCATGGTCGGGCAGCACGAACTCGCGGAGCTGGCGCCCCGGGACATCGTCGCCAAGGGCATCATGCGCCGCATGCAGGAGCAGGACGCCGAGCACATGTTCCTCGACGCCCGGCACTTCGGCGCCGCCATGTGGGAGCACCGCTTCCCGACGATCCTGGCCGCCTGCCGCGCCAACGGCATCGACCCGGTGACCGAGCCCGTCCCGGTCGCCCCGGCCGCCCACTACGCCTCCGGAGGCGTCCGCACGGACGCCCGGGGCCGCACCACGGTGCCGGGTCTGTACGCGTGCGGCGAGGTCGCCTGCACCGGCGTCCACGGCGCCAACCGGCTCGCCTCGAACTCCCTCCTGGAAGGCCTCGTCTACGCCGAGCGCATCGCGGCCGACATCGCGGAGAGCCAGGCGGAGAACGGCCTCCACGCGCGCGTGCCCGCACCGGTCCCGGACCCCGAGAAGCCCGCACACCCGCTGCTCGCCCCGGAGGCCCGGTTCGCGATCCAGCGGATCATGACCGAGGGCGCCGGTGTGCTGCGCTCCGCCGAGTCCCTCGCGACCGCCGCCGACCAGCTCCAGCAGCTGCACACCGACGCGCGCGACGCCCTCGACGAGAACGGCAAGACCGCCGAGCCCGGCGTCGACACCTGGGAGGCCACCAACCTCCTGTGCGTGGCCCGGGTCCTGGTCGCCGCCGCCCGCCTGCGCGAGGAGACCCGCGGCTGCCACTGGCGCGAGGACCGCGCCGACCGGGACGACACCGACTGGCGCCGCCACATCGTCGTACGGCTGAATCCCGACCGGACGCTCGCCGTACACACCACCGACACAGCAGACTTCCCCCCGACCGTGCAGCCCCAGCCGGCGCCTCAGCCCCGTCCCCAGGAGCAGTGACAGCAGTGAGCACCCCCGACCTTCCCCTCGCCCAGAGCGGCGGCTGCGGCGACGGCTGCGGCTGCGGCGCCGACATGGACGAGGCGTACATGGAGTGCGGCCTCGACCCCGCGCTCGCCCAGCTCCTCGCCGACGCCTGTCTCGACCCCCTCGAGGTCGAGGACATCGCCAACGTGGCCATCCAGGAGGACCTCGACCACGGCGTGGACGTGACGACCGTCGCGACCATCCCCGAGGAGGCCGTCTCCACGGCCGACTTCACCGCCCGGGACGCGGGCGTCGTCGCGGGCCTGCGGGTGGCCGAGGCGGTCATCTCCGTGGTCTGCACCGACGAGTTCGAGGTCGAGCGGCACGTGGACGACGGCGACCGCGTCGAGGCGGGCCAGAAGCTCCTGTCGGTCACCACGCGCACGCGTGACCTCCTGATCGCCGAGCGCAGCGCGCTCAACCTCCTGTGCCGCCTGTCCGGCATCGCGACCGCCACGCGCGCGTGGGCGGACACCCTGGAGGGCACAAAGGCCCGTGTGCGCGACACCCGCAAGACGACGCCGGGCCTGCGCTCCCTGGAGAAGTTCGCGGTGCGCTGCGGCGGCGGCGTCAACCACCGCATGTCCCTCTCGGACGCGGCTCTGGTGAAGGACAACCACGTGATCGCCGCGGGTGGCGTCGCACAGGCCTTCAAGGCCGTACGGGAGACCTTCCCGGAGGTCCCGATCGAGGTCGAGGTCGACACACTGCACCAGCTGCGCGAGGTCGTGGACGCGGGCGCCGACCTGATCCTTCTGGACAACTTCACGCCTGTCGAGTGCGAGGAGGCGGTGGCCATCGTCGAGGGCCGGGCCCTCCTGGAGGCCTCGGGGCGGCTCACCCTGGACAACGCCCGGGCGTACGCCGAGACCGGCGTCGACTACCTGGCGGTGGGTGCGCTGACCCACTCCTCCCCGATCCTGGACATCGGCCTCGACCTGCGAGCGGCGGAGTAACCCGGATCATGCTGCTGACCATCGACGTAGGCAACACGCACACCGTCCTGGGCCTGTTCGACGGGGAGGAGATCGTCGAGCACTGGCGCATCTCCACGGACGCCCGCCGCACCGCCGACGAGCTCGCCGTGCTCCTCCAGGGCCTCATGGGCATGCACCCGCTGCTCGGCGAGGAACTCGGCGACGGCATCGACGGCATCGCCATCTGCTCCACGGTCCCGTCCGTGCTGCACGAGCTGCGCGAGGTGACGCGCCGCTACTACGGCGACGTCCCCGCCGTCCTGGTCGAACCCGGCATCAAGACCGGCGTACCGATCCTGATGGACAACCCCAAGGAGGTCGGCGCCGACCGCATCATCAACGCGGTGGCCGCCGTCGAGCTCTACGGGGGGCCGGCCATCGTCGTCGACTTCGGTACGGCGACCACGTTCGACGCGGTGTCGGCGCGTGGTGAGTACGCGGGCGGTGTCATCGCACCCGGCATCGAGATCTCGGTCGAGGCCCTCGGTGTCCGCGGCGCCCAGCTGCGCAAGATCGAGCTGGCCCGGCCGCGTGCGGTGATCGGCAAGAACACCGTCGAGGCCATGCAGGCCGGCATCGTGTACGGATTCGCCGGGCAGGTCGACGGGGTCGTCAACCGCATGGCCCGCGAACTCGCCGACGATCCTGATGACGTCACCGTCATCGCCACGGGTGGCTTGGCCCCGATGGTCCTCGGCGAGGCCTCGGTCATCGACGAACACGAGCCGTGGCTGACACTGATCGGTCTGCGGTTGGTGTACGAGCGCAACGTGTCCCGTACGTAGGTTTTCGTCCCCGCCGTCCCCTGCCCATTCCCGTCCCTGGGGGGCTCCGCCCCCAAACCCCCGCTCCTCAAATGCCGGAGGGGGCTGAGATTTCAGCCCGTCCGGCGTTTGAGGACGAGCGCGTCAGCGCGATACGGGGGGCTGTGGGGCGGAGCCCCCAGGCACGGGACGGGCAGGGGCGGCGGGGGCGAAAATCCCATGGTTGCGCGACTGGCAGGGTGGCCCACCACGCCACACCCGCCCGATATGCGGATTTTGTCTGATTAGCGCGTATCGTCAGCGCATGCCCACGCCATACGGATCCCGCGGCGGCATGGCGTTCGGTGCGGAGGAGCTGCGTGTGCTCCGTCGCGCTCTCGCCCTCGCCCTGCACCCCAGCCCCACCTCGGCCGAGGACGTCCAGGACTGTCTCCGTCTCGCCGAGTCCGTCGACGAGGCGGCCCGCGAGGGAGCCAGGCTCAGGGCCTTCCTGCTGGCCGACCTCGCCCGCTACCGGGCCGCGCTGCCGGGCGCCACCGGCGGCTACCTCGCCCTCCTGGAAGAGGTGCTCGGCAGCGGCTACCGGCCGAACCCCGACGACCTCGCCGCACTCCGCGCCCTGCGCGGCAACCCCACCGCGGCCGCCCTCCTGGACCGCTGCCGAGCCCTCGCCGAACAGGACGTACGCGCCCGACTGGCGGGACGCACGGCCACCCCCGCGGTTCCGGCGTCCCGCGCCCGCCTGCTCGCGCTCCCCGGAGGCCGCGCCGCCGAGGAGCCCGCCAAGAAACCGGCGAAACGGCCCGCCGATCCGAAGCCCCCGGTCAAGACTCCGCCCCGCCCGATCCCCACACCCGGCGAGGTGTTCCCGCCGAAGCGCAAGCCCGCACCGCCACCGGCGAACCCCCCTCAGCAGCTCGCGGCGGGCTAGCTACTCTGGAGGGCATGGACTATGTCTCCGCGCTCGTGCCCCCCGTAGTGATGGCCGCGTTCTTCATCGGGCTGATCGTGACGATCGTGAAGACCCAGGGCGGGGCCAACAAGGCCAAGGAGGACGCGGTCGTCGACGCCGCCCTCGCGCGCGCGGAGGCCGCCCACCAGACCTCCCGCGACACCGAGGCCTGACCGGCCCCTCCTGGGGAGCTCGCCCCTCCTCGGGAAGCTCGTCCCGCCCCTCGGGAAGCTCGTTCCAGCCCCCTGGGGAAGCTCATCGGCGTACGACTCATACGTTTTTCGAGTCGTACGCCCTTTTTGTTGCCGATCTCCCACTATTGTTCTGAGCTGTGCCTCGCCCATTGGGAGAACTCGAAGACGCGGTCATGACGCGGGTGTGGAAGTGGAACCGCCCGGTGACCGTTCGAGAAGTCCTGGAAGACCTTCAGCAGGAACGGTCGATCGCGTACACCACGGTGATGACCGTTTTGGACAATCTCCATCAGAAGGGCTGGGTGCGCCGCGAGGCGGAAGGCCGGGCCTATCGATATGAGGCGGTCTCCACACGTGCCGCCTACGCCGCCGCACTGATGAACGACGCGTGGTCGCAGAGCGACAACCCCGCCGCCGCCCTCGTCGCCTTCTTCGGCATGATGTCCCCGGAACAGCGCGAAGCCCTGCGCGATGCCGTGCGTATGGTCCAGGGACCGGAAACCTCCGCGCCGGAGAACCCGGCCGGGAACCCGGCGGACGAGAACCCCGCCGCCACCGAGGGCGACGGCGGGCGATAGCGTCCGTTCATGCCAGCAGAGGTTCCAGCAGAGCATCCCGCAGAGGTTCCGGCAGAGCTTCCCGCAGAGCTTCCGGCATCGCGTCCCGAAGCCGCCGCAAAAGCCATCACCGTCCGGCGGGCCAGGACCAGCGATGTCACGGCCGTACGCCGCCTCCTTGACGCGAACGTCCGACGCGGCATCCTGCTCGACAAAGCGACGGTCACGCTTTACGAGGACATCCAGGAGTTCTGGGTCGCGGAACGCGACGACAACGCCGAGGTGGTCGGCTGCGGTGCGCTGCACGTGATGTGGGAAGACCTCGCGGAAGTCCGCACTCTCGCGGTGAACCCCGTGGTCAAGGGCCTCGGAGTCGGTCATCAGTTGCTGGAGAAGTTGCTGCAGACCGCCCGCTGGCTCGGCGTTCGACGAGTTTTCTGTCTGACCTTCGAAGTCGAGTTCTTCGCGAAGCACGGCTTCGTGGAGATCGGCGAGACGCCCGTTGACACCGATGTCTACGCCGAGCTCCTGCGTTCCTATGACGAGGGCGTCGCGGAGTTCCTCGGTCTCGAACGAGTGAAACCGAACACCTTGGGCAACAGCCGGATGCTTCTGCATCTGTGATCGTCGACGACTATTCCGTCGGACCGCCTTGCCCAGGTTCCCTATGTCCGAAACGCGCACGTTTCCGGTCTACCAGAGCCCTGTGAGTCTCCCCCAGGGGTTTGTGTTTTTCCAGCAAAAGCGGTTTGCTTTCCGACGTACTGCAGTACTGCATATAACAGGGGGCGGCGAAACGGCGGATGCCGCGGACCCCCGGCCCTCAAGTTATCGATGAAAGGAAATCCGGTGGCACAGAAGGTTCAGGTCCTTCTTGTCGACGACCTCGACGGCGGCGAGGCGGACGAGACCGTGACGTTCGCGCTGGACGGCAAGACGTACGAAATCGATCTCACGACCTCCAATGCGGACAAGCTCCGTGGCCTTCTCGACCCCTTCGTGAAGGGTGGTCGTCGTACCGGAGGCCGTGCTTCGGGCGGACGCGGAAAGGCCCGCGTCGCTTCCGGTGGCAGCCAGGACACCGCGCAGATCCGCGCTTGGGCGAAGGAGAACGGCTACGAGGTCAACGACCGTGGCCGAGTTCCCGCGTCCATTCGTGAGGCCTACGAGAAGGCCAACGGCTGAGCACACGCGCGCCGCAGCCTTACCCGATGGCACTGCGTTGCCATCGTGTCCACGAGTCGTACGAGATCGGGGGCGCCCCCACCGCCCCCCACGGCCGACAGTGTCGGCAGCGAGGGTTCGACCTCGCGCCCCAGTTCGGGGGGCCGCAGCCATACGGCGGCCCCCTGTGAATTTCCCGGAATCGTCGACAGTGTCGGCATTCTCGATGAGCCCGCAGCCGTCGATGGCCCAGCCATTCCCGACAGGCGGGCGGCCGGGGCCGTTCCCGGTGGCAGCGGCCCCGGTGGCAAGGGAGCCTCGATGCTCCCGCCCGCGCCGATCGCGCTGAGGTCCAGCGCGAGAGCGCCCCACTCCAGCCAGTCGAGCAGCCCCGGCAGTTCCTCCGCGCTCCCCGCGGCCACGAGGAGCCGCATCCGGCTGCCCCGCAGGGCCACCGGAGACGTGGGTCCCAGATGACGCAGGGCCGCGTATCCCGCCTCCGCCGGCACCTCCAGGACGTCGAAGCGCAGGCCCGTGACAAGCCGTACCGGCGGCCCGGGCACTGTCGCCCAGCCCAGTTCGTTCTCGTACCACCGCTGCACTGGATCACTCGAGTCGAGCGCCTGGCGAGGGAGAGGGACGATGGGAACGGTAGGAACCATGCCAGGAGCAACCGGTGGAAGGCCCCCGGAGTTACGCTGGGTGCTCCGACAAATACAGAGAGTGTCGGAGTGGGGGGCGTTCGAGAGTGTGCGGCGGCGCAAGGATGTTCGCCCATAGCGGAGGGAACCGGTGCGCGCCGCATGGAGTGTCAGTGCGTACGGGTAAGACATCCCTAGTGGGAGGGGCGACACGCATGGATCGGGCATCTCACGTTCGCCATCGGCGTACAGATGGTGAGGGTATCTGCCTGGCCTGCGGGAACATCGTCTCGCACCATCAGGTTGGAGCATATGTCGGCGTTCGGGGTCAGGAGGCCAAGGACGGTGTCGGCAGTTGGAATGAGCGGTCCCCGCTTGCGGGACTAAGCTGCGGAAGGACAGCGAGGGGAGCGTCCCCTTACTGCCTGACCGCTCTGAGGAGCGATTAACGATGTTCGAGAGGTTCACCGACCGCGCGCGGCGGGTTGTCGTCCTGGCTCAGGAAGAAGCCCGGATGCTCAACCACAACTACATCGGCACCGAGCACATCCTCCTGGGCCTGATCCACGAGGGTGAGGGTGTCGCCGCTAAGGCCCTGGAGAGCCTCGGGATTTCGCTCGAGGCGGTCCGCCAGCAGGTGGAGGAGATCATCGGCCAGGGCCAGCAGGCGCCCTCGGGCCACATCCCCTTCACCCCCCGTGCCAAGAAGGTCCTGGAGCTGTCGCTCCGCGAGGCCCTTCAGCTGGGCCACAACTACATCGGCACGGAGCACATCCTGCTCGGCCTGATCCGTGAGGGCGAGGGCGTCGCCGCCCAGGTCCTGGTCAAGCTGGGCGCAGACCTCAACCGGGTGCGGCAGCAGGTGATCCAGCTGCTCTCCGGCTACCAGGGCAAGGAAGCCGCCACCGCGGGCGGCCCTGCCGAGGGCACCCCCTCGACGTCCCTGGTCCTCGACCAGTTCGGCCGGAACCTCACCCAGGCCGCTCGTGAGTCCAAGCTCGACCCCGTCATCGGGCGCGAGAAGGAGATCGAGCGGGTCATGCAGGTGCTGTCCCGCCGTACGAAGAACAACCCGGTCCTCATCGGCGAGCCCGGCGTCGGCAAGACCGCCGTCGTCGAGGGGCTGGCGCAGGCCATCGTCAAGGGCGAGGTGCCCGAGACCCTCAAGGACAAGCACCTCTACACCCTGGACCTCGGCGCGCTGGTCGCCGGCTCCCGCTACCGCGGTGACTTCGAGGAGCGCCTGAAGAAGGTGCTCAAGGAGATCCGCACCCGCGGCGACATCATCCTGTTCATCGACGAGCTCCACACGCTGGTCGGTGCGGGTGCCGCCGAGGGCGCCATCGACGCGGCTTCGATCCTGAAGCCCATGCTGGCCCGCGGCGAGCTGCAGACCATCGGTGCGACCACGCTCGACGAGTACCGCAAGCACCTCGAGAAGGACGCGGCCCTCGAGCGCCGCTTCCAGCCGATCCAGGTCGCGGAGCCGTCGCTGCCGCACACGATCGAGATCCTCAAGGGCCTGCGCGACCGCTACGAGGCACACCACCGCGTCTCCATCACGGACGAGGCTCTGGTCCAGGCCGCGACGCTCGCGGACCGCTACATCTCGGACCGGTTCCTCCCCGACAAGGCGATCGACCTGATCGACGAGGCGGGCTCCCGGATGCGCATCCGCCGGATGACCGCTCCGCCGGACCTCCGCGAGTTCGACGAGAAGATCGCGGGCGTGCGCCGCGACAAGGAGTCCGCGATTGATTCGCAGGACTTCGAGAAGGCCGCCTCCCTCCGCGACAAGGAGAAGCAGCTCCTGGCCGCGAAGGCCAAGCGGGAGAAGGAGTGGAAGGCCGGCGACATGGACGTCGTCGCCGAGGTCGACGGCGAGCTGATCGCCGAGGTCCTCGCGACCGCCACCGGCATCCCGGTCTTCAAGCTGACCGAGGAGGAGTCCTCGCGTCTGCTGCGCATGGAGGACGAGCTCCACAAGCGGGTCATCGGCCAGAAGGACGCCATCAAGGCGCTCTCCCAGGCGATCCGTCGTACGCGAGCGGGTCTGAAGGACCCGAAGCGCCCGGGTGGTTCGTTCATCTTCGCGGGCCCGTCGGGTGTCGGTAAGACGGAGCTGTCCAAGACCCTCGCCGAGTTCCTCTTCGGTGACGAGGACGCGCTGATCTCCCTCGACATGTCGGAGTTCAGCGAGAAGCACACGGTGTCGCGTCTCTTCGGTTCGCCCCCCGGATACGTGGGCTACGAAGAGGGTGGCCAGCTGACGGAGAAGGTACGGCGCAAGCCGTTCTCGGTGGTCCTCTTCGACGAGGTCGAGAAGGCCCACCCGGACATCTTCAACTCGCTGCTGCAGATCCTGGAGGACGGTCGCCTGACCGACTCCCAGGGCCGGGTCGTGGACTTCAAGAACACGGTCATCATCATGACGACCAACCTCGGTACCCGGGACATCTCGAAGGGCTTCAACCTCGGCTTCGCGGCCGCGGGTGACGTCAAGACCGGCTACGAGCGTATGAAGGCCAAGGTCAACGACGAGCTGAAGCAGCACTTCCGCCCCGAGTTCCTGAACCGTGTCGACGACACGGTGGTCTTCCACCAGCTCACCGAGGAAGACATCATCCAGATCGTCGACCTCATGATCGCCAAGGTGGACGAGCGGCTGAAGGACCGGGACATGGGCATCGAGCTCAGCCCGACCGCCAAGTCGCTCCTCGCGAAGAAGGGTTACGACCCCGTCCTGGGCGCCCGGCCGCTGCGCCGGACCATCCAGCGCGAGATCGAGGACGTCCTCTCCGAGAAGATCCTCTTCGGCGAGCTGCGTCCCGGCCACATCGTGGTCGTCGACACGGAGGGCGAGGGTGAGGCCAGGGCCTTCACCTTCCGGGGTGAGGAGAAGTCGGCGCTCCCCGACGTCCCGCCGATCGAGCAGGCCGCGGGTGGGGCCGGTCCCAACCTGAGCAAGGAGGCGTAACCTCCGGGTTCGCTGAACAAAGGGGCTGTCCCGGGACTTCGGTCCCGGGACAGCCCCTTTTTCACAGCACGTTGTGGGTTTCCGTAAGGGTGTGCTCGCCGGGCAATGGGCGCGAGATATGTTCCGGCACGGAGCCAGTATCCGAGTTGAGCACGAAATTGACGCCTCGTAGATCCCGAAAGATGTGCGCCGAGGGCACGGTCATCGCCGGTCGAGGAGGACCTCCGCGTCGGGGAACAGGCGACCGTAGTCGGCCTTGGTGTAGTGGGTCCTGATCTGGAGGCTGACGCTGGTGACGCCCGGGAGGCGGCTCGCCAGTTCGGTCAGGCTCTCCGTGCCGTCCATGCCGGTGACGCGCAATGTCCTGACCGTGGGCAGGGTGGGCATGGCCGCGGTCTGGGGGAGCAGGGTCCGGTGCAGGACAAGGGTGTCGAGGGCGGGCAGCGCGGAGACCTCGGCCCAGTCAGCGGCGGTCGGCTCGGGCAGGATGCTGCCGAGACCGAGTGTCTGCAGCGAACTCCAGCCGGACAGCCCTCTGAGGCCCGTGGTGCGGGTGGCGCCCCCGGACAGGAAGAGTTGCTCCAGGGGCGCTTGGGAGGGAAGGGCGTCGGTGAGCGTGCCGCTCTGCAGCGGCTGGCCGATGCCCAGCGAGCGCAGCGTGCGCAGCGAGCCCAGACCCGGCAGTCCGGGGGCCCTGAACAGTTGCCGCAGATGCAGTTCGGTGAGGTGCGAATCGGCCAGCGGGGACAGGTCGGTGATGCCCGGGCAGTCGTCGAGCTGGAGGTAGCGCAACGACTCCAGCGTGAGCAGCGGGCTCAGGTCGGTCAGCAGCGGGTTCCGCTGGAGGGTGAGGTGGGTCGTCGTGCCCGGGCCCGTCACCCGCAGAAGCCGGGTCGCCTCATAGGCCCCGCGCAGGAGCAGATCGGCCCAGGGGACTCCGATCCGGTCGAGGGCGCGGAGCTGGGCGGGCTGGGTGGCCCGCATGGACAGGTCCCCGGGGTCGAGATGCGCCAGCACCTCGCTCGCGTACTCGGCCAGGTCGAACCGGTGCCAGGCGCCGACCAGATGACGCCGTACCTCCAGGCTCGGATGGTCGCGGAACCGCTTCAGCACCGCCAGCGATCCGTCCGTGGCCAGCATCGACGCGGTGACGGCGACGCCGAGGGCCTCGTCGTCGGTCAGTCCCTCGGGTGCCGGCAGGAGTTCGAGGACCAGTGGACCGGCCTCGGCCAGTTCCTGGGCGGCCTGTTTGGTCCGCGGTGGGATCAGCGCCGAGGCCCGTGCCTCGACCTTCGCCCGTACCACCGGGTCCAGCGCGGTCGCGTGTTCCAGGCAGGCCAGGGCCAGCAGCGTCAGCCGGGGCGTGTCGTGGGCCAGCAGCTGTTCCAGCAGATGCGCGCGTTCCTTCGACCGGGCGTGGGCGATGGCCATCCGGATGACGTCCTCCCACTGGGGGTCGTCGGCCTTGCTGGCGAGGACGTCGATATGGCCCTCTTCGATGGCGTACCGCGCGCCCAGATAGTCCTGGAAGGTGCGGTGGACGAAGTCGACCACTCCCTCGGCGGGCTGGCGCAGCAGACCACTGCGCAGCAGCAGATGGCGGAAGACGGCCGTCGCGTCTCCCTGGCCCGCCGCCGTCGCCACCGTGGGCAGGTTGCGCTCCAACAGCCCCTGGGCGGCCGACTGTTCCATCTCCGTACGGCCGCTGAGGGTGAGCGCGTAGGCGAGGCGCTGGAGGAGTTCGAGCTGGGCCTCCTCGCCGAGTTCGATGCCGTCCGAGGCGCCCATGCCGCGCTCCCGGTCGCGGCGGGCGAGCAGCATGGACAGGGCGGAGTCGTACAACTCCTTGCGTCCTGTGGGCAGATAGCCGCGGCGCTCCCGGTGCAGGGCGCAGATCAGGCCGCACATCAGCGGGTTGGTGGCGAGGCGGCCCAGGTCGGGTTTGGTGTGCAGGGCGTCGAGGAGGGGCGCTTCGAGGTCCGGAGCGGCGGCCGCGGTGTGCCAGCGGCGGACGAACGTGCTGACGTCGGCGCGTCCCATGGGGGTGAGCAGGAGCTCGCAGAAGCCCTCGCTCGCCAGCCAGTTGGGCCGTACGGCGGTGGGGCGGGAGGTGAGCAGCCAGCGGTTGCCGGGGTAGGCGCGGATGAGCGCGGTGAGCCAGTCGCGGGTGCGGTGGCGGTCGGCGGTGGGGATTTCGTCCAGGCCGTCGACCAGGACCAGGCCGCGTCTGGCCTTGCTGAGGACGCGTTCGGCCCAGAATTCCGGCGCCGGCAGGGGGCAGCCGACGGCGGACAGGAAGTGTTCCGGGTCCGGCAGGGCGTCGGCGCGGACGAGGGTGCGCAGCGGAAGCACGAACGGGATGCGGTCTCCGGCGCGGGCGGCGGTGACCGCCAGCCACTGGATCAGGGTCGTCTTCCCGGAGCCCGCGTCGCCGCGCAGCAGGACCCGGTCGTGGCCGCGGTCGAAGGCGTGCTCGGCGGGAAGCTGCACCGTGGTGTGCGCGGGTGCCTCGCCGAAGCCGTCCGGCACCGGCTCGGTCGCCGTGGCCTCCAGGCTGAGATAGGCGACTTCGAGTGGCCAGCGGTCGGGGCAGTCCCGCAGGTCGATGCCGTAGATGGTGACGTCGCTGTGGCGTTCGGCGATGTACTGGAGGTAGCGGCGTTCGAAGGCGGAGTACCGGGCGTCCTGCCGGGGGTTGCGTGTGATGAGTTCGTCGACCTTGGCGATGAGCTCGGACTGCCCTCGGGTCTGTTCCACCAGCGTGCGGGCGACGAACGTGGACCGCTGGGTGAAGAAGTCGAGGATGTGGACGCAGGCCCACTCGGTGACGGATTCGAGGAAGAGGGCGGCGTCCGTCGAGAGGCCGGCGGGGGCCGGCGCGTGCTGACGGAGCTGTCGCGCGAGTTCGGTATGGCCGAGCCGTACCGCCTGGACGTTGTCCATGCCGAGCTCGCCGAGTGCGAGCAGGGTCCGGGCCAGGGCGTCCGTGACCGCCGTCTCCTCGTCCGGCGGGAAGGGGGGCTCGCCCGGGGACTCCACCGCGGCCCGGACCAGACGGGCGGCCAGGTGGTGTACGTCCTTCTCGGTCAGGTTCCGTTTCTCACCGCGGAAGGAGACGAGTGAGGAGAGGCGTACGGGCTTGTCGACCAGCCCTGCCCCGGCCTCCGCGGGCTCGCGTAAGAAGAGCTTCCTCACCAGTGGGGCGATCAGGCTCGACGCGAGCCTCGTGCCCAGCACTGTCGGATCCATCCGGCCTCCCCCGTGAACCCCGGGCTCTGTCCCCCGAAGCAGGGGCAGCAGCGTAGCCGCCGTCACATTCCCCAGGACCTGGATCTTGCCATCCGGTGACATGCCACACAGGCGATTTGTCCGTTACTAGAGCTCATAGTAGAGGGAGGGAAACGGGCAAAAGGGACCTTTGCTACAGAACTCGGAGGGTCGATCGCGCGGCGCGAGGTGCGACGGCGGAGAAGGGGGTTTTCCTTGCGGTGCCATGCCCTCAAGTGGGACTAAACCTCGTTTCCCGGAAGAAATCCGGAACATCCCTTACGAGATGTCCGTACTGTCAAGGTTCGTTAATTTTTGGGGTGAAGTACGACCGAACGTCGTAGATCGCTGGTTTGGGGGTCTACGGGGCTGCGGGTTACCAAGGGATGCCCCATCCGGTGGCCGGCTGTGCGCCGGGTGGGACATGTACCCCTGTTCCCGTCCCCATGAGGTCTCCATGTCGAAGCGCGTCACGTCCCGTCAGTCCCGTACGTCCCTGATCCGCACGCGGGCCGCCGTCCTGGCCGCCGGTCTCGGCGCCTCGGTCGTGCTGGGCGCCGGAGTCGCGACCGCCGCCGACACCCTCGCGCCCGGCGCGGCCGTCACGGCGGCCAGTGCCGTGCAGCCGCAGGCCGCCGCGAAGACGCCCGCCTCCTGGGTCGACCCGGTGAAGAAGTACACCCTGTCCGCCAGCTTCGCCCAGGCCGGCGGCATGTGGCAGTCCACCCACTCCGGGCAGGACTTCGCCGTGGCCAGCGGTACCGAGGTCGTCGCCGCGCACGGCGGCACCGTCGTCAAGGCCGGCGGCAACGGCGCCGGTGACGGTCCCGCGTACGGCAACGCCATAGTCATCAAGCACGGCAACGGGACGTACTCGCAGTACGCCCACCTGTCGCGGATCGATGTCAGGGCCGGCCAGGTCGTCGGCACCGGTCAGCACATCGCGCTGTCCGGCAACACCGGCAACTCCAGCGGGCCGCACCTGCACTTCGAGATCCGTACGACCCCGAACTACGGGTCGGCCATCGACCCCGTCGCCTTCCTGCGCTCCAAGGGCGTGACTGTCTGAGGCACGCCCCGAGGGCGTGACCGCTAAGGCGGGGTCGCGCCCCCGTGCGCCTGTGTCACCAAGTCGATCGCGACCTCCAGGACGGCCTTGCGCTTGTCCTCGGGGTCGCCTTCGACGTCCCTCAGGACGAACATCCCGGCGTGCATCGAGAAGAGCGCGCTGATGCAGCGGACCTGGTCCTTCAGATCGGCGTCCGGCTCCTTGAGCAGGTCGATCATCCGCATCATGCGGTCCTTGAAGTCCTCGCCCGTGCGCAGCTCGCGTACGGTCGCCTGGTTCTCCTGCATGAAGCGGAAGAGCGGGGCCGCTTCGGCGAGGGCGTCGCTGTAGCGGTGCAGGATCTCGTGCTTCGTCTCCAGCGTGCGCGGCTGCTGCCTGCCCCACTCGATCAGCTCGTCCATGGGCCTGGACAGGTCCTGGAAGAGGCTGATCAGGATGTCTTCCTTGGTCTTGAAGTGGTAGTAGAGCGCCGCCTTCGTGACATCGAGACGCTCGGCGATCTCGCGCAGCGAGGTCTTCTCGTAGCCCTGCTCGGAGAAGAGTTCGAGGGCCACGTCCTGGATGCGCTGGCGGGTGTCCCCGCGGCGCTGTCGCTTGGTGCCGTCCATGGTGCCGCCCATCCTCGTACTCCTTGCGCTCCCTGAAAACTTACCTGTCGCCCGGCTAGTAAAACTACTTAAACTTACTTGACGCCCGGCTAGTTACGGGTCTAGTTTCCCGGAGTGTAGTCAACTTGCCGGGCGGCAAGTAAGTAGCCGGACGGCGGCAGCGGTACCTAGGGGAGTGGAAACGATGGCGGACAACACCGAAACGGTCGCCGAGACCGACAAACAACCACGCAGCGTACGGGTCGTGCTGCTCGCACTCATGATCGCGATGCTGCTGGCCATGCTCGACAACATGATCGTGGGTACGGCGATGCCCACGATCGTCGGCGAACTGGGCGGCCTGGAGCACCTGTCCTGGGTCGTCACCGCGTACACGCTCGCCACCGCCGCCTCCACCCCCATCTGGGGCAAGCTCGGCGACATGTACGGGCGCAAGGGCGCCTTCATGACCTCGATCGTGCTCTTCCTGATCGGCTCCGCGCTCAGCGGCATGGCCCAGGACATGGGGCAGCTGATCGGCTTCCGCGCCATTCAGGGCCTCGGCGCCGGCGGTCTGATGGTCGGCGTCATGGCGATCATCGGTGACCTCATACCGCCCCGGGAGCGCGGCAAGTACCAGGGCATGATGGCCGGCGTGATGGCGTTCGCCATGATCCTCGGACCGCTGGTCGGCGGCACCATCACCGACCACTGGGGCTGGCGCTGGTCCTTCTACATCAACCTCCCGCTCGGCGTCGTAGCGCTCCTCGCGGTCAGCGCCGTACTGCACCTGCCGAAGAAGCGGGTCGAGGCGAAGATCGACTATCTCGGTGCAGGGCTGCTGGCCCTGGGTATCTCGTCCATCGTGCTGGTCACCACCTGGGGCGGCTCCGAGTACGCCTGGGGCTCCGCCCGGATCATGGAGCTGATCGGGATCGGCGTCGCCGCGCTCGTGGGCTTCGTCTTCTGGCAGACCAAGGCCGCCGCGCCGGTCGTGCCGCTGCACATCTTCAAGAGCCGCAACTTCACGCTGATGTCGATCATCGGCTTCATCACCGGCTTCGTGATGTTCGGCGCGGTGCTCTTCCTGCCGCTGTACCAGCAGTCCGTGCAGGGCGCGTCCGCCACCAACTCCGGGCTGCTGCTCCTGCCGATGCTCGGCGCGATGCTCGCCGTGTCGATGGTCGCCGGGCGGGTCACCACCAACAGCGGCCGGTACAAGGTCTTTCCGCTGGTCGGCAGTGTGCTGATGATCGTGGGGCTGTTCCTGCTCGCGCAGATGGACACTGAGACGACCCGCCTCACGTCCGGGCTCTACATGGCGGTGCTCGGTGCGGGCATGGGCTGCCTGATGCAGATCACCATGCTCGTCGCGCAGAACAGCGTCGAGATGAAGGACATGGGCGTCGCGTCCTCGTCCACCACCCTCTTCCGTACGCTCGGCTCGTCCTTCGGCGTCGCGATCATGGGCGCGCTGTTCAATCACCGGGTGCAGGACGTGATGGCCGAGCGGGCCGGGGCGCTCGGGTCCAAGGTGACCGAGCAGTCCGCGCAGCTCGACGCGGCGAGCCTGGCGAAGCTGCCTGTGGTGGCGCGGGAGGCCTACCAGCACGCGGTGTCCTCCGGTACGCACTCCGCGTTCCTGCTCGGGTCCGCGGTGGCCGTGGTCGCGCTGGTCGCGGCGGTGTTCGTGAAGGAGGTGCCGCTGAAGGGGGCGGCTGCGTCCAAGTCGGCCGAGGATGCGGGGAGTGGGGCCGTGGCCAAGGAGACCGTGGCCGAGACGGTCTGACCCCTCTTGGTCGGAAGACCCCCGGCGTTGTCCGCCCCGGGGGTCTTCTTCTTTTGTGCGGGTGTACGGGGGCTGAGCTGCGGGCTGGTTTCGCCCCCTCCGCCCCTTCCCGTCCCTGGGGGGCTCCGCCCCCCAGACCCCCCCGTATCGCGCTTCGCGCTCGTCCTCAAACGCCGGACGGGCTGAAGACAACGCCGGAACGGGCTGAAGACAAACGCCAGACGGGCTGAAGACGCGAGCGTCCTACGGCAGCATCGGGTAGCTCCCCGTATTCGTCGGGGCGTGTTCCGGCAGCCAGAGCACCGCGACCGCGCCCTCGGCGGGTACGTCGTCCGGGGCGCCCGGGGGGCGTACGTTGCGGAAGGTCAGGCGGGCGCCCAGCACGCGGGCCTGGCCCGCGGCGATGGTGAGGCCCAGGCCGTGGCCGTGGCCCGCGCGGTCGGTGCTGCCGGTGCGGAAGCGGCTCGGGCCCTCGGCGAGGAGCGCCTCGGGGAAGCCGGGACCGTGGTCGCGGACGCGGATGACGCGGCCCTCGACGGTGACCTCGATGGGCGGTTTGCCGTGCCGGGAGGCGTTCGCGAGGAGGTTGAACAGGACGCGCTCCAGTCGGCGCGGGTCCGTGGTGACCTCCGACTCGTGCACCACGCGCACCTCGACGTCCGCGTCCTTGGCGGCCACGCGCCGCGACACGAACTCGCCGAGCATGATGTCCTGCAGCTCGGCCCGCTCGGACGCGCCGTCCAGCCGGGCGACCTCCAGGACGTCCTCCACGAGGGTGCGCATGGCCTGCGCCCGGTCTCGGACGAGTTCGGTGGGGCGGCCGGGCGGCAGGAGTTCCGCCGCCGTCAGCAACCCGGTCACCGGCGTACGCAGCTCGTGGGCGATGTCCGCCGTCACCCGGCGCTCGGCCTCGATGCGCTGCTGGAGCGCGTCCGCCATCGCGTCCACGGCGCGCGCGAGGTCGTCGGTCTCGTCGCGCACGACACCGCCGATCGCCTCCCGTACGCGGACGTCGGTCTCGCCCTTGGCGACCTGGTTCGCGGCGGACGCGGCCTTGCGCAGCCGGCGCGAGAGCTGTCCGCCGATGAGCACGCCGAGGGCGCTGCCGCCGAAGACGACCGCGATGGAGCCGATGATGAGTGCCTGGTCGAGGTCCTTCATGACGTCCGCGTTGCGATCGGTGAACCGCTCGTGCCAGGACAGCACCCGGCCGTCCCTGAGCGGTACGGCGGCCCAGATGTCGGGCACGCCGTGCGGGCCGTCGGACACATAGGTGGCCCGCCGTCCTTCCGAGACCTTCGCCAGCAGGTCCGCCGGGATGGCCGGATTGTCGATCTTGGCCCCGAACGGCGGCGGCCGGCCGGGCCCGTACACGCGTTGCGCGAGCTGGATGCGCTCGTCCGCCAGGTCGCGCGAGTTGTCGAGCATCGACACGCGTGCCGCGTTGTGCACGACCAGACTCAAGGCGATCGCGACCAGGGCGCCGACCAGGGCGATGGCCGCGCTGAGCTTCCACCGGATGCCGGTGCGGATGCTCACGCCATCACTCGTCCCTCTGTCCGGGCCTGCGCCGGCACCACTCCGGCCGGTCCGGTCCCGGCGCTGAAATATCCCCCGCATACCCCTGCTCAGGCCTTCAACTTGTAGCCGAAGCCGCGGACCGTCTCGATCCGGTCCTGGCCGATCTTCGTGCGCAGCCGCTGCACATGGACGTCGACGACGCGGGTGTCACCGCCCCAGCCGTAGTCCCACACACGTTCGAGCAGCTTGTCGCGGCTCAGTACCGTACCCGGCGCGGACGAGAACTCCAGGAGCAGCCGCATCTCGGTGGGCGTGAGCGCCACCGGCGTACCGCCCTTGCGCACCTCCATGCCCTCGGTGTCGATCTCCAGGTCGCCGAAGGCGAGCACTCCGCCGTCGACGGACGAAGTGCCGTCGGTCGCCTGGGCGCCGCCGTTCGCGTGCCCGAACCGGCGCAGCACCGCGCGGATCCGGGCGACCAGGACGGCACCGTCGAAGGGCTTGGTCACATAGTCGTCGGCGCCCGCCTCGAGGCCCAGCACGACATCGATCGAGTCGGCGCGCGCCGACAGCATGATCACGGGGACGGTCGACTCGTCACGGATACGGCGGCACAGCGAGACGCCGTCGAGTCCGGGCACCATCACGTCCAGCAGGGCGATGTCGGGGCGGTCGGCGCGGAACGCCTCCAGGCCGGACAGCCCGTCGGGCATCGCGGTGACCGCGAAGCCGTCGCGCTCCAGGGCGAGCTGCGTGGCCTCGCGGATGACGTCGTCGTCCTCGACGAACAGGACGTGGGTCTGCTCTGCCATCCGGCTGCTCTCCGTGTGCTCTCAGTTCGAGGGGGCGAGGTGTCGGTCGGTTCGAAGGAAGTGTCGGTCAGTTCGCGGGGGCGGGGGTGTCGGTGCCGCCCACCGCGTTGCTGTAGTCGGTGTGGATCCGGCCCTGCTCGACGAAGCGGGTCGCGGACCAGCCGTAGGTGATGACTTCTTCGCTGGAGGGATACGACACCGGGTCGCCCTTCTTGTACAGCTGCTGCGTGACCACCAAGGCGCCCCGGTCGATCTCGGCGTAGACCGGAGGCTCCTCGGCCGCGAAGACGTTCTCGTACCTGCCGGCTGACTCGCGATACACATACGAGCCGACGCCGACAGCATCGCCGCAGGTCATCACGTTGACCACGACATCGTCCGAGCGTCCGCCGGTCAGATCCCCGTACGACACGTCGACCGGGTACTCGTCACCGACGCACGGCTTCAGGTCGCGCTTGACCGACGCGCTGACCTCCGGATCGTCCTTGACGAGCTGGACCGCGTCCACCCGCTCCGGCGCCTTGCTCGGCGAGGCGGAGGCGGTGGGCGTGGCGGCGCCCTTGGCCACCGCGTCACCGCCCGCCGGACCCTCGTCCCGGGCGCCGGTACCGCCCGTGCCGCAGGCGGTCACGAAAAGGCTGAGGGCGGTGAGCGCGGCCGCTGCCGTACTCCCCGCCTTCAGGACCTGCCTGGCCCGGGTTCCTAGGCCGCGCAACGCTCCCGCTCCTTACTCGGTTCGAGCGCGCGGGCGCCGCGCTCCGCGTAGTCCCGGCTCTCCAGCTCCTCGCGGAGCCGGGCCAGCGCCCGGTGCAGCGTGCTCTTGACCGTTCCGGCCGACATACCGAGGGCGGCGGCCGTCTCCTCCGTGGACATCTGCTCCCAGTGTCGCAGCACGACGACGCTGCGCTGCTTCGGAGCGAGAACCTTCATGATGTCCATAAGGAGCGCGCGGTCCGCGTGCTGCTCGGTGGAGTCGTCGATGCTCGCGTCCGGCAGCTGCTCGGTCGGGACCTCCTCCAGCTTCCGTGCCCGCCACCACTCGGTCCGCGTATTGATCATCACGCGGCGCAGGTACGCGTCGGCCAGCCGCTTGTCCGCGATGCCGTCCCAGCGGCCGTACGTCCGTACCAGCGCGGTCTGCAGCAGGTCCTGGGCGTCGACCGGGTCGGGAACCAGGCGGCGGGCACTGCGCAGCAGCGCGTCCTGCCGAGTGCGGACGTACTCCTCGAATTCGAGCACCTCGCCGTGCGCCATGATCAACCGCCTCCATCCCCGTTTCCGACCTGCCTGCTGCCGGTTGTCCGTTGCCTCTGTGCCGCGTTGTGTGCGGTACGGGAATGAAGCTACGGAGGCGTTGTCACGGGGTTGTCCGAGCCAGCCTGCGGCAAGCAATCGGCTGTCCGTCGGTTGTGTAACGGATGGAGGTGAGGGGTAGAGCGAGGCGGTGGTACGTCCGGTTAGATCCTGTTTTGCTCTGCGTGCTGCCGCACCTGCTATGTCAACGGCAGGCGATACAGACCGCCCGGGAGCGGTTCCACGAGTCCGTCGGCGACGAGACCGTCGAGAGCGCGGGCCCGCTGTACCGGTTCGTCCCATACGCGGTCCAGGGTGGTCTGCGGGACCGGCGCGACGGCCTCCCTGAGCACGGCGAGGAGCTTGCCCCGGACTTGGCGATCCGTACCGGCGTACGTCTGCCCGCGCCGCGGCGGGCCCTCGTGCTCCGGCTTGCCCGCCAGCCGCCAGGCACACTGCGCGGCGATCGGGCAGCGGTCGCAGGTCTCGTTCTTCGCCGTGCAGATCAGCGCGCCGAGCTCCATGGAGGCGGCGGCCCAGCGGGAGGCCGTGCGCTCGCTCTCGGGGAGCAGCGCGCGGGCGAGCTTGCGCTCGGCGGCGGTGGTGGCGTTCGGCGGGTACCGCACGCCGGTGACGGCCCGCGCGAAGACCCTTCTGACATTCGTGTCGAGCACGGCGTGCCGCTGCCCGTACGCGAAGGACGCCACCGCCGCGGCCGTGTACTCCCCGATGCCGGGCAGCGCGAGCAGCTGCGCGTGCACCGTCGGTACGTCGCCGCCGTGCCGTTCCGTTATGGCCACCGCGGCGCCGTGCAGCCGCAGCGCGCGCCGCGGGTAGCCGAGCCGGCCCCAGGCACGGACCGCCTCGCCCGGGGCCTCCTTCGCCAGGTCGGCGGGGCGGGGCCAGCGGGCCAGCCACTGCTCGTACACGGGCAGCACGCGGTTCACCGGGGTCTGCTGCAGCATGAACTCGCTGACCATCACTCCCCAGGGGCCGGCGTCGGGGCGACGCCACGGGAGGTCGCGGGCGTTCTCTTCGAACCAGGCGATGACGGGGGTGTGGAGGGTTTCGCCAGGGGTGCTTGCGGGGGCGTTTTGGGTGGGCTTGGTGGGTGCAGTCATGGCGTAGTCGATCCTGCCACGTGGGGGTTGGGGGTGTGCGTCCGACGCCGGGTGCGGGTGGGGTGGTTTTTCGCCCCGCCGCCCCTGCCCGACTCGTACCTGGGGGCCTGGGGGCCCAGGAGCGCCCCGTAAGGGGCGCGGGGAACTGCGCGACAAGCCCCGCTCGCCCGCAGCCAAAGAAGACCGAGCGGGGTCTGGGGCGCGGCCCCAGGTGCGGGACGGGCAGGGGCGGAGGGGGCGAACAACCCGCTGACGCCGGGATGATGATCCGGAAAAGTTGAAGTCGGGGCGGCGGGTGGGGCAAGCGACGGGGCGGATCTCTCGTACAGTTTGCGCCGTGGGATCTCTGCGCAATCCGGTCGGGCCGCTTCCCTCCACCATCTACTGGCGTCGGAGGGCCGTTCTGCTGTCTGTGGTCGCGCTGTTGGCGCTGCTCATCGTGTGGGTGGTCGGTTCCGGCGGCGGAGGCAACAAGAACGGCGCCGACGGATCCAACGGCAAGAATCCCGCGCCCACGATCACCCCGGGCCCCTCCGGCTCCGGCCCGGCGATCAGCCAACACCCGGGCGGTCGTGACGAGTCGAGTGGCAGTGGCAGTGGCAGCGGCAGTAGCTCCGGAAACGGGACCGGCGACGGCTCAGGGGCCGGCTCCGGTGACTCCAGCGGCGGCGGAACGTCCAGCGGCGGGTCCGACGACGGATCCAACGGCGGCGGCGGAACGGGGGAGCAGCTTCCCGCCGGCTCCGGTCTCCCCAACTGCACCACCTCTGCAGTCAAGTTGACCCTGCGTAGCGTGCACAACACGTACGCCCCCGGCGACAAGCCCACCTTCGAGCTCATCGCCAAGAACTCCTCCGGCAGCGACTGCAAGGTCGATCTCGGCCCGAAGAACGCCGTGCTGACGATCACTCAGGCGGGCAGCGACACCGACATCTGGGCCTCGGACGACTGCCCGAAGAGCGCCGGCAGCCTCCTCTTCCGCGTGCCGGCCGACGGGCAGGTGACCTACACGGTGGAGTGGGACCGCAAGGCCAGCGCCCCCGAGTGCGCGACGCCTCCGGCGGGTTCGGCGTCCGCGGGCACGTACTTGGTGGAGGCGAAGGCGCCGGGTCTGACGAAGGCCCAGACCTCGTTCGTACTGTCCCAGGACTGAGACCGACCACGGGGGGCCAGCCAGTACTGGGGCCGGGGGGAGGAGCGGTAGCGCCCGTCTTGTGCCTCCGGCTCGCCCGACGGCCGGTCGCTGCTCGCCTGACGGCCGGTGACACCGCTCATCCGACGGCCGGTGACACCGCTCGCCCGACGGCGGGTCACACGCTCGCCCGGCGACCGCCCCGCCTGGCGATATCCACCCGATGGTCGGCTCGCCTGGCGATACCCACCCGGCGGGTCGCCCCGCCCGGGTCGGCAGCATCTACCCGGCGGTCCGCCCGCCCAGTCGTGGCCGGCCCCCGCGGCCAGCTACACGTACCGCTCCAGAATCGACGACTCCGCCAGCCGCGACAGCCCCTCGCGGACGCTGCGCGCCCGCGCCTCGCCCACCCCGTCGACCGTCTGAAGGTCGTCCACGCTGGCGGCGAGCAGCTTCTGCAGACCGCCGAAGTGCTCCACGAGCCGGTCGATGATCGCGCCGGGAAGGCGCGGGACCTTCGCGAGGAGGCGGAAGCCGCGCGGTGAGACGGCGGAGTCCAGCGCCTCGGGGGAGCCGGTGTAGCCCAACGCCCGTGCCACCGTGGGGAGTTCGAGGAGCTCCGCGTGGCTGAGCGCGTCCAGCTCGGAGAGGGCCTCGTCGACCGTGCGGGAGCGCTTGGCGGTCGGCTCGGGTACGTAGTCCCGGACCACGAGTTCGCGCTCGGGCTCGACGCCCGCGATCAACTCGTCCAGTTGCAGGGCGAGAAGACGCCCGTCGGTGCCCAGTTCGACAACGTATTCGGCGATCTCGGTGGCGATGCGTCGCACCATCTCCAGGCGCTGGGCGACCGCCGAGACATCCCGGACGGTGACCAGGTCCTCGATCTCCAGCGCTGACAACGTTCCCGCGACCTCGTCGAGGCGGAGCTTGTAGCGCTCCAGGGTCGCGAGGGCCTGGTTGGCGCGGGACAGGATCGCCGCCGAGTCCTCCAGGACGCGGCGCTGACCGTCCACGTACAGGGCGATCAGGCGCATCGACTGGGAGACGGACACCACCGGGAAGCCGACCTGCTTGCTCACGCGGTCCGCGGTGCGGTGGCGGGTGCCGGTCTCCTCCGTCGGGATCGTCGGGTCGGGCACCAGCTGCACGCCCGCCCGCAGGATCTTGGTGATGTCCTTGTCGAGCACGATGCCGCCGTCGAGCTTGCACAGCTCGCGCAGCCGCGTCGCGGTGAACTCGACATCCAGGACGAATCCGCCCGTACACATCGCTTCGACGGTCTTGTCGGAGCCGAGCACGATGAGTCCGCCCGTGTTGCCGCGGAGAATCCGCTCAAGCCCGTCGCGCAGCGCTGTGCCGGGTGCCACGGCGCTCAGTGAGGCGCGCATCAGGCCATCGGCACCGGAGCTCCCACCGGACTTTCCGGGAGCTGCTGCCCGGTCGTTGGCTGCCACTGCACTCCTCCGGTCGCAGGTTTCCGGTCGCCCTCGGTTCGTACGGACGGGCGAGACCAGGGCAAAGTCTACCGGCGCTCTTCCTCCTCCCGTGGGGCCTCTCGCCGACGGGAGCGCGGAAGGACTCGCAGCGCGTCGCCCATGTCGGCGACTTCCAGGACCTTCATACCGGGAGGGATCTTGCCCGGGTCGGTCGGTACGAGGGCGTGTGTGAAGCCCAGGCGGTGTGCTTCGGCGAGCCGGCGCTGGACGCCCGTGACCCGTCTGACCTCGCCCGCGAGCCCCACTTCGCCGATCGCCACCAGGTTCTTGGGCAGGGGGGTGTCACTCGCTGCGGACGCGAGGGCGAGCGCGATCGCGAGGTCCGCGGCGGGCTCGGAGAGCTTCACGCCGCCCACCGTCGCCGAGTAGATGTCCCGCTTCCCGAGGGCGGTGATCCGGCCCCGCTGCTCCAGGACGGCGAGCATCATCGAGACGCGGGAGGTCTCCAGACCGGAGGTGGTGCGGCGGGGGGAGGGGATCTGAGAGTCGACCGTGAGCGCCTGCACTTCGGCGACCAGGGGGCGGCGGCCTTCGAGCGTGACCGTCAGGCAGGTGCCGGGGACCGGCTCGGCGCGGCGGGTGAGGAAGAGGCCGGAGGGGTCGGCCAGGCCCGTGATGCCCTCGTCGTGCAGCTCGAAGCAGCCGACCTCGTCCGTCGTCCCGTAACGGTTCTTGACCCCTCGTACCAGCCTCAGGCGCGCGTGCCGGTCGCCCTCGAAGTGCAGGACGACGTCCACGAGGTGCTCGAGGAGCCGGGGGCCGGCGATCGCGCCGTCCTTCGTGACATGGCCGACCAGGAGGGTGGACATGCCGCGCTCCTTGGACGCGCGGATGAGCGCCCCGGCGACCTCGCGCACCTGGGCCATGCCGCCGGGCGCACCGTCGATCTCGGGGGAGGCGACGGTCTGGACGGAGTCCAGGATGAGCAGGGACGGCTTCACCGCGTCCAAGTGGCCGAGGACGGCGGCCAGATCGGTCTCCGCGGCGAGGTAGAGGTGGTCGTCGATCGCCTTGATGCGGTCGGCGCGGAGCCGGACCTGGCTGGCCGACTCCTCACCCGTCACATACAAGGTGCGGTGCTCGTCGCTCGCCGACTTCGCCGCCACGTCGAGCAGCAGCGTGGACTTGCCGACGCCCGGCTCGCCCGCGACCAGGACGACCGCGCCGGGGACGAGACCGCCGCCCAGGACGCGGTCCAGCTCGGGGACACCGGTGGTCCGGGCGGTGGCCTGACGGCCGTCGACCTGCCCGATGGGCACCGCGGACGTGGTGACGCGGCCGGGTGTCGTCGTCCGCACCGCGGGCGCGCCGTACTCCTCGACCGTCCCCCATGCCTGGCACTCGGGGCAGCGGCCGAGCCACTTGGCCGTCTGCCAGCCGCACTCGGTGCAGCGGTAGGACGGCCGGTCCTTCGCGGTTTTCGTACGGGCAGCCATGCACGGAACCGTAGCCGAGGCCACTGACAGTCCGGGCCCGCCCTGTGCGGGACGGGCCCGGGGGCCGTGCGGCCGGGGGTGGGTTCGCGGGTCGCCGTCGTGGGTCGGGGCCGCGCCGGTACATCCGGCCGCATCCGAACGGATCGGCTGTTGGGTAGGAGGGTGCTGTCTTCTTTGGATCCGTCCGGATGCGGGCATTTGATGTACCGACACGGCCCCTTCCGCCGGTGGGCGACTGCGGGCTGTGTCACAGCCCGTCCGGCCTTTGAGGACGAGCGCGTCAGCGCGATACGGGGGGCGGAGCCCACCAGGTACGGGACGGGTAGGGGCGGAGGGGGCGAAAAAACGTCCGTGATCAGCGGCCCACCGTCAGCTCGGCCGGGCGGTACGGCACGTACGCCGCCCCGTCCAGGCCGAGACCGACGGCATGGCCCCGCGCGGTGACGAAGCCGTCGACAGACATGGGGCTGGCGGATGCGGTGGAGGTCATGCCATGAGGACTCCCGCGCGCCCCCAAAATCACCGCGGTGCCGCACCGATGACGGCCCAGATGCGCTGCCCGCCGACGCATCTGCCATGGCCTGCCATTGCCGCCCGTGAAGGCCTGGGCCACGGCATCGGAGGCTCCTGTCCCCTTATGAGGGATCGTTTCACCCGTACGGATTAAATGTGCTCAAGGGGGAAGAAGGGGCCACCTCCGGGCACCTACGGTCGCACGGGTGATGAGCAGCAGTACGGAGACATCCACGCACACCGTCGGCGCACACCGGGCGCACGGAGACGCCCGCAAGCGGGTGACCGCGCCGTGTGGCGCGAACGCCCGCGCCCTGGGCCAGCGCCCTCCCGCGCGCTACGAGCCCTACCTGGACGGCCTGTTCACCTACTGCCTGTCCGTGCTGTGCGACCACGACGCGGCCACCGCCGCCCTCGGGGACGTCCTCGCGCTGGCCGAGCGACGGGGCCCGCGCGGCCCGGAGTCCGCGGACGACCACCGGGCCTGGCTGTACGCACTCGCCCGCTGGTCCTGTCTGCGCAAACTCGCCGAGGCCCGGCGTAGGCGCCAGGCGGCGCACGCCTCCGGGCACCGCGCGACCCGCAAGAGCGACCCCAAAGGCGCTCACAAGGGCGCCGCCGACCGGCGCGCGGCCGAGGCGCTGAGCGCCCACGTCTCCGAAGAGGCCCAGGCACAGCGCCGGCGCGAACTCGCCCTGCTGGCCTGGCCGGAGGCCGCCGGCACCACCCCCGAGCAGCGCGAGGCGCTCGAACTCGCCGTGCGCCACCAGCTCGCCGCCCACGAGGTCGCCGCCGTCCTCGGCATGGACCTCGCCCGTGCACGCGAGCTGCTCGCCTCCGCCGCCTGCGAGGTCGAGCGCACCCGTGCCGCGCTCGCCGTCGTCGAGACCGGCACCTGCCCGAGCGTCGCCCGCCTCACCGGCGACAACCAGCTCGTCCTCAGTACGACCCTGCGCCGCGAGCTGGTCCGGCACGTCGACGACTGCCCGCGCTGCCGCCGCACCGCCGAGCGCGCGGTCCCCGGCGCCTGGCCCGGCACCAGCGTCACCCCCGCCGCGCTCCCCGTCCTGGAGGCCCCGCGCGCGGCCCTGCACGTGGCCATGGCACACGCCCCACGCGCGCGGGGCAGCGCTCCGCGCTACGACCGGCGCGGTTTCCCGATGGACCCCAAGGACCACGCCGCGCGAAGGGACCGTCTACGCGCGCGTGCCGTCACGACCACGGTCGTCGCCACCGTCGTCGCCGCCCCCGTCCTCGCCCTCTGGGCGGCCTACCGCGGCGCGCCCCTCACCGGCGACGGCACCGACGGCCGCTCGGTCACCGCGAGCGAGGCGCACAGCCCCGACGGAATCAGCGGCGAGGAGGCGGGCGGCTACGAGAACGCCGGCAACGCCAGCACGGAACCCGACGCCCGCTTCACCAAGGGCAGCCGGTCGCCCGACGTCTCCGTGGAGGTCGTCAGCGCCCCCGGAAGCACCCCGGGACAGGGCGCCGGACATCTCTCCATGGTGGCGGGCAACAGCGGCGACACGACGCTCGTCACGCTGACCGCGTCCGGGAGTTCACCCGTCCACTGGTCCGCGTACACCGGAGCCTCCTGGCTCTACCTGAGCCAGTCCTCGGGAACCCTCGAACCCGGCGAATCGTTGACGATCAAGGTGTACGTCGATCATCTTCGCGAGCCGGTGGGCCCCTGGAGAGCGCGGGTGTCGATCGCACCGGCGGACGCCGTGGTCACGATCGAGGGGTACGGGAACGCGGGCCCGTCCGACCCCGGAAGCCACACCCCCGGTCCCACCCCGAGCGCCCCGACGCCCAGCTCCCCGTCCCCCTCCGACCCCGGTCCCAGCCCGAGCGACCCGACCCCGACGCCCAGCGATCCGACGCCGTCCGACCCCCAGCCGACCCCCACGGACTCGGCCCCCTCCGACCCGGGGGGCTCGACACCACCGCCCACCGACGGCGGCGACCCGCGCCCGTCCTCGTAGAACATGTGGGGCTGGTGGCGCTGGTGGGACTCATAGGACCTGGTGAGGCCCCGGAGGCCTCGGCCCGATCGCAGCCCACCGATCTCGGCCCACCGGCGTCAGCCCGCCGATCTCGGCCACCGGCGTCAGCCCACCGACTGCCGCCCACAAACCTCCGTACCCGGACCTCAGCCCACCGGGTCAGCCGGATGTGGCGCCAGCAGCGGCAGCTGCGAAGCCAGCCGTTCCTCGCAGAGCTCGACCAGACGGTCGTACCCCTTCTTGCCCATCAGCTCGATCAGCTCCGGCCGGTACGAGACGTACACCGGCTCGCCCGCGCCGTGCGCGGAGGTCGCCGACGTGCACCACCAGTGCAGGTCGTGGCCGCCCGGACCCCAGCCCCGGCGGTCGTATTCGCCGATCGACACCTGGAGCACCCGGGTGTCGTCGGGCCGGTCGATCCACTCGTACGTCCGGCGCACGGGCAGCTGCCAGCAGACGTCCGGCTTGGTCTCAAGGGGCTCGCGGCCCTCCTTCAGGGCGAGGATGTGCAGCGAGCAGCCCGCGCCGCCGGCGAAGCCGGGGCGGTTCTGGAAGATGCACGAGCCCTGGTACGGCCGGGTCTGGCGGTCGCCGTCCTCGTCCTCCGAGACCCAGCCGGTCGCCACGCCCACGTCATGGTGCTGCCAGATCTCCGGCGTGAGCCTCGCCACATGCTCGGCCACTCGCTTCTCGTCGTCCTCGTCCGAGAAGTGCGCCCCCAGCGTGCAGCAGCCGTCGTCGGCGCGGCCCGCCTGGATGCCCTGGCAGCCGCTGCCGAAGATGCAGTTCCAGCGAGAGGTCAGCCATGTCAGATCGCACCGGAAGACCTGTTCGTCATCGGCGGGATCCGGAAACTCCACCCATGCCCGAGCGAAGTCGAGCCCCTTCTCGTCGGACACGGAGACCTTCTTCGGGGGCTTCTTGGATTTGGTGGCCTTCGCCTGCGAAGAACCCTTGGCCGATTTGTCGGGCTTCGCCTTTTTCGTCTTTGGCACCCGTCCAGGGTAAGTCGCTTCAGGCCGCTCCGGGGACGGTCGATCGCCGTAAGCGCAGTAGCGTTCCGTACATGAGACTCGGTGTCCTCGACGTGGGTTCGAACACGGTGCATCTGCTGGTGGTGGACGCACACCCCGGCGCACGCCCGCTGCCCGCGCATTCGCACAAGGCCGAATTGCGGCTTGCCCAACTGCTCGACGGGAGCGGGGCGATCGGCCCCGAGGGCGTCGACAAACTGATCGAGACGATCCAGGACGGGCTGCAGGCCGCAGAGGACAAGGGCGTCGAGGCCCTGCTGCCGTTCGCGACCTCCGCCGTGCGCGAGGCCAGCAACGCCGACGACGTACTGGCCCGGGTGAAGACCGAGACCGGCGTCGAGCTCCAGGTCCTGACCGGCGAGGAGGAGGCCCGGCTCACCTTCCTGGCCGCCCGCCGCTGGTTCGGCTGGTCCGCGGGCAAGCTGCTCATCCTCGACATCGGCGGCGGCTCCCTGGAGATCGCGTACGGCATAGACGAGGAGCCGGACGCGGCGGTGTCGCTGCCGCTCGGCGCCGGACGGCTGACCGCGGGCTGGCTGCCGACCGACCCGGCCGATCCCGCCGATGTGAGGGCGCTGCGCCGCCATGTGCGGGCGCAGATCGCCCGGACGGTCGGCGAGTTCACCCGCTTCGGCGCCCCCGACCACGTGGTCGCCACCTCCAAGACCTTCAAGGCGCTCGCCCGCATCGCCGGCGCCGCCCGCTCCATGGAGGGCCTGTACGTCCAGCGCGAGCTCAAGCGCCGCTCCCTGGAGGACTGGGTTCCCCGCCTCACCTCGATGACCGCCGAGGAGCGCGCCGCACTCCCCGGCGTCTCCCCGAGCCGCTCGGGCCAGCTCCTCGCGGGCGCCCTGGTGGCCGAGGGCGCCATGGACCTCTTCGGCGTGGACACCCTCGAAATCTGCCCCTGGGCCCTACGGGAGGGCGTCATCCTCCGCCGCCTGGACCACATGCCATCGGAGTAAGGAAGGCACAGGGGACCCGCGCCCCGTCAGGGGCGCGGGGCCGTGACATATGCGGCTCCGCCGCGTGGGCGCGACCAGCCGAAAGACAACCCGCACTCGCCCGCGGCGAGAACGGCGAGAAGGCGGCACACCTCGGCGGCCACCAGAACCCCGGCGGAAGGCCAACGCCTCCCGGCAAACCGCCGTAGGCACCCCGTACTCTGTCCCTCGTGGCAGAACCAGTCGTGCGCATCCCGGATGCGAAGGTCGCGCTGTCCACGGCCTCCGTGTACCCGGAGTCGACGGCGACGGCCTTCGAGATCGCCGCGCGCCTCGGGTACGACGGAGTCGAGGTCATGGTGTGGACCGACCCGGTCAGCCAGGACATCGAGGCGCTGCGCAGACTCAGCGACTACCACCAGATCCCGATCCTCGCCGTCCACGCCCCCTGCCTGCTGATCACGCAGCGCGTGTGGACCACCGACCCATGGGTCAAGCTCCAGCGCGCGCAGGCGGCGGCGGAGAAGCTGGGCGCGTCGACCGTCGTCGTCCACCCTCCCTTCCGCTGGCAGCGCCAGTACGCGCGCGACTTCGTCACCGGGATCTGGCGGATGGCGAACGAGACGGACGTACGGTTCGCCGTCGAGAACATGTACCCCTGGCGCTACCGCGACCGCGAGATGCTCGCGTACGCCCCCGACTGGGACGTGACGAAGGACGACTACCGGCACTTCACGATCGACCTCAGCCACACCTCGACGGCCCGCACCGACGCGCTGCAGATGATCGACCGCATGGGTGACCGCCTCGGCCATGTCCACCTCGCCGACGGCAACGGCTCCAACAAGGACGAGCACCTGGTCCCCGGCCGCGGCACCCAGCCCTGCGCCGAGCTCCTGGAACGCCTCGCGCTCTCCGGTTTCGACGGCCATGTCGTCATCGAGGTCAACACCCGCCGCGCGATGTCCAGCGCCGAACGCGAGGCCGACCTGGCGGAGGCCCTGGCCTTCACCCGGCTCCACCTCGCCTCCGCGGTGAAGGTGCCCCGCCGGTGACGGACGCCGCCCCCCGCCGCGGCCGGGGACGCCCCTCTCGTACGCAGACGGAGGCGGGCCCCGCCACCCGCGACCGCATCCTGGAGGCGGCCCGCGAGGAGTTCTCCGAGCGGGGCTACGAGAAGACGTCGGTCCGCGGCATCGCCAAGGCCGCCGGGGTGGACTCCGCGCTCGTGCACCACTACTTCGGCACCAAGGAACAGGTCTTCGAGGCGGCCATCGAGGTCGCCTTCGCCCCCGCCCTGGCCGCCCCGGCCGCGGTCGAGGAAGGCCCCCTGGACGGGGTCGGCGAGCGCCTGACCCGCTTCATCTTCGGCGTCTGGGAGAACCCCGCCACCCGTACGCCGCTCCTCGCGATCGTCCGCTCCGCGGTGAACAACGAGGCCGCCGCCGCCGTCTTCCGCCGCCTCATCGCCACCCAGCTGCTGCGCCGTATCGCTCAGCGGCTCGACCTCCCGGACGCCGAACTGCGCGCCGAGCTGGCGGCGGCGCAGCTGGTGGGGATCGCGATGCTGCGGTACGTGATCAAGGTGGAGCCGCTGGCGTCGGCGGATCCGGAGCAGATCATCGGGCGGGTCGCGCCGGTGGTCCAGGGCCACTTGACGAACCCGTGAGCGCGGGGATGCGCGGGGTAACCCCAGGGGCGTACGTTCATGGCCGCTGACCGAGACGTACATCCCGCATTCCGGACGGCATGTCCGCATCCTGGCGCACGGGCGTACGCTCGACTTCAGTCATAACTCTCCTCATGCCTCCCCGAAGGAGCGAGCGACGATGCCCGAGCTGAGGTCCCGCACAGTCACCCACGGCCGCAATATGGCGGGCGCCCGCGCCCTGATGCGCGCCTCCGGTGTACCCGGTGCGGACATCGGCCGTAAGCCGATCATCGCGGTCGCCAACTCCTTCACCGAGTTCGTGCCGGGCCACACCCACCTCCAGCCGGTCGGCCGCATCGTCAGCGAGGCCATCACCGCCGCCGGGGGCATCGCGCGCGAGTTCAACACGATCGCGGTCGACGACGGCATCGCGATGGGCCACGGCGGCATGCTGTACTCGCTCCCCTCCCGCGACCTGATCGCGGACTCGGTCGAGTACATGGTCGAGGCCCACTGCGCCGACGCCCTGATCTGCATCTCGAACTGCGACAAGATCACCCCCGGCATGCTCATGGCGGCCCTCCGCCTGAACATCCCGACGGTCTTCGTCTCCGGCGGCCCCATGGAGTCCGGCCGGGCCACCCTCGTCGACGGCACGGTCCGCACCCTCGACCTGGTCGACGCGATCTCCGACGCCGTGAACGACAAGATCTCGGACGAGGACATCCTCCGTATCGAGGAGAACGCCTGTCCGACCTGCGGCTCCTGCTCCGGCATGTTCACCGCCAACTCGATGAACTGCCTGACCGAGGCGATCGGCCTGTCCCTCCCCGGCAACGGCTCGGTCCTCGCCACGCACACGGCCCGCAAGGGTCTGTACGAGGACGCGGCCCGCACGGTCGTCGACATCACGCGCCGCTACTACGACCAGGACGACGAGTCGGTCCTGCCCCGCAACATCGCCACGCACGCGGCGTTCGAGAACGCCATGGCCCTCGACATCGCGATGGGCGGCTCCACCAACACGATCCTGCACCTGCTGGCCGCCGCCCAGGAGGCAGGCGTCCCCTTCGGCCTGGACGAGATCAACGAGGTCTCGCGTCGCGTGCCCTGCCTGGCGAAGGTCGCCCCGAACGTCGCGAAGAACCGCACATACTACATGGAGGACGTGCACCGCGCGGGCGGCATCCCGGCCCTGCTGGGCGAGCTGCACCGCGCCGGCCTGCTGAACGAGGACGTGCACTCGGTCCACAGCCCGTCTCTCTCCGACTGGCTGAAGACGTGGGACGTGCGGGCGGGCTCCCCGTCTCCGGAGGCGCTGGAACTGTGGCACGCCGCGCCCGGCTGCGTGCGCTCCGCCGAGGCCTTCTCCCAGTCCGAGCGCTGGGAAGCCCTCGACGAGGACGCCGAGAACGGCTGCATCCGCTCCGCCGAGCACGCGTACTCCAAGGACGGCGGCCTGGCCGTCCTGAAGGGCAACCTGGCCGTCGACGGCTGCGTCGTGAAGACGGCGGGCGTCGACGAGTCCATCTGGACCTTCGAGGGCCCCGCGGTCGTCTGCGAGTCGCAGGAAGAGGCCGTCGAGAAGATCCTCAACAAGCAGGTCACCGACGGCGACGTCGTCGTCATCCGCTACGAGGGCCCCAAGGGCGGCCCCGGCATGCAGGAGATGCTCTACCCGACGTCCTTCCTCAAGGGCCGCGGCCTCGGCAAGACCTGTGCCCTGATCACCGACGGTCGCTTCTCCGGCGGCACGTCGGGCCTGTCCATCGGCCACGCCTCCCCCGAGGCGGCCTCCGGCGGCACGATCGCCCTGGTCCAGGACGGCGACCGCATCCGCATCGACATCCCGAACCGCTCGATCGAGCTGCTGGTGTCGGACGAGGAGCTGGCCACCCGCAGGGACGCCCTGAACGGCGTCTTCGCCCCCGCGAACCGCGACCGCAAGGTCTCCGCCGCCCTCCGCGCCTACGCCGCGATGGCGACGAGCGCGGACAGGGGCGCGGTGCGGGACGTCTCGAAGCTGGGCTGAAGCTCGCTTTGAGGGGCCGCTCCTTCGGGAGCGGCCCCTTTCCGTTTCACCAGGCCGAGGGGTCGCGGGCGTCGACCGCGAAGAGGGAACCGTCGGGGGCGGTTGAGTAGACCTTGCCGTCGGCGGGGACCGGGGCGGGGAGGTTGTTGACCAGCGAGCCCCGCTTGTCGCCCAGGCGTGCCTTCGTCTGGCCGAGCAGGCGGCCGTGGGTGATGTCGATGGCGAGCAGGCGTCCGTCGACTGCGGTGAAGTAGAGGCGGTCTCCCGTCACGACGGGTGCCGAGGCCCAGCTCACGGACGTCTCCACCCGCCACAGCTGGGCCGACGTCTCGGTGTCCACGGCCACCAGCGCGCCGCCGTCGGCCAGCAGATACGCCGTCTTCCCCTGTACGACGGCCTGCGCCCCGGGCAGGGGGTAGCGCAGCGCGATGCGGCGGAGCTTGCGGTCGGCGACGTCGTATCGCACGACGGCGTCCGTATAGCTGTCCGTGGCGAACGAGGTGAGCCAGACCACGCCGTCATGAGCGCCCACGAGGCTCATGGAACCGTCCATGCTCCGCTGCCAGCGCATGGCACCGGTCTCCGGGTCCACCGCGGCCACCCGGGTCTCGTTCGCGGCCCTTGTCACCGCGTAGGCGACTCCGTCCTCGTACGAGGTGAAGGACGGCAACGACTGCCCCGGGATGCTGTGGTGCCACTTCACCTCGCCGGTTGCCGCGTCCAGAGCGGTGACCTTGGAGTCGGCGCCGGTGAGCAGCACGACACCGCCCACGTGGGCGACGCGGCCGTCGTACGGGTCGATGTCGCGGCTCCATCGGGTCGTTCCCGTGGCGGGATCCACGGCCGTCAGCCGCTCTCCGCCCCGGCTGAGGACATGCAGGAGCCCACCGGACAGCACCGGCGCCGTCGTGACGTCGGCGCGCCGCCATCCCGGGTCGCTCCGTGACCACAGCACCTCGCCGCCGGCCGGATCGACGGCGGCGGCGAGCACGCCGGGTCGGACGCAGTACAACCTGTGGGGCGTGTACGTGCATTGCGGTTGACCGCCGGCCTTCACGCCGTGTGCGCTGAGCTCGATGTCCCACGGCTGGAAGCTGCTCTTCGACTGCTGCCCGGCGTGTTCCGCCGGGACCGGCGCCTGCGTCCCGCTGAGGAAGACGAAGGTACCGGCGGCAGCGACGGCGAGCAGGCCCGTGGCGATGGCCGCGGGAAGCCGCCAACGCCGCCTGGATGCCTGGCCGGAAGCGGAATGGGTGGGATCACCTTTCTGCTCCGAGCGCTCGACCTCCGGCACCCGAACATTCCCCATCCGCGCCGACTCCCCATTCCCGGCGCGCTGTTCCGGTATGAACGCCTGGGTGTCGTACGAGGCCGAAACCGACCGCAGCGCCGTCATCAGCTCGTCCGGCGTGGGACGGTCCTCGGGCTCCTTGGCGAGACAGCGGGAGACGAGGTCGACCAAATCCTCCGGTACGCCTGTCAAGTCCGGCTCGTCGTGAACGACTTGATACGCGACGAGATACGGACTGTCGGAGTCGAAGGGCCCGCTCCCGGTGGCCGCATGCACGATCACCGAACCCAGAGCGAAGACATCGGCGGCCGGCCCGACCTCCCGCGGCCTGCGGAACTGCTCCGGAGCCATGAACGGCGGAGTGCCGATCAACTTGCCCGTCTCGGTGCGAAGTTCACTGTCGGAAGGCCGCGAAATGCCGAAGTCGATGACCTTCGGACCGTCACCGGCCAGCAGCACGTTGCTGGGCTTGAGGTCGCGGTGCACGACCCCGGCCCGGTGAATGTCCCGCAGTGCCTCGGCGAGGCCCGCCATCAGATGGCGCAGCCGAGCGGGCGGCAGCGCGCCATTCCGCTTCACATGCTCGGCGAGGGTAGGTCCGGGGATGAACAGGGTCGCCATCCACGGGTGTTCGGCCTCGGGATCGGCGTCCACGACGGGCGCGGTGAAGGCACCGCTCACCCGCCGAGCGGCCGCGACCTCCTGCCTGAACCGCCCCCGGAACTCCGGGTCTTGGGCAAACTCGGCGTGCACGACCTTGACGGCGAGCCGCAACCCGGAGGCGGACCGCGCCAGATGCACGATGCCCATGCCACCGGAGCCGAGTTCCGCCTCCAGCAGGTACTGCCCGGCGTAGCGCGGATGTTCCGCTTCCGGGTCCGTACCGGTGCTGCGCTGTGGCGGCATCACTCACCCCCGTGTGGTCCGTCCGCATGCGCGACGCGCAGAGCCTAGTCGATGCTTCGTGCGAAACCGCGGCGGCTTGCTAGCCTCGGCGCTCAGCACGAATATGGCGTGAACCATTCAACGGGGGAGGCCAGTATGGCCACGGAAGACATAGAGATCGCGGGCGCGGGGGAGACGGCGGACGCTCAGACCCTGAGCGCCGAAGCACTGCGCACGTACCCGCTCGCACCGGGGTACAACGTCAACGTCCGCAGTGGCCCGGGCACGAACTACCCCATCGTCCGCGTCCTGTCGGCGGGCTCAAGCGTCCCGATCCGCTGCCAGTGCCCAGGAGAGACGATCACCGGCCCGTACGGGACGACGAACATCTGGGACAACATCGCCAACGCCCAGTTCGTGTCGGACGCATACGTCAAGACGGGCAGCGACGGCTACGTCGCACCGCGCTGCTCCTGACCGACATCGACCGAGGCTCTCGCGGCGGACCGGATCCGTACCGGAGTATCGGCTGGGGTCCTCGCAGCGGGGACCGGACCCGTACCGGAGCAATAATCGTCGGGTGAGCGACGAGACCGAGACCGGAACCGGTACCCCCGCGGGGCCCCAGCCCGAGCCCCTGCGTTTCTTCGGAACGACCTGGGTGGAGCACGACGGCGGCTACACCGGCCGCCGGATCGGCGTGGCCGCGGGCTCCCTAGCCGCCGCGGTGGCCGCGTGCTTCGTCCTCCGCTTCGCCTACCAGGGCCTGGCGATCGCGAACGTGGGCAAGCCCGTGACCGTCCTGGTCGTGGTGATGTTCGCGGTGTGCAGCGCCCTCGCCTTCCGCCACACCTGGGACGCGTTCGGCAAGCGCCCCGACCCCGACCGCCAGGCCTCCCTCCGCGGTCTCCTGGCCATCGGCTTCATCGGCTCCCTCCTCGCCTACTTTGTCCGCTCCCTCACCGAGGCCCCCGGCGAGAAACTCCACCGCGAGGAATACGAGACAGCCCGCCAGAGCTACGAGCGCCGCACCAAACGCCGCACAGGCAACCCGTCCCGCAAGCGAGCCCGCCGCTCTTAACCAGGCCGCAAACGCACACCCCCACGCCCCCGCAGCCGCCGACACACGCCCCCACGCACCCGCAGCCGCCCACGCACGCCCCCATGTACCGCTGTCGCCGACCTGCCCCCACGCACCCGCAGCCAAATGCGGACCCCCAACCACCCGCAGCCAAATGCGGGCCCCACGCACCCGCAGCCGAATGCGGACCCCCAACCACCCGCAGCCAAATGCCGGCCCCCACGCACCCGCAGCCGCCCACGCACGGAAGGGGCCGTGACGGTACATCAAATGCCCCGTCGCCCCGTAATGATCACCAGGCCGAGCAATGACACCACGCCGACCTGCAACCGTCGACGGGGCGGATGTACCGTCACGGCCCCGCCCCACCCACCGGCGGAAAGCGTTCCGGCGCTTAAGGACGAGGCCGTCGAGGCCCAGACGGGGCCTAGGGGCGGAGCCCCAGGGACGGGAAAGGCAGGCCGGAGGGGCTGTCGCCAGGCCCCCACCCCCGCCACCATGACCGTATGACCGCTGCACCCTCCCCCTCATCACCCCCCTCCTCCCACACCACCCGAGCCCACTCCTTCAACACCGCAGCAGCCCAATACGCCGCAAACCGCCCCTCCTATCCCCCCACCCTCTTCGATGCCGTAGAAGACCTCGCAGCCCGCCCCCTCACCGGCGCGAACGTCATCGACGTAGGCGCAGGCACCGGCATAGCAACCGCCCTCCTCCACACCCGCGGCGCGCACGTGGTCGCCGTGGAACCCGGCGACGGCATGACCGCCGAATTCCGCCGCGCCCACCCCCACATCCCGATCGTCCGGGGCAACGGCAACGCCCTCCCCATCGCCACCGCCTCCGCCGACTTCCTCACCTACGCCCAGGCCTGGCACTGGACCAACCCGACCCACTCCGTGCCGGAGGCACTGCGCGTCCTGCGCCCGGGCGGCGCCCTCGCCCTCTGGTGGAACACCGATGCCCTGGACGTCCCTTGGATCGCGGCGGCAGCCACCCGCGCCGAGCGCTACCTCGGCATCGACCCGGTGGTCGAAAAGAACGGCAGCGGCGCACGAGCCGCCGCCGCCCTGTCCAGGTCCGCCGACCCAAGCGGCCGCCTGGACTTCGACCGCCGCCAGATCCGTTGGAGCCGCCGCGTCCCCCTCGACACCCACCTTGCCAACGTCGGCAGCCACTCGGCCTTTCTGGTCCTCGGCGAGGAACGCACCGCGGAATTCCTCGCCGAGGAGAGAAGCCACCTCCTGCCGACCTTCCCGGACGGAATCGTGGAGGAGACCTACGTCGTGGACCTACTGGTAGCGACCCGTTCGTGATCGCGCCCGGCGGCCCACCCCTCCAGGGCCGCCGCACACGCGTGGTCCACATGCCGCAACCCGCCCAACTCCAGCCGTACGTCCCGGTCGTGCGGCAACGCCTCCAACGCGTCCAGCAGCTTGGGCAGCCGCAGGAACGTCGCGTTCCCGACGACCCTCACCACCATTCCGGCGGCCCCCCGGTCCTCCGTCTCCACATGCACATGGCTGATGTCCCACGCGGTCTTGGCCACGGCGAGCGCGAGTCCGACCAGCACACCCACGAACAGATTCCCCACCACAATGGCCACGGCGGTCACGGCGAGCACCACCAGCTCCCCCCGATGCGCCCGCCACAGCGGCCCCACCTCCCGCACCGGCACGAGCTTGCAGCCCGCGTGCACGAGCAACCCCGCCAGCGCCGCCACCGGAATCACCCCGAGCACCCCGGGCACCACCGCGGTGAAGACGAGCAGCCACACCCCGTGCAGCACCCGCGACACCTTCGTCCGCGCCCCGGCCTGCACATTCGCCGCACTCCGCACGATCACCGCGGTCATCGGCAGCGCCCCGAGCGCCCCGCACACGGCATTCCCGGCGCCCTGCGCGATCAACTCCCGGTCGTAGTCGGTCCGCGGCCCCCGATGCAGCCGGTCCACCGCCGCCGCGCTGAACAGCGACTCGGCCGACGCGATCAGCGCGAACGCCAGCACCGTCCCGACCACGCCCACTTCCGTGAGCCGCCCCACATCCGCCAGACCCGGCGGCCGTACGGCATCAAGCAGCCCGCGCACCTCGACCCGCCGCACGGACAGATCGAACACCCCGGTCACGGCCGACGCGACGGCCACCGCCAGCAGCGGCGCGGGCATCACCCGCGCCCCCCGCCGCCACCGCGGCCACAGCAGGAGTACGACCACGGTGGCACCGCCGATCGCCAGGGCCACCGGGTCCGCGTCACCCACCAGCGATCCGAGCCCGGCGATCTTCCCGAGCCCACTCGCGGGCGCGGAGACATCACCCATGGCGTACACCTGGCCCGCGATCAGCACGAGCCCGATCCCGGCCAGCATCCCTTGCACCACGGCCACGGACACGGCCCGGAACCACCGCCCGAGCCGCAACACCCCGAGCCCGAGCTGCACCAGCCCGGCCGCGAGCACCAGCACACCCAGCGCCTGGACGCCGTACGACTGCACCGCCTCGTAAACGAGCACGGTCAGCCCGGCCGCGGGCCCGCTGACCTGCAGGCTGCTGCCGGGCAGTACACCGGCCACCAGCCCGCCGACGATCCCGGTGACCAGCCCCAACTCGGCGGGCACACCGGAAGCTATGGCCACCCCCACGCACAGGGGCAGCGCGACGAGAAACACGACGAGGGACGCGAGCAGATCCGCTTTACGCATGACAACGGCACCTCCGATGGACAACGGGAGATGCGTGGGCGCCGAGCCGGGGGAGGGCACGGCAGACGTACAGCGCGACACTCAGGCATATGACCGCGCACTGAAATCCATTGTCGGTAAAGGGAGTTGATGGCGCAGCCCTTCCGTGTAACCGCCGCGTGAAGGCGGAAGCGCGCCACCCCGTCACACGCCGGAGCGCCTCCTTCCGATCACGCCGCCGCGCGCCTGCGCCGCCAGATGCGACCGGTCTTGACCGGCACGCCGTACAGGAGCAATATTCATCACGTGATGATTATAAATGCGCGCCCACCCGACCCCGCCCAGCCGCCCGCCGTCCGCGCCGAAGGCCTGACCGTCGTCCGCGGCACCAGCACCGTCCTGCGCGGACTCGACTTCGCCGTACCGCGCGGCCAGATCACCGGCCTGCTCGGCCCCTCCGGCTGCGGCAAGTCGACCCTGATGCGCGCGACGGTCGGCACCCAGGCAAAGGTCGCCGGAACGCTGGAAGTCCTCGGCCGCCCCGCAGGCGACGCCTCTCTCCGCTCCCGTATCGGCTACGTCACCCAAGCCCCCTCCGTCTACGACGACCTGACGATCCGCCAGAACCTCGACTACTTCGCCGCGATCCTCGACCCGGGACGCGCCGCCGCCGAACGCCGCCACGACAACGTCACCCAGGCCATCGCCGACGTCGACCTCACCTCCCACGCCGACTCCCTCGCCGGCAACCTCTCCGGCGGCCAGCGCAGCCGCGTCTCCCTCGCGGTCGCCCTGCTCGGCACCCCGGAACTCCTGGTCCTCGACGAACCGACCGTCGGCCTCGACCCGGTCCTGCGCCGCGACCTGTGGAACCTCTTCCACGCCATCGCCGCCGAACGGAACGCGACCCTCCTGATCTCCTCCCACGTCATGGACGAGGCCGAGCGCTGCCACCGCCTTCTCCTGATGCGCGAGGGCGAGATCCTCGCCGACGACACCCCCGACGCCCTGCGCGAACGCACCCACTCCGACACCGTCGAAGCCGCCTTCCTCCACCTGGTCGACGAGGCGATCGCGGCGGGCAACCAGTCCGCCACGGACAACCACTCCGCGAAAGGCGACGCGGCCGGCACCGACGCCCCGTCCGGCGCCCACCCCCGCAAGGAGACCGCCCGATGAGCACCACCGCACCCACGAGCCTCGGCACGGACGGGCCCGCGACCCCGACGACCCGCCCGAGCGCGCTCAACCTCTCCCGCACCACCGCCACCGCGACCCGCGTACTGCGCCAGCTCCGCCACGACCCGCGCACCATCGCGATGATGATCCTCATCCCGTGCGTGATGCTCGTCCTGCTCCGTTACGTCTTCGACGGCAGCCCGCGCACCTTCGACTCCATCGGCGCCTCCCTCCTCGGGATCTTCCCGCTGATCACGATGTTCCTGGTGACGTCGATCGCCACCCTCCGCGAGCGCACCTCGGGCACCCTCGAACGCCTCCTCGCCATGCCCCTCGGCAAGGGCGACCTGATCGCCGGCTACGCCTTGGCCTTCGGCGCCCTGGCCATCGTCCAGTCGGCTCTGGCCACCGGCCTGGCGGTCTGGTTCCTCGGCCTGGACGTGATCGGCTCCCCTTGGCTGCTCTTGCTCGTAGCCCTCTTGGACGCGCTCCTGGGCACGGCCCTCGGCCTCTTCGTCTCGGCCTTCGCCGCCTCGGAATTCCAGGCGGTCCAGTTCATGCCGGCCGTGATCTTCCCCCAACTCCTCCTCTGCGGCCTCTTCACCCCCCGCTCCAACATGCACCCCGTCCTCGAGGCCATCTCCGACGTCCTCCCCATGTCCTACGCCGTCGACGGCATGAACGAAGTCCTCAAACACACCGACATGACGGCCAACTTCATCCGAGACGCCCTGATCGTCGCGGGCTGCGCCGTACTGGTCCTCACCTTGGGCGCGGCAACCCTGAGGCGCCGCACCGCGTAGCCCGGCCCTACCTGCGCCCACGCGTGCCGCGAGGGGCGACAGCCCACCCACAGCGGTCGCAGCTGCGGGCAGTCGTGCCTCCCCCACTGCCTGAACAGCGTGGGGGGACCCCCAGGCGGCACGGATGGGCACTGGGGGTACCCCCTGCTCGAAGAGCTTGGGGGAGGCACCCTGCAAGCGCAGGTAAGCGCACCCATCCGCAGCCCAGCCCCCGACCCCCGAGCAACTGGGCACCGGCGTCCACTGAACGGACACCCCACCCCAGCCCGCACCCCGAGTGCGAGGATGACCCCAGGACGACGCACCCCCCGGAGGGCACCCGCACCATGACCCAGAAAGTCGCAGTCCTCGGCACCGGCAAGATCGGCGAAGCCCTGCTCAGCGGAATGATCCGAGCCGGCTGGGCCCCCACCGACCTCCTGGTCACCGCCCGCCGCCCGGAGCGGGCCAAGGAACTCCAGGAACGCTACGGAGTCACCCCGGTCACCAACCCGGAGGCAGCGAAAACCGCCGACACCCTGATCCTCACCGTCAAGCCGCAGGACATGGGCACCCTCCTCGACGAACTCGCCCCGCACATCCCCGCCGACCGTCTGGTCATCAGCGGCGCGGCAGGCATTCCCACCGCCTTCTTCGAGGAGCGCCTGGCCACAGGCACCCCGGTCGTCCGTGTCATGACGAACACCCCCGCTCTCGTCGACGAGGCCATGTCCGTCATCTCCGCCGGCAGCCACGCCACCGCCGAGCACCTCGCGCACGCCGAGGAGATCTTCGGCGCCGTCGGCAAGACGCTCCGCGTCCCCGAGTCCCAGCAGGACGCGTGCACCGCCCTCTCCGGCTCGGGACCGGCGTACTTCTTCTACTTGGTCGAGGCGATGACGGACGCGGGCATCCTGCTCGGCCTGCCCCGCGACAAGGCCCACGACCTGATCGTCCAGTCCGCGATCGGCGCCGCCGTGATGCTCCGCGACAGCGGGGAGCACCCCGTGAAGCTCCGCGAGAACGTCACGTCCCCCGCGGGCACCACGATCAACGCGATCCGCGAACTCGAGAACCACGGGGTGCGTGCCGCGCTGATCGCCGCGCTGGAAGCCGCCCGCGACCGCAGCCGACAGCTAGCCTCCGGCAACAACAGCTGACCCGTACCCGATGCTGGGGGTGCCCTGCCCCCGGCACCGGGGTTGGACCCCGCTTGGAACGGCCCCCGGCGCTGCAGGCTGTGCCCACCCGTCCCGCCCCGCGGGACGACTCCCCACAGCGGGAACAGCGGGAACAGCGGGAACAGCGGGAACAGCGGGAACCGCGCTAAGCGCGGTTGCAGCGTGAAGGCGGCTTGTTACTCCGTCGCCGGCAGCAAGCCGATCGCCCGATAAGCCGCGTCAACCCTCGGCTTCGCCATTTCCCTGGCCTTCTCCGCACCGTCTCGCAACACCCCCTCCACGTACGCAGGATCCGCGCACAACTCCTTGTGCCTCTCCTGTACGGGCCTGAGGAGCTCGACCACGGCCTCGGCGGTGTCCTTCTTCAAAGCGCCGTACGACTCATATACACCGCCCAAGGCCTCGGGGTTCCCACCTTCACAGGCAGCAAGAATCTCCAGCAGATTCGAGACCCCCGGTCGCCCCTCCCGGTCGTACTCCACATCCCGACCGCTGTCCGTCACGGCCCGCATGATCTTCTTCCGCACGACATCCGGCTCGTCGAGCAGATAGACGACCCCAGGCCCGACGTCATCGCTCTTCCCCATCTTCGACGTCGGCTCCTGCAGATTCATGACCCGCGCCGCCACCTTCGGATGGGTGGCCCGAGGCACCACGAACGTGTGTCCGTATCGCTGGTTGAACCGCACCGCGAGATCCCGCGTCAGCTCCACATGCTGCGTCTGGTCATCACCCACCGGCACCTCATCGGTCCCGTACGCCAGGATGTCCGCCGCCATCAGCACCGGATACGTCAGCAGCGACAGCCGCACACTCCCGCCCCGCTCCCGCTCCCGCGCAGCCTTCTCCTTGTACTGGATCATCCGCCGCATCTCCCCGTCGGTCGCGACGCACTCCAGCACATACGACAGCCGCGCGTGCTCGTCCACATGACTCTGTACGAACACGGTGCACAGCTCCGGATCGAGCCCCGACGCCAACAACAGCGTCGCCGCCTGCCTACTGAGCCTGCGCACTCGTCCCGGATCGTGGTCCACGGTCAGCGCGTGCAGATCGACGATGCAGAACAGGGCGTCGGCCCGGTGCTGATCGACGTCGGCCCACCGCCGCACGGCCCCCAGATAGTTCCCCAGCGTCAGATGCCCGGTCGGCTTGACCCCACTGAAGATCCGCGTCATCACTCCACCTCCTGGTCGAGGCCGCCGCGCCCGCCGGCCGGCTCTCCAGGAGGGAGACACAAAAACGGCCGCCGGGGCGGCGGCCGTTGAGTACATACGTGAGTACGGCCGCCGTCAGGCGGCCCACCACTGCTGGGTGCACGTATGCGTAGTCATGACCTTGAGGGTACGCCTCCCGGGGGTACTCCGGAGCGGAGTTGACACGCCCCTACCCCGTACGTAGTGTTCTCCGGGTTGTCCGACGTGAGCGCCGACTCCGGTCGGTCCCCGGACAGCCATTCCGCAACAAGCACTGAACGAACGGCGACCCCGTCGTCGGCTCATTTTCATGCGTGTTTGCGAAATGAGGAATCCGCGTTCGAAAGGACGCCACCCCGATTAGCTCGGGAGCCAGGAATCCGCTAAAGTCTCACTCGTCGGAACGGCCCAACAGCCGCGAAGACAAACCCCGCTGACTGGGGGTCAGGCCCGAAAGGATCTGATAGAGTCGGAACCGCCGGAAAGGGAAACGCGAAAGCGGAAACCTGGAAAGCACCGAGGAAATCGGATCGGAAAAAGATCTGATAGAGTCGGAAACGCAAGACCGAAGGGAAGCGCCCGGAGGAAAGCCTGAGAGAGTCTCTCGGGTGAGTACAAAGGAAGCGTCCGTTCCTTGAGAACTCAACAGCGTGCCAAAAATCAACGCCAGATATGTTGATACCCCGTCTCCGGCCGATCGGCTGGGACGAGGTTCCTTTGAAAAAGTCCTGCCGGGCGATGCCTGGCAGGCGCACAGCGAGGACGCTGTGAACCTTCCGATTATTCCTCGGACGGTTCCGCTCTCGTGGTGTCGTCCCGATTACGGGAAAACATTCACGGAGAGTTTGATCCTGGCTCAGGACGAACGCTGGCGGCGTGCTTAACACATGCAAGTCGAACGATGAAGCCCTTCGGGGTGGATT